>JAZONP010000193.1:0-22126 GCA_045654565.1 Bacteroidaceae bacterium
ATCTGCCACGACAACAACATCATCAGCGTGCTCGACGCTTCGCTATTGCAAGACAACGTGTACTTCATGAAGACCCGCGAGGCGCGATGCAAATATATGGATCTCAAGACGATCTATCACCTCTTGGCCGACCACTTCGACATCATCTACTTCTCGGCCCGCAAGCTCGGCTTCGCCAAGGGCGGTATCATCACCAGCAAGGATGAGAAGTTCACCAAGATGATGGTCGAGTACATCCCCCTCTACGAAGGATTCCTCACCTATGGCGGTATGGACGTGCGCTCGATGGAGGCTATGGCACAGGGTCTCTACGAGAGTCTCGACATGGAGTACATCAGCCAGGGTCCCGAGTTTATCAACTACCTCGCTAAGGAGCTCGATGACTATGGTGTGCCCGTGATCCTCCCCGCAGGTGGCTTGGGATGTCACCTCAACGCGGGAGCCTTCGTGCCCGACATGCCTCACGACCAATACCCTGCTGCCGCCGTGGCCGCAGCGCTCTACATTGCCAGTGGTATTCGTGGAATGGAGCGCGGAACACTCTCTGAACAGCGCAACCCTGATGGTACAGAGCCCTATGCTGAGCTCGAGCTCATGCGCCTTGCTGTGCCTCGCCGTGTGTACACCCTATCCCAACTGAAGTATGTGGCCGACCGCGTGAAGTGGCTCTGGGACAACCGCGAGCTCATCGGTGGACTCGAGTGGGTGGAGGAGCCCTCAGTGCTCCGCTTCTTCTCGGGCCGACTCAAGGAGAAGGGCTACTGGCAAGAGCAGTTGGCCGAGAAGTTCCGCAAGGACTTCGGCGAGTCGCTATAAATGACACATACACGTACAACTTATAATTCATTTACTCATTGTCACTCCGCAGCTACAAGGCTTACGGGGTGGCAATGAGTGCTAAAAAAAACAGACCTTATGAACTGGACAAAAACATCATTACTTATGGCAACAACCGTCATGGCAGGAGCTCTGTGCTCTTGCACTGGAGGTGACAAGCTCGAGCCTGGATTCATCGGCAAGAACGAGATCACCATTGAGAGTGGACGCATGACACCCGAAGCACTATGGGCAATGGGCCGCATCGGTAGTGTGAGCCCCTCGCCCGATGGCAAGACCATCGCCTATGGGGTATCATACTATAGCGTGCCCGAAAACAAGAGTCACCGCGTCATCTACACGATGAAGGCCGACGGCAAGCGCCAGCGCCTGATCACGACCACCACAGCCAACGAGGGCGACATGGTGTGGATCAAGGGTGGCACCAAGATCGCCTTCCTGAGCAATGCCAGCGGTAGCAACCAACTGTGGGAGATGAACCCCGACGGCACAGAGCGCCGCCAGCTCACCAACACAGAGAAAGACCTCGAGGGCTTCAGTTTCTCTCCCGACGAGACCAAGGTGCTCCTCGTGATGACCGTGCAGAACGGTCCCTCGACCGTGGACAAGCACCCCGACCTGCCACACACCACAGGACGCGTCATCAACGACCTCATGTATAAGCATTGGGACGAGTGGGTCGACGAGATCCCCCACCCCTTCCTGGCCGACTTTGACGGCAACGTGGTGACCAACCCTCGCGACATCCTCGAGGGCGAACTCTATGAGTCCCCCATGCGTCCCTTCGGTGGCATGGAGCAATTCTCATGGAGCCCCGACGGTAAGACCATTGCCTACACCTGCCGCAAGAAGACGGGTGCCGCCTACTCAAAGAGCACCGATAGCGACATCTACCTCTACGACATTGAGACCGGTGAGACTCACAACATCTGCAAGGCCGATGCTACAGACAAGAACATGGGTTATGACACCAACCCCCAATACTCGCCCGACGGCTCGATGATCGCTTGGCAGAGCATGGAGCGCGATGGCTACGAGAGCGATTGGAACCGTCTCTATGTGATGAATCTCGCCACAGGAGAGAAGCGTTTCGTGAGCCGTGCCTTCGATAGCAACGTGGATGAGTTTGTATGGCGCCCTGATGGCACTGGCTTCTACTTTGCCGGTGTATGGCACGGCACGACCATGATCTATAGCCTCGACCTCGACGGCACCCTCACCCAGCTCACCGAGGGACAGTATGACTTTGGTGGCATCACCCTCATGGGCGACCAGATACTCTGCAAGCGTCACTCCATGGCCGAGGCCGACGAGATCTATAGCTTCTCACCCGCCAATGGCAAGGAGCTCACACAGCTCACCACAGAGAACAAGCACATCTATGACCAGATAGAGCGCGGCAAGGTGGAGCCCCGCTGGATGACTACGACCGACGGCAAGCAGATGCTCACATGGGTCATCTATCCTCCCCACTTCGATCCTGCGAAGAAGTACCCCACCCTGCTCTTCTGTGAGGGTGGTCCGCAGAGCCCCGTGACCCAGTTCTGGAGCTACCGCTGGAACTTCCAGACCATGGCAGCCACCGACTACATCATCGTAGCTCCCAACCGCCGCGGCCTCCCCGGATTCGGCCTGGAGTGGAACGAGGCCATCAGTGGCGACTATGGCGGCCAGTGTATGAAAGACTACCTCACCGCTATCGATGAGATGGCCAAGGAGCCCTACGTGGATGCCGACCGCCTCGGTTGTGTGGGTGCCTCGTTCGGTGGCTTCTCGGTGTATTGGCTCGCAGGTCATCACGACAAGCGCTTCAAGGCATTCATCTCCCACTCGGGCATCTTCAACCTCGAGCAACAGTACCTCGAGACCGAGGAGTCATGGTTTGCCAACTGGGACCTCGGCGGTGCCTACTGGGAGAAGAACAAGATGACCGAGCACACCTACAGCAACTCGCCCCACCGCTTCGTCGACAAGTGGGACACCCCCATCCTCTGCATCCATGGCGAGAAAGACTTCCGCATCCTCGCCTCACAAGGCATGGCGGCCTTCAACGCGGCCATCCTTCGTGGCGTGCCTGCCCAGCTGCTCGTCTTCCCCGATGAGAACCACTGGATACTGCGTCCGCAGAATGGCATCCTGTGGCAACGCACCTACTTCGAGTGGTTAGATAAGTGGTTGAAGTAATACCACAACGCATAAAGCAAGAGGAGCGCCGATGGGTGCTCCTCTTTTTATTGGGGGTTCTAATCGAACTTAACAGTCTAAAATTTCTTCTCACTACACCTGAAGGTTCGTGGCATTGCGTCAACTATCTTTTTCTTTGAGCACAAATTACTATGAATAGCCCCATGAATTACCATAAATAAATAAAGGAAATAATATAGCAGTTTACCCATAAATCTCTGTCATCCCGAGCAGGGAGAGGGATCTCGCGATGCGACTTAATCAGGGCGTCTGCGGGATTGCCTTTCCCTTTGGCCGGCGACCTAAAGGTTGTCTCGCTTTGTTCGAAATGACACAAGACGCTTTGGAAAACTGCTATATCATTTCAAAAACAAGAAGGGGAACACCACACAAGTGCTCCCCTCTCCTATCTATTGCTGCGATTGAACTACTTCAATGACTCGAGGTTCTTCTCGTTGAGACAGCTCTTGCCCTCAGGAGTGTAGAGGCTCTCGATACGATCAGCGTAAGCCTTCTCAATCTTACCGCGCACAATCTTCATGGTGCTGTTCATCATACCGTTCTGCTCGGTGAATGCCTCGGGCAACACGGCAAAGGTGCTAGGCAACCAACGGTCGGGGAAGAGCTCGGCGAGGTCGCCACCCTTCTTGAAGCGGGCGATGTCGGCATCGATGAGCTGCACACCCGCCTTGCGACCCTCCTCTGTGGTAAGGTCGAGACCCTGCTCCTTGAGACGAGCACGGATGTTTTCCTTGTTGGGCACGAGGAGTGCGATGGTATAGGGTGACTGGTTGTTGTAGAGGATCACCTGATCCACGGTGGGCAGGTGCTCGACGAATGCCTCCTCGATACCCTCGGGGCTGTACTTCTCGCCATCGCTTGAGATGAGCAGACTCTTGAAGCGACCCTTCACGTAGAGGAGGTTCTCCTCAGACATGTAACCGAGGTCACCGGTGTAGAGCCAGCCGTCGCGTACGGTATCGGCAGTCGACTCGGGATTCTTCCAGTAACCCTTCATCACGTTCTCACCGCGCACCACGATCTCACCAAGCTCACCCGTGGGAAGCTCCTTACCTTCAGCGTCGCAGATCTTCACCTCGATGGGCTTCACGAGCTTACCGCTCGAGCCGAAGCGATACAGGTCGGGACCATTGGATGAGATAACGGGAGTAGCCTCCGACAAGCCATAACCCTGGAACATGGGCATGCGTACACCGATGTAGAACTTCTGCAAGTCCTTGTCAAGCAAGGCACCACCGCCTATGAAGAACTTGATCTCGCCACCGAAGCCCTCGCGCACCTTGGAGAAGACCACCTTGTCAAACAATGACACGAGGGGCTTGAGCAACGCACGCAGGCCCTTGCGGTCGAGGTTGCTGTCGCCGTAGTAGCACTGATTGATGGCCATACCCCATCGGAAGAGACGCTCGGTCATGGCACCCTTCTTCTTGATGTTGCTCTCGATGTTCTTCTTGAAGGTCTTAGCCAATGAGGGCACGCTGAGGATGAAGTGAGGCTTCACCTCCTTGATATTAATAGGTATGTTGCGCAAGGTCTCGGCACCTGTGCGGCCCACCTGTACGGTAGCAGCCGTAGCACCGGCAGCCATCATGATGTAGAATCCTACCACGTGTGCGAAGCAGTGGTCAAGGGGCAGTATGATGAGTGTGCGCCATGTCTCGTCGATGTTCACGAGTGTGCGTGCCTGCTCCACGTTAGAGGTGTAGTTACGGTGTGTGAGCACCACGCCTTTTGGGTCTGCGGTGGTACCGCTGGTATAGGTGATGGTAGCGATGTCATCGTTCTGCAATGACTTACCCACGGCGAGAAACTCCTCCATGGTGTGAGTCTTGAGCCACTCATCGCCCATCGCCTGCACCTCAGTGAGAGCTATCTCGCGATCCTCGTAGCTCTCCTGTGCATCAAACACGATGATCTTCTCCACGGCGGGGAGCTTGTCCTTGATGAGACGCACCTTCTTGAGCTGGGTGCCCGACACCATGATATACTTCACATCGCCATGAAGGAGACGGAACATGAGGTCGTTGCTCTCTTCGAGCTTGATCGACAGGGGCACGTTGGCTGCACCGGCATAGAACATGGCCAGCTCACCGATGACCCACATGTTACGTCCCTCGCTGAGGAGAGCCATGTTGTCACCCTTCTTCACACCGAGGGCCTGGAGGCCAGCACCGAGCTGGTATACCATATCCTTTACCTGTACATAGGTCGTGGGTTCAAATTCTTTGTTTGTCTTTTCCAAGAGGAAGGTATTGTTCGGATATTTGCGAACTGATTCCTCAAATAAGTCTACTAAAGTTTTTTTCATAAATTGGTTTTTAATACGGCTCCGTCCACAGAGCGATACGCCGTAGGTTTAATGGGTGCAAAAGTAGATTTAATTCGTTAAAATAGCAAAAATATACCAAAAAAAGGGGCGAATGGGGCAAATAATGAGGTAAAAGCGTACGGTTTCCGTTCTACAAAATCAAAATTTTCTATTCCTATAGCGCGGTGGAGGACAAAGAGAAAACCACCCCAGATGACTGCTCGCTCATCCGAGGTGGCTGATTTATTAAGGAGGATCAACAGAACTTACGGCTCGCCGAGAAACTGGACTATCGTCCTCACTTGTGCTCGGGTGAGCTGCTTGGTATTCTCCTTGTAGCCTACTTCGACTTTTATTTTTTTCGTTTCATCATTCACGACGCAAAGATAGCCCTACGTTGTCCCATAACGTGGGACAGGAGATGATTTTTTTTAGGAAAAGACTTGCAAGAGGTAGACGGTAGACAGTAGACAATTAATATACGCTCTCTCCCGATAGATGAAAATAGTGAATGGTAAAAACTCTTATTTTTGTATTAGATATACATAGTATATATAATACTTAAATAAGCCCCTATATATAGTGCATACTCGCAGCCGACACAGCGCAGGTGTATTGTCTACTGTCTACTGTCTACCTCCCCGCGTGGCGCGTAAAAAAATTAGGAATTAGGAATTAGGAGTTAGGAAACTAGGGTGTAGGGTGTAGGGTGTAGGGTGTAGGGTGTAGGGTGTAGGGTTTAGGGGCTGTTGTGTCATCCCGCCGACGCGAGATAAGCGTCGGTTGCGACGATGAGAACTTTAGTTCTCCAAAGGAGTGCTGCTTCAGCTGCACCGAGGGAACTTGCAGAGTCTCACGCAACGTACATAGTCCCAGAGCGGGATTTCTCGCATTGCTCGAGATGACAGAGATGCGGATGTTTATTTTAATCGGGAGTTAGGAGTTAGGATTTTGCCGCAGGTGGGCCGCCAATCTGCCGCAGGTGCGACAGTGTGCGGTGCAGGGCTGCTCCGCTTCGGGAGGGAGGCTATGCAAGGGCGCGAGGCACATGCGGCAGCGCAAAAAGTAAAAAAAAATATTTCTCGCTCATTATCAACACACTAAGCAAAAGTTATTTGCAGTTGTTTGCAGTTATTTGCATTAAGTCGGAGCCTCAAATTCCTGTGTAGTATCTTTGCATTGTCAATCGAAGACAATGCGAGTTTCGGCTGCTCTCGCTGAGCCAAGTTTACCCTTTAGGTCGCTGACGCCTTCGTTTCTGGATGACAAGATACTTTGGGTAACTGAAAAACTTTGAGGATTGCGTTGTTTGTCGGGAAATTCTTTTTACTTTTGCTGCAAGATAAGTTAATAGACAACAGACTACACACTAAACGATAACGATAACGAAGACGATAACGATAACGAATTAGCCATCCGGATGGAAATCATAAATCATAATTCATAATTCAAAAATCAGAAATAAAATACAGGAGGATATATATGAACAATTTTACTTTTTACAGCCCCACTTACTTTGTGTTTGGTAAGGACAAGGAGAACGCGGTGGGCAAGTATGTCAAGCGTTTCGGTGGGTCAAAGGTCTTGATTCATTACGGTGGCGGTAGCGTGGTGCGCACGGGTCTGCTCGGGCGTGTCAAGGCGTCCTTGGAGGCCGATGGCATTGCATATGTGGAGCTGGGTGGCGTGCAGCCCAATCCCCGTAGTGGGTTGGTGTATGAGGGCATCGACCTGTGCCGTCGGGAGGGGGTCGACTTCATCCTGGCTGTGGGCGGCGGAAGCACCATCGACTCGGCCAAGGCAATCGCTGCGGGCGTCGTCTATGATGGGGACTTCTGGGATTTCTACATGGGCAAGCCTGTCACCGAGGCACTGCCTGTGGGCACCATACTGACCATTGCTGCTGCGGGTAGCGAGGGCAGTCCCGACTCGGTGATCACCAAGGAGGAGGGCATGCTCAAGCGTGGAGCCTCGGGCGAAGCATACCGTCCGGTGTTCTCTATCTTGAACCCTGCGCTCACACAGACGCTTCCCGCCTATCAGACGGCTTGTGGCGTCACCGACATCATGGCGCACCTGTTTGAACGTTACTTCACCAACACCCAGGATGTGGAGGTGACCGACCGCGTCATCGAGGCCTTGCTGATGACCATGATCAACGAAGCACCCAAGGTGATCGCCAACCCCGACGACTATCAGGCACGGGCCAATATCATGTGGGCGGGCATGATGGCACACAACAACTGCTGCGGTGTGGGACGTGAGCAGGACTGGGCAAGCCACGATATGGAGCACGAGCTGTCGGCCCTCTACGACTGTGCCCATGGTGCCGGACTGGCTGTGGTGTTTCCCGCCTGGATGGAATACACGATGCAGCATGATGTGATGCGCTTTGCGCAGGTGGCCCATCGGGTGTGGGGATGTGCCATGGACTTCCAGCACCCCGAGCGCACCGCAAAGGCGGGTATCGAGGCCTTCCGCAACTTCTTGAAGTCGATCGGTATGCCCCAGACGATGACCGAGCTGGGCGGCAAGGAGGAGGATATCCCTTATCTGGCCCATACGGCAGCCTACGGTAACGAGGGCGACGGCAGCCTGGGCCGATTCGTGAAACTGAAAGAGGAGGATATCGCAAACATCTACCGACTCATGCTGTAGGATAGGTTGGCGTGTCGCGCCAACGAAAACGAAACGATAACGAGGTATCCGCAGAATGGTGCGGATTAACTTCGTTGAATCTCGATTGCGCTCGCTGGTACAAGATTTGTCACGGAGAGCACTTGCTACGTTCGTACTTGTCCTCCGAGATGTATACACTCGGCGGTAAGCCGACAGCTGCGAGCACTCCTTGCGATGCAGCCTCTGTGAGATTGCCTTTAGCCCCTTGCTTTTCCCCTTTGGGCCAGCGACCTAAAGGTTCGGGCGGCGAACACGTTTCGTGTAATCTGTGTGAGAAAAAAAGAAATCCGCGTAATCTGCGTATGATAAAGAAAATCCGCCTCCGCGTGAAAATAAAATCAACGTGTGTTAGGTGTATGCTTGCAAGGGCAGGCAGACCCTGCCCCTACATAACCCACCCGTTTTAGGTCCTTCGCGAGGAAAATTGTCAATTAGCTCCGCTGAGCTTTGGCAGAGCTCGTTGCAAGAGTTCAAGCAAACTTGACTCTTACTCGCTGGGACAAACCTTGTCACTTGTCAATTGTGACTTACGCCAATGCCTACTCTGCGAAGCGCTTGATGAGGTTGTAGGCGCTGTAGAGTCCCAGCTCGCCAGCTTTGCTGAGGTCTGCTATGCCACGGGCGTTCTCACCGAGGAAGATGTGGGTGAGGCCGCGGTTGTAGTAGGCTTCAGCCAAGGAGGGTTCCAGGGCGATGGCCTCGTCGTAGCTCACGATGGCTGCACGGTAGTCCTTGAGATGCGACAGGACATTGCCACGGTTGTAGTAGGTGTAGGCAAAGTCGGGAGCGAGGTCGATGGCTTTGTTCAAGTCGGCAAGGATGAGCTGATAGTCATTGAGGCGGGCATCGACGATGAAGTCGGCAGGCGATGAGAGGGTGTGCTCTCCCCCACTCTCCCCGTCGGCACGTAGGAGCTCGACCTGCTTGTAGCGCACCACGGCACGGGCATAGTAGGAGAGCCACAGGGTGCCGTCTATGATGATGGCCTGGGTGAAGTCGTCAATGGCTGCCTCGAGGTCTTGCACGAGGTAGAAGTCGAGTCCGCGGGCAAAGTGGTGGATGGCTCCCTGCGCATCCTCTTCGGCATCCTCTTCGTCGACATCGGCAAACAGGGCCGTCTGCGCATCGATATCCTTGAAGTGGAAGGCGATCTGCTCTTCATCGAGGGCACGCTCCGATGCGGTGACGAGCAGCGGGAGGGGCAGTTCACCGCTGCGCTTGATGAGCTCCAGGTAGTGGTGGTAGTGGATGATGCGCCCCACCTCACTCTCCTTGTTGTAGTAGGTGAGCGCAAAGAGGGGCTGCAGGGCGACATAGACATTGCGGTTTTGCACCTTGCCACGATAGGCCGAGGTGAACTCGCTATCGCTCACGGCATCGTCGGCCACCACAAGGCGTCGATAGTTCTTGATGTTCTTGTCTGACTCCTTACGTGTATTATCGTCTTCGTTATCGTTATCGTCTTCGTTACGACCTGCCAGAAGGCGGTTCTGCTCTTCCAGTTGGGCACGGAGCACCACGAGCTCGTCCTGCTCGGCCTCTCTCAGTTTGCCTAGCTTGCGACGCACATCGGCACGGCACTGGTAGCCATAGAGGAACTTGGGATACTCGTCGAGCACGCGGTCGAGGTCGGCCTCGGCTCCCTCGAGATCGCCCGTCTGCGTCAGCAGCAGGGAGCGGTTGAAAATGGCCATCATGTTGTCGGGCTCATAGTCGATGACAACGTTGAAATCCTCGATGGCACGGTTGTCGTCGCCCACTTGGGCACGCAGCAGGCCACGATTGTAATGGCCCAACACGTTGTTGGGGTCGAGATCGAGTGCCAGGTCGTAGTCGCTCATAGCTCCGCGCAGCTCTTGGCGGTGGTAGCGAGTGAGCGCACGATTGATGTAGTAGCTGCTCTTGGGGTTGAGGTAGATGGCATAGGTGAGGTCGGCCTCGGCCTCCTCGTAGCGTTCCTGCTTGGCATACAGGAGAGCACGCGTGGCATACACCTCGGAGTCGTATCGGTTGATTTTGAGCGAGGCCTCGAGGTCGGCTAGTGCGGAGGCGGTGTCCTCTTGCTGTATGTGTATCTGGGCACGCATGTTGAGTGCCGGGGCATAGCCGGGCATGATGCGCACGATCGTGTCGAGCACGCCGACAGAGGCGTCGTAGTCCTTGAGGTTGGCATAGCAGAGGGCAAGGTTGTGCCACAGGCCTTCGTTCTCGGGGGCATGACGCAGGGCATTGCGGTAGTCGTCGATGGCTTCGGAGTATTTGGCTTGGTTCACACGGGCGATGCCGCGCAGCTGATAGCAGTCAACAACGAAGGGATTGCGGCGGATGGCCTCGGAGCAGTCGGCCTCGGCACCGGTGAAGTCGTCGAGGTAGAACTTGGCCAATCCACGGAAGAAGTAGGGCTCGTGCAGATAGGGCTTGGCATTGACGACTTGGTTGAAGTATTGTATCGACAACACGTAGTCGCTATAGTACAATGCGTTACGGCCGACCCGCATCATGTGGTCGGTGTTCACCTGCGCCTTGGATAGCAACGTACCCAGAAGGAGCAAGCACAGCAGCAACTTACGCCTAACTCTAAACACTAAACTCTAAACACTACACCCTAAGCGAAGCGCTTACTTCTTTACAGCCTTGACCTTGTAGTCGCAGCGTACCTTACCGGAGAGCAGGGCGTTGAACTTGGCCTTGTTCATCTGGCGACGAAGCGGCGAGATGCGGTCGGTGAACACCTTACCCTCAAGGTGATCAAACTCGTGCTGGATGACACGAGCCAGGAAGCCCTCGACCCATTCGTCGTGCTCGACGAAGTTCTCGTCGACATACTGTATGCGTACCTTCTCTGCGCGAGGCACCTTCTCGTGAATGCCGGGGAGACTGAGGCAACCCTCGTCCATGAGGATGGTCTCGCCCTCTTCATCTACGATGTAGCCATTGATGTATGCACGCTTGAAGTCGGCATACTCGGGCATATCCTCGGCCAAGGGGGTGAGGTCTACGATTACGACGCGGATGGGAAGACCAATCTGCGGAGCAGCAAGGCCCACGCCATCGGCGCGGTCATTGGTCTCAAACATGTTTTGCACCAACTCTTTCAACTCGGGATAGTCGGGGGTGATATCCTCGGCCTCTTTTCTCAATACGGGTTGTCCGTAGGTATAAATGGGGAGAATCATATTAAATTGATAATTGATAATTGACAATTAAAAATTAGAAATCAGAAATTGGGGATGGATCTACAAACCTTACACACTATACCCTAAACACTACATCCTACACTCTAAACTTGCGGCTATCCATGTAGCTCTGCAGAATGATGGTGGCACTGATCTCGTCGACCAACTCCTTGCGCTGGCGGTCTTTCTTCTTTAGCCCACCATCAAGCATGGCCTGATGTGCCAGCACCGAGGTGAAGCGTTCGTCGACATACTCTACCGGGATGTCGGGGAGCACCTTGCGCAGGCGGTTCACAAAGGGCTCGATACGCACCATGTTCTCGGAGGGTTGATTGTTCATCTGCTTGGGCAAGCCTACGACAATGCGCTCCACCGGCTCGCGCTTCACATAGTCGAGGATGAAGTCCATC
Source organism: Bacteroidaceae bacterium (assembly GCA_045654565.1). Lineage (GTDB taxonomy): Bacteria > Bacteroidota > Bacteroidia > Bacteroidales > Bacteroidaceae > UBA1189. The sequence goes on from JAZONP010000193.1 coordinate 11,616, forward strand.
AACGTATGTGTGGGCACCGTAGTGAGTCCGTTGGCAATGAGCTGCAACACATCGGTCACTGCCAGTCCAGTACGTTTCTTTCCGTAGTCAATCGCAAGTATTCGAGCCATACGTAGTGCAAAGGTACAAAAGTTATGTGACAATTGGATATTAAAAAATCAAAATAAAGGGCGACCGTGTGTGGCCACCCTTCTTGTTATGGTTTTTTGTGTGGATTTTACTTGTTGTAAAGGATCCATGAGCCCTGGAAGTCTGCACGGCTGGGATACTTCAGCTTGAACGCCTCACGTGCCTTAGCAGCCTCGGCCTTGGTGTCGTACGAACCGATGATGACACGGAACATGTTCTTCTGTACGTTCTTCACGATACCGGCCTTGTAGCCCTCGTCTAAAAGGTACTCCTTCAAGTTCTGTGCATTGGCCTGCAATGAGAAGCTACCGCACACTACACTATAGTCCTTCAAGTCGCCACTAACAGAAACTACTGCTACCTGCTCCTGACGCACGGGAGCTGCATCGTAGTCAACGGCTACGGGAGTTGACTCAACCGGAGTAACTGTAGCTGTATTTGTCTGCACCTGAGTAGTCTCTTGAGCCACTGCCTTCTCGTAGGCCTGCTTGTAGGCACTCTCCTTAGACTTACAAGAAGCAAACACGAGCAACACGCTCAACAATCCGAACAATACACTTTTCTTCATATTCGAAATAGGTTTTAATTAATCGTTAGTATTTACAAATTTTCTACAAAGGTAGTGTTTTTTTTTCTAACTTATGGGATATAGCCTGTATTTTTGTCTTTTTACACATTATTTAACACGCAAAAGTCCCACTCTTGCAGCATGTTGCCATCAAGAGTGGGGCTTTTGTCTATTGTAATGATATGGAGCTATTCCCGGAGGTCTCTGTCATCCCGAGCGCAGAGAGGGATATTTCGCAGGGAATTTATTTATTGCAAAAATCGTTGCGAAGCTCCATGCTTACCACACCTGAGCACGCTCCTCGGCAGGGATGTAGAGCTTATGCTCGGGGGTGATGCCGAAGGCTTCATACCAAGCATCGATGTGAGGCAATGTGCCATTCACGCGCCAGCGACCCAATGAGTGGGGATCACTCTTGGTGTATACACGGATCTGCTCATCACGGATGTTACCAGCCCATACGGTAGAGTAAGCGAGGAAGAAACGCTGCTCGGGAGTGAACCCATCGATAGTGGGCAGTGCCTCCTTGGCTGTAGCGTTCTTGAAGGCTTGGTATGACACCATCAGACCACCATGGTCAGCAATGTTCTCACCCAAGGTGAACTCGCCATTGGCAAAGAGGCCAGGCAGCACCTCGATCTTGTTGAAGTGATCCACGAGAACTTGAGTCTTCTCCTTGAACTTGTCACCATCACCTGGTGCCCACCAGTCAGAGAGGTTACCATCCTTGTCGAACTGACGACCCTGATCATCAAATCCGTGAGTCATCTCATGACCGATAACCACACCGATAGCTCCATAGTTGAAGGCATCGTCGGCATTCATATCGAAGAAGGGATACTGGAGGATACCAGCAGGGAAGCATATCTCGTTGGTCGTGGGGTTGTAGTAGGCGTTCACCGTCTGAGGTGTCATGAACCACTCGGTGTTGTCGACAGGCTTGCCATACTTGCGGGCAATCATATCGTTCCAGAAGAACTCGTTGGCTGCCATGAGATTCTCGGTATAGCTCTTCGACGGGTCGATGACGAGTGCGGTATAGTCCTTCCATGTGTCGGGATAACCTACCTTTACGATGAATGAGTTGAGCTTCTCATGAGCACGCATCTTGGTGCTGTCGCTCATCCAATCCTGTGCATCGATGCGCTGACCCAGAGCGACCTGGAGGTTCTTCACGAGGTCTATCATGCGCTCCTTAGCTGCTGCGGGGAAGTATTTCTCGACATACATCTGACCTACAGCCTCGCCGAGTACATTGTTTACCACACCAACAGCCTGTTTCCAGCGGGGCTGCTGCTCCTTGCGACCGCTAAGGATGCGACCATAGAAGTCGAATGACTCGTCGCCAAACGCATCGTTAAGCTCGCCTGCCGAGCCGTTGAGAAGGTTCCACTGCAAGTAGGCCACGATGTTCTCGATAGGCTCTTCGCTGACTATGCGAGCCACCTCGGCCAAGGGCTCGGGCTGCGACACACTGAGCTCCTCCAAACCATGGATGCCAAGGATGGTGAAGTAATTGTTCCAGTCAATACCCTTGAACTCGTTCTGCAACTCGGCCAGGGTCATCTTGTGATAGTTGGCTGCGGGGTTGCGCTGCTCTACGGCACTGTATGACTTCTCGGCAATGGCGGTCTCGATCTTCATCACGGCCTCCATCTTCTTTGTTGCGGCCTTCTCATCCAACCCTGCCAAGCGGAACATGTTCACGATGTGCTTCTTGTAGGACTCGCGGATGTTGGTAGTGGCCTCGTCGGTATCAAGATAATACTCCTTCTCGCCCAATGCGATGCCACCCTGATAGATCTGCACGAGGTTCTGCTTGCTATCCATGATGTCGGCATCGATATACACATGGAAGAAGCTGCCCATGCCCTTGCGAGAGAGCTCGGCCACGAGAGGCATCACCTCACTGTTGGATTTCAATGCACCAAGGCGTTCCCACACAGGACGTATGGGCTCCATCCCGCGCTCATTGCGAGCCGTACTGTCCATAGCCATATTGTAGAGGTCACCAATCTTCTGTGCCACAGTGCCCACCTCGTTCTCCTGTGCGGCAATGTCAGCGATGAGCGTGCGCAACTGCTCGCGATTGTCCTCGGCCAACTTGTCAAAGGTGCCGAAGCGTGAATACTCGCCCGTGAGCGGATGATTCTTCATCCAACCGCCACAAGCATACTGATAGAAATCATCACCAGCAATGACGGTCGTGTCAAGATTCTCAAGTCTGATACCTGATTCCATAGTCTTGTTGTTTGTGCAAGCCACGGTGACAAGAGCCGCCACGGCCAGCGTTGATAATGTTTTTGTTTTCATATGGTTTGTAATTACGTGTATATTGCCAATCATTTGAGGAACACAAAGAACACCGCGGCAATGAGACAGCCGAAGGCTACAAAGTGATTCCACTGCAACGCCTCTCCCTTGAAGAAGACAATGGTAAAGAGGGTGAAGATAGCGATGGAGATGACCTCCTGGATGACCTTGAGCTGCATGAGCGTGAAGGCGCCACCATTACCCACGAAGCCGATACGGTTGGCCGGCACCTGGCAGGCATACTCGAAGAGCGCCAGGAACCAGCTGATGAGGATGATGATGTAGAGCGGTGTGTTGTCTGAGACGAGCTTCATCTGCTGAAGCTTCAAGTGCCCATACCATGCGAACGTCATGAAGATGTTTGACACGATGAGCAGTAAGATTGTACCTAATCCGTGCATATTGTTTATAATGATTTACGTTGTTCCTTGGGGTTACTCCTCGAGCGCCATCATCGCCTCTTCCCACTCGGCTTCGGCCTCGGCGAGGGTGTTCTTCAGCTGGGCATACTGCTCGAAGAGGGCTTGGTTGGCCGCTCCAGAGGGTGTTGCCATCCACTCTTCGATTTCCTTGAGCTCGGCCTCTATCTTGGCTACACGCTTCTCGCACTCCTCGACACGCTTCTGCAACTTGCGCTGCTGCTTGGCCTGCTCCTTACGGGCGGCATAGTCGGCAGCTCCACCCGAGGATTTTGCTTCGCTTGCCGGAGCATTGCTGGTGCTCGGCGAACATTGGGCGCTCAGGTTCTTGATGGGAGCTCCCTCCATGGCGCCGCCCCTCTTCTGCAGATAGTCGTAGATGCCACCCAAGTGCTCACGCACTTTACCACCGGCAAACTCGTAAACCTTGGTCACGAGACCGTCAAGGAACTCGCGGTCGTGGCTCACCACAATCACCGTGCCATCGAAGTCGCGGATGGCCTCCTTGAGCACATCCTTGGAGCGCATGTCGAGGTGGTTGGTGGGCTCGTCGAGGATGAGCAGGTTTACCTGCTCGAGAAGGAGCTTGATCATGGCCAGGCGGCTACGCTCGCCACCCGAGAGTACCTTGACCTTCTTGTCGGATGCCTCACCACCAAACATGAAGGCGCCCAGGATGTCTCGTATCTTGAGGCGTATGTCGCCCACTGCCACGCGGTCGATGGTGTCGAATACGGTGAGCTCCTCGTCGAGCATTTGTGCCTGATTCTGGGCAAAGTAGCCTATCTCCACATTGTGCCCGATGGTGAGCTTACCCTCGAAGGGTATCTCGCCCATGATGCACTTGACGAGCGTGGACTTGCCCTCACCATTCTTACCCACAAAGGCAACCTTTTCGCCACGGTGTATGGTGAGCGTGGCGTTCTTGAACACGAGGTGGTCGCCATAACTCTTAGATGTATCTTCGCAGATGACGGGATAGTTGCCGCTACGCTGTGCCGGGCGGAACTTGAGGCGCAGGGTGCTGCGGTCCTCCTCATCGATGACCACGGGCACCATCTTCTCGAGTTGCTTGATGCGGCTCTGCACCTGGATGGCCTTGGTGGGCTTGTAGCGGAAGCGTTCGATAAAGTCGGTGATGTCGGCAATCTCCTTCTGTTGGTTCTCGTAGGCGCGGAGCTGCTGCTCGCGTCGCTCACGACGTAGCACGACATACTCATCGTACTTCACACGATAGTCGTGGATGGTGCCACAGGTAATCTCGATGGTACGATTGGTCACGTTATTGATGAAAGCACGGTCGTGACTCACGAGCACTACGGCCTTACCATTGCGTGCAAGGAAGTTCTCGAGCCACTGTATACTCTCGATATCGAGGTGGTTGGTGGGCTCGTCGAGGAGCAGCACATCGGGATGCTGGAGCAGGAGCTTGGCCAACTCGATACGCATACGCCATCCGCCCGAGAACTCCGATGTGGGGCGGTCAAAGTCGTCGCGGCTGAAGCCCAGGCCCACCAGCGTCTGCTCCATCTCGGCATGGTAGTTGGCCCCACCGATGATCTGGAAACGCTCGTTCTCACGCGTGAAGCGGTCGATGAGCTCGTGGTACTCCTCGCTCTCATAGTCGGTACGCTCGGCCATCTCCGTTGCCAGTGCGTCGAGCATCGCCTTCTGCTCGCTGATGTGCGCAAAGGCCTGCTCGGTCTCCTCGCGGACGGTGCGCTCATCGGTCAGCTTCATCACCTGAGGAAGGTAACACACCGAGATACCCTTGGGCATGCTCACCGTACCATCGGTGGGCTGTTGCATGCCGGCCAATATCTTGAGCATGGTGCTCTTGCCCGCACCATTCTTACCCACGAGGGCTATGCGGTCTTTGGGATTAATGATGTAACTGACTCCTTCAAACAATGGCGTAGCGCCAAACTCAACCTTGAGATTCTCAATACTTATCATAGTGTTCTGCAAAAACGGCACAAAAGTAAAGCAAAATTTCAGTTTGGCGAAATTTTACATTACCTTTGTACAGATTGCAACACCTATTATATAATAAGTATGAAAAAATTAGCAAAGATTGTCGGAATTGTCTTGGTGTGTATTATTGCAGCCATGGCTATCATCCCATTGGCTTTTAAGGATAAGATTAAAGAGAGCGTTCTCAGCGAAGCGAGCAAGTATATCCATGCTGAGTTTGGTTTCGACGACCTAGGCATCAGCCTCTTCCGCGAGTTTCCTCAAGCCTCGGTAAGCATCGAGGGATTCTGGATCCACGGCAAGGAGGAGTTTGCCCACGACACGCTGGCCTATGTGGGCCGTGCCGAGGCAGCAGTAAACGTCATGTCAATCTTTGGCAACAGTGGATTTGACATCACCAAAGTGCTCCTCGCCGACACCGATCTGAAGGCTATCGTGCTCGAAGACGGACGAGCCAACTGGGACATCGTGCCCACCACCGAAGAAGAGGTCGAAGAGCCCGAGGATACCACCGCAAGCGCTTTCCGTATATTATTGCAGAAGGTTTCTGTTGACAACCTCAACATCATCTACGACGACCGTCAGGCAGGCATGTATGCCCAGATTGAGAACTTCGGCGCCACTTGTAGTGGCGACATGGCCTCTGATCGCGCCTTGCTCAGCCTCGAGGCTGCCATCAAAGCACTCACCTTCAAGATGGACGGTGTGCCCTTATTGAACAATGCACGACTGGGCGCCCATCTCGACATTGATGCCGACTTTGCCAACGGACATTATACCCTGAAGGAGAACTCCCTATCGCTCAACGCCATACGTGCCACCATCGACGGATGGGCCGCCATGCCTGCCGATAAGCCCATGAGCATGGACCTGAAGCTGAACACCTCGGACATCAGTTTCAAGGAGCTCCTCTCGCTCATCCCAGCCATCTATGCCAAGGACTTCGAAGACCTCAAGGCAGAGGGCACTGTAAGCCTACATGCCTTTGCCAAGGGTGAGCTCACCGACACTATCCTGCCCCAATTTGAGGCGGAACTCAAGGTTAGCGACGCAAACTTCCGCTACCCTGCCCTACCCGCAGGCATCGACAACATACAGGTATCGGCACGTGCCAGCAACCCTGGAGGCGACATCGACCTCACCACACTCCACATCGAACGATTCAGTCTGAGCATGCTCAACAACCCCTTCGCCATCACGGCACAGGTAAAGAACCCCATCAGTGACCCCGACTTCGGTGTTACCGCAAAGGGTACTCTCAACTTAGGCAAGGTGAAGGATGTATACCCCCTGGAGGATATCACCCTGAGCGGTATCGTCAAAGCAGACATGAGCTTCGGTGGCCGACTATCCTACATCGAGAAGGAGCAATATGATCGTTTCAAAGCTAATGGAACCCTCCAGCTCAACGATATGAACGTGAATATGGAGGGACTCCCCGAGATTGCTATCGAGCAATCGACCTTTGCCTTCACCCCCCGCTACCTCAACCTGAGCGAGACACGCGTGCTCATCGGAGACAATGACATCACTGCCGATTGCCGATTCGAGAACTACATGGCCTTTGCACTCAAGGATGAAACCCTCAAGGGACAACTCAACATCAAGAGCAGCCACGTGAACCTCAACGACTTCATGACCTCAAATGAGGAGGAAGGAGAGAAAGCAGAAGAGGAAGAGGTGGAAGCCCCCGAAACCGACGACGAAGCCATGAGCGTACTCGTAATCCCCGAGAATATCGACTTCAACATGAATGTCGACATGGCCGAGATCCTCTTTGATAGCATCGCACTACGCAACCTCAAGGGCAAACTCATTGTCAAGGATGGAACTGCCGACATGAGTAACCTATCGGCACAGACGATGGGAGGCAGCGTAGCCATCAATGGCAGCTACTCTACCGCACAGAGCACTACGGAGCCCCAGCTGAAGGCCTCGTTTGCACTCAATGAACTCTCCTTTGCTCAGACCTACCATGAGCTCGACCTTGTAAGACAGATGGCTCCTATCTTCGAGAAACTCAATGGCAACTTCTCCGGTAAGATAGCTGTAGAGACCAAACTCGACGCCACCATGTCGCCCCAGCTCGAGACACTTTCTGCTCAAGGTTACCTCAACACCCGCAACCTCAACCTCTCAAACATAGCCATCATAAATCAGATTGCCGATGTCACAGGACGCAAAGAGTTGAAAGACCTCAGCGCCAAGGATCTCAACATAAACTTCACAATCCAGGATGGCCGCGTACACACACAACCCTTTGACATCAAGATGGGCGATATAAAGCTCACCCTAAACGGTAGCACCGGACTCGACCAGACCATCGACTACACAGGTCACCTCAAGCTCCCTGCAGGCACGACCATCAGTTCGCTCGACCTCAAGATAAGCGGTAATTTCAAATCGCCCAAGATCACGCTCGACACACAGAGCCTAGCTCGCCAGGCTACCTCTGCTGCGACAGACAAGGCCATAGAAGCCGTGGGTAAGCAACTTGGCATAGACCTCAGCAACGCTGAGAAACAGAAGGAAGAACTCGTAAAAGCCGCCGAGAAAGCTGCACAGATATTGATTGCCGAGGCAGAAAAACAGAAAGCCGCCCTCGTAAACAAGGCGGGCAGCAATGCCATCAAGAAACTCGCTGCAGAGAAAGCCGGCGATGTACTCATCAATGAAGCCAAGGCGCAAGGTGACAAGCTCATTGCCGAGGCTGAGAGAAAAGGCGACGAGCTGATTGAGAAGGCGAAAAAGGAATAAAGCGCTTCTTACAACAACACCTCTAACCATACAATGAGGGTCGTATCCACTGACACGACCCTCATTTCTTTTACTTGTCCGAAAAAAAACGTCTTAATCCTTCAGAAAATAGTCTACACTAGTTACCACACGTACATTCTTCATATATGGAGTATTTGAATCTCGATCCGTGATGGTGAACTGTCCTTGTGTAGCTCGCTTTATCTTACCCAACTTACTATCGCTATCAGCGGCAAACTTCTCCGCAGTTTCGCGTGCATTCTTCGTAGCCGTTTCTATCATCGCAGGCTTTATTTCGTTTAGCTTAGTAAAAGAGTACACCGTGGGATACTCCCATCCACTTGTCGTAGCGATACCCTGCTGCAATAGTTCACCCTGCTGCGACTGCAATGCAATAATCTCATCCACTTTATCGGTACACACTGTCACCACAGAGGTTACGATATAGGTGTAACGGTTTTGGCTACCACTCCACTCCGTACGTGTATCTACCACCTTGGGAGCAGCCACAGATATCTCCTCTTCATTAATCCCCGCTTTCTTAAGGAAGTTGATGATAACAGCATTCTTACGCTCTATGGTCTTGTAGAGTTGCTGCAGATCATCTCCGCCCTCCTTATACGCAAAGGGGCATATCACGTTATCCGCCTTCACCTCACATTCGCATAGTCCTTTTACCGATACCACACGATCATCGGCCCTTGATGCCTTGATAGCATCACCCATAAGCACTGCTCCCAATACGAGTCCTACCATGAGACACATGCCCAATGCTACATTGTTCGCACCGCATGATTTGTTTACATTTTTCGTTTCCATACTTATAATCATTAACTACTATTATGAACACAAAAGTACATAATAAACGAAAACATCGTATCCCCCACCGATAATTTAACATTATTTATGGCAATAATATAGATGTTTACCCGTGTTTCTGTCATCCTGAGTGAAGCGAACCTTTAGGTCGACGCCCGAGGCATCAGCCTTGACTATAAAGCCGAAGGGGCAGAAGTCAATGGATCTCGCGTTGGGAGTTAGACTGGGGACTTAGCGAGATGCTTCACAATGTTCAGCATGACACTAACGCAGAATAATAATGGATAGGTAAACTGCTATATTATCTCCTTATTTATAGACTCTTTCCTAACGGAATACATACCAATATAATTAGGGCATACCCGCAAGGATATGCCCTAATTGAATGATGTACTAAAGTACTATTACCGATATTAGAACCAGCGAACGTAGCAGAAGTCCTGACGGTGAGGCAGGTCTGCATGCTTGGGATACATACGGTAAGCAACCTTGAAGGTACCTGCATGGTTGACGCTGTGTGTGCCCTCGAAGGTGTGGATATTGTTCTCCTTCTTCACAAGCTCGAGAGTGTCGATGCAGTTGATGTGCTCCTTACCCTCAGAGTCGGTCTCGATAGTAACAACCTCTACGCCTACAGCGTTGTCGAGGCCCTTCTCGTCGAGTACTACGGTGAGCTTCACATCGGTACCGCTGGTCACGTCGAGCTCAGCGATATTGGTAGCAGATACTACCTCGATAGCGTCCCAACGCTCAGCAACGGTCTCCTTCCATGCTGCGATCTCCTTAGCCTTGGCATTGTCGTCGGCAGAGAGAATAGCGAAACGATTACCCAACTTGTTGTAGAACTTGGTGTAGTAGTCGTCGAGCTGACGCTTCATGGTGTAGTGAGGAGCGATCTGTGCGATTGAGTTCTTCACAACCTTGATCCAACCCTCAGAGTAGCCCTTAGCGTTCTTGTTGTAGTAGAGGGGAACGATCTCGTTCTCGAGGATGCTGTAAATGGTAGCAGCGTCGAGCTGGTCTTGGTAATCCTGGTTCTGATAGGTGCGCTTCTCAGTGAGTGCCCAACCTGCACCGGGACGATAGCCCTCGAGCCACCAACCATCGAGTACAGAGAAGTTTACAACACCATTCATGAGCGCCTTCTCACCTGAAGTACCAGATGCCTCGAGAGGACGTGTGGGAGTGTTCAACCAGATATCTACACCTGATACGAGGCGACGAGCGAGCTGCATGTCGTAGTTCTCGAGGAAGATAATCTTGCCGAGGAACTCGGGACGACGTGAGATCTCGATGATCTTCTTGATAAGACCCTGACCTGCACCATCGTGGGGGTGAGCCTTACCGGTGAAGAGGAACTGTACGGGGTAGTCGGGGTTGTTGACAATCTTAGCCAAACGCTCGAGGTCAGTGAAGAGGAGGTGTGCACGCTTGTAAGTAGCGACACGACGACCGAAACCGATGAGCAATGCGTTGGGGTTGATCTTCTGCATGAGTGACACTACACGTGAGGGATCACCCTGGTTCTTCAA
>JAZONP010000194.1:0-9246 GCA_045654565.1 Bacteroidaceae bacterium
ATTCGTAAGAACAGGTCAAGTACCCGACCACGCAGCACCTTGGGAGGATGAATATCTGGAGAAGTATCTGCGCGAGGTGATGGGCGACCCCTTCGTGGCCTACAGCGTCCTGAGCGATGAGGTGAAAGCACGTATCTTCTATGACAACATGCTGGCATTCATCAAGCAGATTATCACTCGTGAGAACTTCAGAAAGACCTGTGCGCAAGGACAAACACAGAAGATGAGGCAGGCCATGCAATGGAGCGAGCGCAAGAAACGTGATGGGTGGAACCGACTGCTATCAGAGATTAGTGACGAATACGAGGAGTTCGGTTTCGACGAGCGCTACTACCGCGACAAGTTTGGCGATGAAGGCGAGTTGGCCGACGAGGAGACTTGGAAGAACATGATTGAGGATTGGAGCCGCGCCTTCGACCGCAAGCAACAGCAACTGCGACAGCGCGATATCGATAAGCTAAAGGACAGCAACAGCAACATCCTGAAACAAAACATTAAAGACATCCCCGAGTACCTCAAAAAGAAAGGGGTGGAGAAAGAGATGTTTTATCAAGTGTGGGGACTCATGGGCGGACAGTGGAACAGCCTTATCTTCGACCAACACCTGCGTATCGCCAAGCTGCAGAAGCAATACCCCCAACTGGAGCAGATAGCGGGTAAGATGGGCCGCCTAGCCGATGATGATGCCACCCAGCGCATGCCCGTAGCCATAGGCGGCAACATGAAGATGGAGCATGCGGCCAAGAGCGACATCCTGGGAGTCACGCTCAGTCAGGACATACACTCGATGTTGCCACTCGAACTGGCCCAATGCAGCGACGAGGCACTATACGATGTGTTCCTATATAAATATGCCACGAACAGCCTGCAGACCTTCCGCCACAAGAGCGAACTGCTGAAGCCCTCGCGCAATGTGGCTCCGCGTCCGGCACGTCTGCAAGGACCGATGATTGTGTGCGTGGACCGCTCGGGAAGTATGGCAGGCCTACCCGAACAACTGGTCAATTCGCTGATGATGCGCCTCCTCCTCCTTGCCGAGCGACAGAAGCGAGACCTCTATCTCATCTCCTTCTCGGTGAATGCAACACCCATCGAGGTCAGGAAGAACAGAACCGCCGTACTCGACTTCTTCCGCCAGCAGTCGGCCGGCGACACCAACGCCACCAAGATGCTGCAACAGGTGTTTGCCTTGCTTGCCGGAGGTCACTACATGTCGGCCGATGTGCTGTGGTGTACCGACTTCCGCATTCCACTGAGCAGCGCCGCACAACGCAAGGAGCTACTCAACTATCGCCGACAAGGCACCAAGTTCTACGGACTCAAGATAGGCCAGGCCTTTGATCTCGGATGGGCAGAATACTTTGATGAGATTGTGGAAGTTTAAGGATGTAAAGAACTCTCTGGTCATCAACGTAAAAACAAAGAAGAGAGAGGAAAAGAGAGGGAAATTGAGTAAACATTTTAAAAAAAGGAAACAACTTATTAGTAGAAACAGAATTTTCTCTCTACATTTGCAACTCCCCACGCCAAAAGGGGAAACTCTATAAACATACTTAAAAGGTAAAAGGATAAAATATGAAGCACGCATTAAGAAGTGCCACAAGCACAGAGGGTCGCCGCATGTCGGGCGCCCGTGCATTGTGGATTGCCAATGGCATGAAACGTGAAATGATGGGCAAACCCATCATTGCCATCGCCAACTCGTTTACCCAATTCGTTCCAGGACATACCCATCTACACGAGATTGGTCAGATTGTAAAACGCGAAATCGAAGCTCTCGGCTGCTATGCTGCTGAGTTCAACACCATAGCCATCGACGATGGCATCGCCATGGGTCACGACGGCATGCTCTATTCGTTGCCCTCACGCGACATCATCGCAGATAGTGTAGAATACATGTGTAACGCCCACAAGGCCGACGCGCTCATCTGCATCAGTAACTGCGACAAGATTACCCCAGGTATGCTCATGGCTTCAATGCGCCTCAATATTCCCACGGTATTCGTATCAGGCGGTCCCATGGAAGCAGGCGATTTGAACGGTCAGCACCTCGACCTCATCGATGCCATGATCAAGTCGGCCGATGAGAGCGTGAGCGACGAAGAGGTAGCAGCCATCGAGTGCTGCGCATGCCCCGGTTGTGGTAGCTGCTCGGGGATGTTCACCGCCAACTCAATGAACTGCCTCAACGAAGCCATTGGCCTTGCTCTCCCTGGTAACGGCACCATTGTGGCCACCCACAAGAACCGCATCGAGCTCTTCAAGCAGGCTGCACGCCTCGTGGTGGAGAACGCCTACAAATACTATCGTGATGGTGACGAGAGCGTACTGCCCAAGAGCATCGCTACTCGCGAGGCATTCCTCAACGCCATGACGCTCGACATCGCCATGGGCGGCTCTACCAATACCGTACTGCACCTCCTAGCCGTAGCCAACGAGGCAGGAGTAGACTTCACGATGGACGATATCGATGCGCTCTCACGCCGTGTGCCCTGTATCTGTAAGGTAGCCCCCACGACACAGAAGTTCCACATCGAAGACGTAAACCGTGCAGGTGGCATCCTCGGCATTATGGGCGAGCTGGCTAAGGGAGGCCTCTTACACACAGAGCAAAAACGTATAGACGGTCTCTCACTGAGCGAAGCGATTGAAAAATACGATATTGTCGACAGACATAATTCACAATTCACAATTCACAATTCACAATTGAGCGAAGCGCAGTGCATCTACCACAGCGCCCCTGCCCGCAAGTTCAGCAACGTGATGGGCTCGCAGGAAACCTACTATAAGGAGCTCGACACCGACCGCAGCGAGGGGTGCATCCGCGACCTCGAGCATGCCTACTCCAAAGATGGTGGCTTGGCAGTACTCAAAGGCAACATCGCCCAGGATGGTTGTGTAGTGAAGACTGCTGGTGTTGACGAGAGCATCTGGAAATTCTCAGGACCTGCCAAGGTATACGACTCACAGGAGGCCGCCGTAGAGGGCATCCTCGGTGGCGACATCATAGCTGGCGATGTGGTGGTCATCACTCACGAAGGTCCTAAGGGTGGACCTGGCATGCAAGAGATGCTCTACCCTACCTCATACATCAAGTCAAAGCACCTCGGAAAGGCATGCGCCCTCATCACCGATGGCCGCTTCTCGGGTGGTACGTCGGGCCTCAGCATCGGTCACATCTCACCCGAAGCCGCTGCGGGGGGTAACATCGGCAAGATTGTTACTGGAGACATCATCGACATCGACATTCCCAACCGCACCATCAACGTGCGCCTCAGCGATGAGGAACTGGCAGCACGTCCCATGACCCCCGTGACACGTCACCGCGTGGTATCAAAGGCGCTCAAGGCCTACGCCTCACTTGTGAGCTCGGCCGACAAGGGAGCTATCCGCTTGATTGACTAACACATCACACCACGGGCCACCTTTCGTAGCCCGTGGTTTTTGTATACTGCAACATGCGTAGTAGATGCCGCAAACAAAAACACACAAAATCACAAAAAAAGATTACAATTTATTAGTACAAACGGGATTTTCTATTTACATTTGCGGCCTAAACAGCGAGAAAGATGAAAAATAACATGATTCTACACGTCGTCCTTATTGACATTCTATCCCCTATTGCGGAATAGACGTGAGAATCATAGGTATTAGTTTATAATAATGAAAAACACCTTTCTCACTCGCGGAGGAAGGTTTTTTGGTAGAATAGATTATGATTACAGGCTCAGAAGCTCTCATGCAAGCACTGATACACGAGGGTGTCGACACCGTATTCGGTTATCCCGGAGGAAGCATAATGCCCGTGTTTGATGCCATGTTTGACCATCAGAACGATTTCAAGCAAGTACTAGTGCGCCATGAGCAGGGTGCTGCACACGCAGCACAGGGCTATGCCCGCTCATCAGGCAAGGTAGGCGTATGCATCGTCACCAGTGGTCCCGGTGCCACCAACACCATAACAGGCGTGGCCGATGCTATGCTCGATAGCACGCCTATCGTAGTCATTGCCGGACAGGTAGCCGCAGGGTTCCTCGGCACCGACGCTTTCCAAGAGGTCGACCTCGTAGGTGTGACACAGCCCATCACCAAGTGGAGCTACCAGATACGCCGCCCCGAAGATATCGCTTGGGCCGTGGCTCGCGCCTTCCATATCGCCGGCACAGGACGTCCGGGTCCCGTAGTGCTTGACTTTGCCAAAAACGCCCAGGTGGGTATGGTCGATTTCCAACCTGCAACCATCGGTGTAGACCGCGGTTATATTGCCGTACCCGAAACCGATCCCAAGAGTATAGCCGAAGCTGTAACACTTATCAACACAGCCAAGCGTCCCCTGGTATTATCAGGCCAGGGTGTTGAGTTGGGCAATGCCACCGAAGAGCTACGCGCCTTTGTCGAGAAAGCCGATATCCCCGTTGGCTGCACCCTCCTAGGACTCTCCACCCTACCCCACGGACACCGCTTACGCAAGGGTATGTTGGGTATGCACGGTAACCTGGGCCCCAACACGAAGACCAATGAGTGTGACCTGCTCATCGCTGTGGGCATGCGTTTCGACGATCGCGTCACCGGCCGCCTCGATGCCTATGCCAAGCAAGCCAAGGTGATACATCTCGACATCGATCCTGCCGAGATAAATAAGAATGTACATGCCGACGTAGCCATATTGGGCAACTGCAAGGATACCTTAGCACGCCTTACCGCAGCCATCAACGAAACCAAGCATACCGAATGGATCGATAGCTTCATCCCCTACGAAGAGAAGGAATGGAACGAAGTCATCCGCGAAGCCATACACCCCGAGGAGGGCCCCCTGCGCATGGGCGAGGTAGCTCGTGCCGTGAGCGAAGCTTCAGGAAACAAGGCCATCCTCGTCACCGACGTAGGTCAGAACCAAATGATGTCGGCTCGCTACTTCCAGTACACCCAGAAACGTAGCATCATCACCTCTGGCGGTCTCGGTACCATGGGCTTCGGCATCCCCGCAGCTATAGGTGCCACCTTCGGAGCCCCCGACCGCACCGTATGCCTCTTCATGGGAGACGGTGGCATACAGATGAGCATCCAGGAGTTTGGTACCATCATGGAGACTGGTGCTCCCGTGAAGATGATACTGCTCAACAACAACTACCTGGGCAATGTGCGCCAGTGGCAAGAACTCTTCTTCGGCAAGCGATACTCGTTCACCCCAATGATGAACCCTGACTATATGAAGATTGCCGAAGCCTACCACATACCATCACAGACCGTGACCGACCGTGACCACCTCGCTGCAGCCATTGACACCATGCTGACCACCGACGGCCCCTACCTCCTCGAGGTAGCTATCATGCCGGGAGAAAACGTGATGCCGATGACACCTCCTGGCAGTGCAGTGAATGTAATGATGATGAACGCTATGGATTGCTAAATCGAATAGAAAATGGATAAGAAACTATATACTTTGATCGTTCACTCAGAGAACATTGCGGGTCTGCTCAATCAGATCACAGCCGTGTTCACCCGTCGTCAGATCAACATCGAGAGCATCAATGCCTCTGCTTCATCTATCAAGGGTGTGCACCGCTACACCATTACAGCATGGAGCGATGAGGACACCATCATCAAGGTAACCAAACAGATTGAAAAAAAGATCGACGTACTGCAGGCCCACTACTACGTCGACAATGAGATATTCATGCAGGAGGTAGCCCTCTTCAAGATATCTACCCCCATCCTGCTCGACAATCCACTCATCTCGAAGACCATACGCCGCTATGGCGCGCGCATCATGGAGGCCAATGCCGTATATGCCGTGGTAGAGAAGTCAGGTGTTACCGATGAGATACACGCATTGCACACCGAGCTCGATGCCTTTGGTTGCGTGCTGCAGTATGTTAGTTCGGGACGTATCGCCGTGACACGCGACACAGCAGAACATGTGAATGAATATTTGGAGATGATAAATCATAAATCATAATTCATAAATCATAAATAAAAAAAGTTATGGCAAAAATGAACTTTGGCGGTGTAGAAGAAACCGTCGTAACCAGAGATGAATTTCCCTTGGAAAAGGCACGTGAAGTGTTGAAGAACGAGACCATCGCCGTTATCGGCTATGGTGTACAGGGCCCCGGCCAGTCACTCAACCTCCGCGACAACGGCTTCAACGTGATTGTTGGTCAGCGTGCCGGTAAGACATATGACAAGGCAGTAGCTGACGGCTGGGTACCCGGCGAGACCCTCTTCAGCATCGAGGAGGCTTGCGAGCGAGCTACCATCATCCAGGTATTGCTCTCTGACGCTGCTCAGATTGCTTGCTGGCCTACCATCCAGAAGTACCTCACACCCGGTAAGGCACTCTACTTCTCACACGGCTTCGCTATTACATACAAGGAGCGCACAGGCATCATTCCTCCCGCAGACGTTGACGTTATCCTCATCGCTCCCAAGGGCTCAGGTACCTCACTCCGCACCATGTTCCTCGAGGGTCGTGGTTTGAACTCTTCATACGCTATCTTCCAGGATGCTACTGGCCGTGCTTTCGAGCGCTGCATCGCACTGGGTATCGGTGTAGGTTCAGGCTACTTGTTCGAGACCACCTTCAAGCGCGAGGTATACTCAGACCTCACCGGTGAGCGTGGTTCGCTCATGGGTGCTATCCAAGGCTTGTTGCTCGCTCAGTACGAGGTACTCCGTGAGAATGGCCACACCCCTTCTGAGGCATTCAACGAGACCGTTGAGGAACTCACACAGTCACTCATGCCCCTCTTCGCCAAGAACGGTATGGACTGGATGTATGCCAACTGCTCTACTACCGCTCAGCGTGGTGCACTCGACTGGATGGGTCCGTTCCACGATGCCATCAAGCCCGTTATGGAGCAGCTCTACGAGAGCGTGAAGACTGGCAACGAGGCTCAGATCTCTATCGATAGCAACTCTAAGCCCGACTACCGCGAGAAGCTCGAAGAGGAGCTCCGAGCCCTCCGCGAGAGCGAGATGTGGCAGACTGGTGCCGTTGTTCGCAAGCTCCGCCCCGAGAATAACTAATCCATAGGATCGGCTATATAAAAGAAGCTCACACCCTGATCGGGGTGTGAGTTTTCTTTATTTATGTACATATAACCCTTCTTCGAAGAATATTTTGCGACGAATATGCCATCCTCATAATAAGATATCCGATGACACATCAAAGAAAAAGCCCACCATGGTGGGCTTTTCTTCTTTTTCTTAAAAGTACTATAAGCAAGAGTTCATCACTCTTCACTATTAGTTCTTCACTTCTTAGAGGTTATCCTTCTCGATATCCTTGAAATAGTTTACGGTACCAACCTTGAGCTCTACGGTAGCCGCATCGTCACACACGATGATGCCGTGGGGGTGGAGCTGGAGTACGCTGATGGTCCACATCTGAGTGATGGCACCCTCAACAGCGTGGTAGAGAGCCTGTGCCTTGTTGTGGCCGTTGGCAAGGATGAGCACCTCCTTGGCATCCATCACAGTACCTACACCTACGGTAACAGCGGTCTTGGGTACCTTGTTCACGTCGTTGTCGAAGAAGCGTGAGTTGGCGATGATAGTGTCAGTTGTCAAGGTCTTCACACGAGTGCGTGAGGTGAGTGATGAACCGGGCTCGTTGAAGGCGATGTGTCCGTCGGGACCGATACCACCCATGAAGAGATGGATACCGCCGTATGACTTGATCTTCTCCTCGTAGCGAGCGCACTCAGCCTCGAGATCCTCGGCATTACCATTAAGAATGTTCACATTCTCCTTCTTCACGTTTACATGGCTGAAGAAGTTATTCCACATGAATGAGTGGTAACTCTCGGGATGCTCCTCGGGAAGGTTGCAATACTCGTCCATATTGAAGGTTACCACATTCTCAAAACTTACCAGACCCTCGTTGTAAAGGCGGATAAGTTCCTTATATGTAGCGAGGGGAGTACCTCCTGTGGGAAGACCAAGTACGAAAGGTTTCTCGGCAGTAGGACCGAATTCGTTGATTCTCTTCACAATGTGTGAGGCTGCCCATACAGCCATCTTCTGAGGATTGGGTTGGATAATTAAACGCATAACTTTTAATTGTTTTTTTAAGTTATTATATATGAATATCTTATCAAAATTTTCAAGAGCCAAAAGCTAACAACCGCCTACTCCTCCTTCTTCTTCAGCGCCTCCACGATCTTAGCCTCAAGTTCTTCAGCCAGTTCGGGATTATCGGCAAGGAGTTGTTTCACGGCATCACGGCCCTGAGCGAGTTTGGTCTCGCCGTAAGAGAACCATGAGCCCGACTTCTTGATGATGCCATGCTCTACGCCGAGGTCGATGATCTCGCCAACCTTTGAGATACCCTCGCCGAACATGATGTCAAACTCGGCTCTACGGAAGGGAGGTGCCACCTTGTTCTTCACGATCTTCACCTTGGTGAGGTGACCGAGTACCTCCTCGCCATCCTTGACGGGAGTAGACTTACGGATATCGATACGAACCGAAGCGTAGAACTTCAATGCGTTACCACCGGTAGTGGTCTCGGGATTGCCAAACATCACGCCGATCTTCTCACGCAACTGGTTGATGAAGATACAGGTGGTGTTGGTCTTCGAGATGGTAGCAGTGAGTTTACGCAGTGCCTGGCTCATGAGTCGTGCCTGGAGACCCACCTTGTTGTCACCCATGTCGCCCTCGATCTCGGCCTTGGGGGTCAAGGCAGCCACAGAGTCGATGATGACGAGGTCCACGGCAGCCGATGAGATGAGTTGGTCGGCAATCTCGAGTGCCTGCTCACCATTGTCAGGCTGAGCAATGAGGAGGCTGTTGACATCTACACCCAACTTCTGCGCATAGAAGCGGTCGAAGGCATGCTCGGCATCGATGATGGCAGCAATACCGCCATTCTTCTGTGCCTCGGCAATGGCATGGATAGCCAGTGTGGTCTTACCTGACGACTCGGGGCCATAGATCTCGATGATACGTCCACGGGGATAGCCACCTACGCCGAGGGCTACGTCCAAGCCGAGTGAACCGGTAGGGATAACCTCAATCTCCTGTATATTCTCGTCGCCAAGTTTCATGATAGAGCCCTTACCGAAGTTCTTTTCGATACGATCCATCGCTGCCTGCAAGGCTTTCAACTTATCGGCAGGCGAACCTGCTACTACTGTTGCGTCTTCTTTTTTTGCCATATATTATTATAAGGTATATTAAAGCGGTTTCCGCAAAGATACGAACAATTTCCGAATTGCACACTATTGGCAGAAGAAAAAA
>JAZONP010000195.1:0-7952 GCA_045654565.1 Bacteroidaceae bacterium
AACATCTGTTGGGGCGACCGCAACCGCTCGGTGCTCGTGCGCGTACCCCTGGGCTGGGCTGCCAAGAGCGACATGTGCCAGATTGCCAATCCCCTCGAGGGCGTGAGCAACTACGACACCACGCAGAAGCAGACCGTCGAGATGCGCTCACCCGATGGCTCGGCCGACATCTACCAGCTCATCGCGGGTCTTGCCGTGGCTTGTCGCTATGGCTTCGAGCTCGATAATGCCCTCGAGATAGCCGAGCAGACCTATGTGAATGTCAACATCCACCAGAAAGAGAATGCCGCGAAGCTCAACTCGCTCGCTTGCCTTCCCGACAGCTGTGAGGCTTCGGCCGACTGCCTCGAGAGCCAGCGCGCCGTGTTTGAGAAGCACAACGTCTTCAGCCCCGCCATGATCGACGGCATCATCAAGCGCCTCCGCTCCTATGGCGACCGTACCCTGCGTACCGACATTGGTGGCAACCAGGAGGAGATGCTCAAGCTCGTCAACCGCTACTTCCATTGCGGATAACTTGTGACGCAAATCGTAGATATGGCAAGAGGTCAGCACTCCGGTGCTGGCTTCTTGTTTTTTTGTTTAAGGCAATACTATCGATGTCTTCCCCAATCCATGTATTTCCGCGTTAGTGTTATCCAGATCAAAGTGAACCTTTAGGTCCCCCCCCTCTTAGCAGCCCCCCGCACTTCGTGCTCCCTATCGGGCCCTCCGTCGCGCAGAGCACTGATAAGGCTTGCAAGCAAGACGCTTTTGTGAACCTAAGGTTCAGTCAGCGCAAACAAAGTTCGCCGCCCGTAGGGGCTTAAGGCTTTGAAAAAATCCTTAAGACTTTTTTTGAAAAACCTTTCTACAATTTTCAAAAAACCTTTCTGCAATTTTTCTATCGTAGGCCTGCGATAAAATTATTGCCTTTGTCTGATTTGTAAAATCTCTTTGTCCAATTCGAAAAATCTCTTTGTTGAATTTTTTTCGTCTAGGCCTAGATGAAAATTTTTCTAGGGCAAGACGAACTCTTCTCTTGGTCAAGACGAGACCCCATCGTAGGGGCAGGCCGATGTGTTTGCCCGAAAAGAAATGTTTCGGCCTTTTAGGTGTCGGGTATCGGTAGTTGGACGTAATGCGTTGAACTATTGTTTGTTGCCGACCGATACCCCTGTTGCTGAGGTGTCGGTCATAGAGGGTCACGCCCACCGATACCCCGCACCGGGGGTGTCGGTCGTCAAGATTCATGTATACAGAGAGTTATGCCCAACTACCGATACCTACAGCAAAAAAGGATAAACTTATTCCAGCTAACCTGTAACCGCACCCAGCTACGCGGAGGGTATTCCCTCGCGATGCGGAGGGTATAGCGACACGGCGTTAACGGTAGTGCCTCGCGAACCCGAGGAAGTACCGAAAAATGCCTGTTTGGGTGTGTTGCAGCTACACCGGTTAGAATATCATCAGTAATCAGTAATCAGTACTCAGTTTTTTCACTTTCCTTGAGGGGCATCTAATCGGTTGGTGAAACTTGCGTGTTTTGCGGTGAGTGTTGCTCTCGTCCGTGGATAAAGATGGAGAATCAATAGGCAATATCAAAGATTATCACTACTTTTGCATTATTAAGGGAACTTCTGATAATTTAGAATTATATGAAGCCAGAAGAAAAAGCAAGAGTAAAGATAGATCAATGGCTGACCGAAGCGGGGTGGAAGGTCATCAATCGCGACGAGTTTGAAGCTGATAGCACTGCTGTGGCCGTGAGAGAAGGTCTGCTTAAGGGAAATAAAGAGGCAGACTATTTTCTCTTTATCAACGGAAAGGCTGTCGGTGTATTGGAGGCTAAACGCGAGGAGGTAGATGTCAGAGATTCTATTGTCTGCGAGCAAGTCGAAGGATATGCCCGAAGTGTCCCTTCATTCTATACAGCATATCAGAAACCTCTGCCTTTCATCTATACTTCCAATGGAAAGGAGTTCTATTATCGCGATTTTAGAAGAGAGGATTCTACTTATGAGCCTATCTCCATCATGCACAAACCGAAGAAATTGGTTAAGATGCTTGGCATAGAGGACCCTTTTGCTGGATTACCCACATTAAATGCCAAGGGACTCCGTGCTTGTCAGTATGAGGCCATCACAGGATTGGAGAAGAGTTTCCGCAATGGTCAGGATAGAGCATTGATGGTATTGGCCACAGGTGCGGGCAAGACCTATACCGCCTGCCTGGCTGCATACCGTATGCTGTCTTACACTCCGATGCGACGTGTACTGTTTCTTGTAGATCGCAACAATCTTGGCAAACAGGCCGAAGGTGAGTTCGGTACGTTCCGTCTGACTGAAAACGGTGATGCCTTCAATACCATCTTTGCGGTAAACCGGCTGAAGTCGGCTCAGATACCGAGCGATAGTAATGTAGTTATCTCTACCATCCAACGCCTCTTTTCTCTGCTTAAAGGAGAAGAGATAACAGATACAGACGATGATGATGACGACACAGCGACAGGTGAAGTGGTATTGCCCGAGAATCCTAATCTTCCTCACGACTTCTTCGACCTTATCATTATCGACGAATGTCATCGCTCCATTTACGGCAATTGGCGCAAGGTGCTCGAATATTTCGACACTGCCCGTTTGGTGGGACTCACCGCAACGCCTATTCCTGAAACGATGGCTTTCTTCAACAACAATCGTGTGGTAAACTACACGCTGGAACAGAGTATAGTAGACGGCGTAAATGTTGACCACCGAGTATACCGTATCAAAACACAAGCCACTGAGGAAGGTGGAGCCATTCGTGAAGGCGACAAACTCAAGAGGGTGACTTGCTATACGGGTCAAGTGGAGCAGATATTGAATAAAGAGACCAAGACCTACTCGAAGACTGAACTGAATCGTAGCATCATCAACCCGGCACAGATAAAGTTGATTCTGCAGACCTATAAGGATGCTGTCTATCGGGACATGTTCAACGACCCTCAGCGCGAACCCAATTTTGATTATTTACCCAAGACTCTCATCTTTGCTCTCAACGAGGCACATGCTACCAACATCGTAAAGATAGCAAAAGAGGTGTTCGAGCGCGACGATGACCGTTATGTACAAAAGATAACCTACTCGGCTGGCGATAGTAACGAACTCATCCGTCAGTTCCGCAACGACAAGGACTTCCGCATTGCCGTGACGTGCACCTTGGTGGCTACAGGTACCGATGTGAAACCACTCGAAGTGGTGATGTTTATGCGCGACGTGGAGTCTGCACCTCTCTATACTCAGATGAAGGGGCGTGGTGTACGCACCATCGGCGATGAGCAGTTGCGTAGTGTCACTCCCAATGCTTTCAGCAAAGACTGCTTCTTCCTCGTCGATGCCGTTGGCGTAACGGAGCATGAGCATACTATCCCCACACAAGTGGATGGACCCGATGAGCAACCAATAACGTTAGAGACATTGCTTGAACGTATATCTCACGGATTCCTTCCCGACAACTATTTGAAGCGACTCGCAGCAACACTCTCGCGCATCCATAACAAAGCCAGTGAGGAGCAACGCAATGAATTTGTCGCTTTGGCTCATGACGACATGAAAGAGATTGCAACACGCATTTATGTCGCACTCGAGAACCAAACTCTTCCCGAATTTATCAACACTACATACCCCAACAACGAACGTAAAGGCTTAGTAGCCTCATTAGCCAATCATGCAGATGCCCGCAGATACATCCTTATCTTGGCTAAGGGGTTTGTAGAGACTTTGATGCCAGGTGAAGACACACTTATCTCACAAGGTTTCTCTGTAGAGGAGGCCAAGAGCACCACCGAAGCTTTCGAGGAGTTTTGTCATACTCACTGCGATGAGATAGAGGCGCTACGCATCATATATAATAATAATGGCGAAGCTATCACATACTCTATGCTCAAGGACTTGGAAAACAAACTCAAGATGGCCAACAACCGCTTCTCTCCCAAACAACTATGGAACTCCTACGCCATCATCTTACCCGATAGCGTGAGACGCTCTACAAAGAAGGAGGAGGCTGATGCCCTGACAAATATCATCCAGTTGGTACGTTTTGCATATCGTCAGGTGACGAAGTTGGAGAGTGCTGTCAGTTCGGCCGGTAGCTACTTCAATCTTTGGGTAGGTCATTATCAACGCAACTATAACCTCACAGAGAAGCAGCGCGATATCATGGCCGTTATAGCCAACTATATTGCCTATAATGGAGCATGCACAGTCAAAGATGTTCGCGAAGACAATCAAGACCGAGGAGTGCAATTGATTAAGGCATTTGGCAATATGGCCAAGGCCAATGAGGCATTACAATCCGTATTTAACTTTGTAGTATATAGAAAAACAGCATAATCTATGGCAAATATACATATCATTGATTCAATTAGATTAAACCATAAAGGTCTATTCACCCTTGACGAAAATAGCAAATGGGTGGAGGTACATAAGCAACAAGGAGACCTTGATGGTGCTTGTGCTATCTATTCGCTTGTAATGGCAATGCTGTGTAATGGATTATTATCCGATGATGACACAAAAGTATATAATAGACCAGACAGAAGAACTGAAAAAGGAAAACTTCTTTATCAGTTTTTTAATGAAAGAGGTATGATTAGAGAAGGCTATTCATATGTTACTTTAGCCAAAGAAATTAACGAGTCTCCTTTTGGAATTAAAGCAATACGAAAAAATCCGAGAACAAATGATGGCAGGATTAAAACTATATCTGATTATATCTATGATAACACACCCGTTATCATCTCGGTGAAACATGCGGACGGAGAACATGCCCTTCTTGCTGTTGGAATAGAAATAGATTCAGACGAAGTGATTACGAAGATTCTTTGTCTGGATCCAGGTTATCAATCGCCCAAACATTCTTATTGGAATTGTTTTATTGATGTATCCAAGAAGTCAAAATCGGAATTTCCATTTTATTGCGTAAGCGATAATGACCATTATAAAGTCTGTTTAAACGATATGCTAATAATTGACAAAGAATAATAACGAATATATATATGGCAACAAACATAACAACCGAGCAGGCGCTCACCAAGAAAGTATGGACTCTTGCAACCACCCTTGCAGGACAAGGAGTGGGTTTCACCGACTATATCACCCAGCTCACCTACCTTCTCTTCTTGAAGATGGATGCAGAGAACACCGAACTCTTCGGCGAAGAGTCTGCCATTCCTGTCGGCTACCAATGGGGCGACCTTTGTAGTCTCGATGGTATGGAACTGGTGGAACAGTATGAGGCTACGCTTAAGTTGCTCAGTGAGCAAGACAACCTCATCGGTACTATCTACACCAAGGCTCAGAACAAGATAGACAAGCCCGTATACCTCAAAAAGGTTATCACCATGATTGACGAAGAGCAATGGCTCATCATGGATGGTGATGTGAAGGGAGCCATCTATGAGGGCATCTTGGAGAAGAACGGACAAGACAAGAAGAGCGGCGCAGGACAATACTTCACACCCCGTCCCCTCATTCAAGCTATGGTCGATTGTGTAAATCCGCAGATAGGCGAAACGGTGTGTGACCCTGCCTGTGGTACAGGCGGTTTCCTGCTCACCGCTTACGACTATATGAAAGACCAGTCGGAAAACAAGGAGAAGCGAGACTTCCTACGCAACAAGGCACTGCATGGTGTAGACAATACGCCGCTTGTAGTCACCTTGGCCTCCATGAACCTCTACCTGCATGGTGTAGGCACAGACCGTAGCCCTATTGCTTGCGAAGACTCTTTGGAGAAGGAGCCTTCTACACTTGTCGATGTTATTTTAGCTAATCCTCCCTTTGGCACTCGCCCTGCAGGGTCGGTCGAGATCAATCGTCCCGACTTTTACGTAGAGACCAAGAATAATCAGCTAAACTTCCTTCAGCACATGATGCTCATGCTCAAGACTGGCGGCCGTGCAGCTGTGGTACTCCCCGATAATGTTCTTTTTGAAGCAGGAGCAGGCGAGACCATCCGTAAGCGTTTGTTGCAAGACTTCAATCTGCACACCATCCTCCGTCTTCCCGCAGGCATCTTCTATGCTCAAGGAGTAAAAGCCAATGTGCTGTTCTTTACCAAAGGTGAGCCCACCAAGGATATCTGGTTCTATGATTACCGCACCGATGTCAAGCACACGCTTGCCACCAACAAACTGGAGCGTCACCACCTCGATGACTTCGTGGCTTGCTATAATGCCGACAACATCAGCCAACGCACAGAGACCTATCATGCAGAGAACAATCCGCAAGGTCGTTGGCGTAAGTACGAGATAGACGAAATCGTGTCGCGCGACAAGACAAGCCTCGATATTACTTGGATAAAGCAGGGTGGCGAAGCCGATGACCGCACTTTGGCCGAACTGATGGCCGACATCAAGGACAAGAGCCAAACGATAAGTGCTGCCGTAGCAGAATTGGAGAAGTTGCTTGCAAACATTGAGGAGGATTGATGCTATGAGTGAGATACAGAAACGTGAAGATATTCTTTTCGAGCGCATATCCGCTTTAATAGAGGAAGCCCGCAAAAGAGTTGTTACCACAGTGAATGTTGCTGAGGTATATACCAAATACAGCATTGGTCAGTATATCGTAGAGGATGAGCAACAAGGAGAACAACGGGCTAAATATGGAAAGGCTGTATTGAAGAATTTATCTATCAGATTGACTGATAAGTACAGAGAAGGGTGGTCTGTAGAGAATCTAAAGTTATGCAGGCGCTTTTATGTAATATATTCAAATTCGGTAAACACTGTTTACCCAATTGACGATTCTCCGAAATTCGTCAACAGTGTAGACGAAATCAATAGGGAGAGTAATAATCTCCTAAGAAATGACAAACAGTGTTTATCAAATTCGTCTCCCACATTTACCCTCTCTTGGTCTCACTACCTCATTCTGATGCGCATTGAGAATCCCGATGCCCGTCGTTTCTATGAGATAGAGTGCACTCAACAGCAGTGGAGCGTGCGCCAGTTGAGTAGGCAAGTGGGTAGCAGCCTTTATGAACGCTTGGCACTCAGTCGAAACAAAGACGAAGTGATGAGATTGGCGCGTGAGGGGCAAACAATCGAAAAACCTTCTGATGTAATAAAGAACCCTATCACACTGGAATTCTTGGGACTAAAGCCCGATTCGGTATATACAGAATCAAAATTGGAGAATGCCATCATAGGCAAGATGCAACAATTCTTATTGGAACTTGGCAAAGGATTCCTTTTCGAAGCTCGCCAAAAGCGTTTCACCTTTGATGAACAGCATTTCTATGTTGACCTGGTTTTCTATAACCGTTTGTTGCAATGTTATGTACTAATTGACTTGAAGACTGATAAACTGGCACATCAAGACCTTGGACAAATGCAGATGTATGTCAATTATTATGACCGTTATGTAAAACAGGACTTTGAGAAACCAACCATTGGTATATTGCTCTGCGAGGAGAAGAATGATGCATTGGTAGAATTGACACTCCCCAAGGATGCCAATATATATGCTTCTGCATACCAACTCTATCTTCCAGATAAAGCCGTCTTGCAACGGAAATTGAAGGAGTGGATTGATGAATTTGATGAACAACAAGAGTTGGAAAATAAATAGTTCCAATATGTGGGACGCGTCCCACACATTAAAACAGAAAACCAATGGATACTAAGAAATTACGTCAAAAGATACTCGACCTTGCTATTCGTGGCAAACTCGTACCGCAAGACCCAAACGATGAGCCTGCATCAGTATTGCTCGAACGCATCCGTGCTGAGAAAGAGCGATTGGTAAAGGAAGGGAAGATAAAGAAGTCCAAGGCTTCAAAGACTTCCGATACGCTCCATTATGAGCAGGTGCCGTTTGAGGTACCTCAAAGTTGGTGTTGGACAACATTGGGAGAAATATTTACCTTACAAGCTGGTAAAAATATAGCAGCAAAAGAAATCTCTGATAGGCAAGATGAAACATGTCCTT
>JAZONP010000196.1:0-3994 GCA_045654565.1 Bacteroidaceae bacterium
ATCTTTGTGCCGCAAATGGTTATCCCATCTTGCCCGTGAGGTAGGCGCGGGTGCGCTCGTCGGTGGGGAGACGGTATGGATAGAGGTCAGACTATCCGGATGGGGCGTGTCTATGGTGCCTCCCTATGGGGCGTATGGACAGCGTAGAACTCGGTAAAGCGTTGCCGGATTTCATCGCGCACCCGGCGAAATTCGCTCACGACAAATCCGTCTGTCCCCACAGCATCTGAGGGGTCGTCGAAACCGATGTGTAAACGATGGCGCACCCTACCCACAAATGTGGGGCAACTCTCGTTGGCGCCTCCGCATACGGTAATGACATAGTCCCAGGCTTCGTTCAGGTAGATTTCTACACTTTTGGGCTTGTGTCGGGAGATGTCGATACCCACCTCGTTCATCACCTCAATGGCTTTGGGGTTTACCCTCGCGGCGGGCTTTGTGCCTGCGGAGTGTACCTCCCAATCCTTGTCAAACGATTGGAGAAAGCCGTGCGCCATCTGGCTTCGGCAACTGTTGCCGGTGCAAAGAATCAATACTCTCATAGTACCCAATTAAATAAATATCCTGATGCAATAATCAATAAGGTAATCACTCCGAAGAAGATGCCGATGAGTCGCCAAGTCATCACCTTTTTCAGCATTGTGGCTTCGGGGATGGAGAGCCCGATGATGGCCATCATAAAGGCGATAGCCGTGCCGAGCGGGATGCCCTTGGACACAAAGACTTCGATGACGGGAACGACGCTTGCGGGGTTGGCATACACGGGTACGGCAAGGATAACCGCCAACGGCACGCCCCACCAATGCTGTGCCGATAGGTACTGCTCAAAGAAGCCCTCGGGTACATAGCCGTGCATCGCTGCGCCTATGCCGATACCGATGATGATGTAGAGCAGCACGCCACGCACGATGCCCCACGACTCTCGCGTGATGGTCGGGAGTCGCTGCAGGAAGGGTGTTCGCTCCACCTCCCACTGCTCGCTCTGCGCGGTGGATTGCATCTGCGCCTGCTTCACCCAATCGCTCAGATAGCGTTCGAGGCGCATCTTGCTCAGGATATATCCCGCCACCATCGACAGCACCGTACCGCTGACGACATAGACGAGCGTGGCCTTCACTCCGAACGAACCGAGGAACATCGCTATGGCTACCTCGCTCACCAAGGGCGACGCGATGAGAAATGTAAGCGTAACACCCAACGGGATGCCGCCCTTGACAAAACCGATGAACAGTGGCACTGAGGAGCACGAGCAGAACGGGGTGATGCCACCGAACAGGGCGGCCAGAAGGTAGTCCAACCCGTAGAGTTTATGCGTGGTGAGGTATCGCCGTAGTCGCTCGATAGGGAAATAGGCATTGATGACGCCCATCACGAAACTGATGGAGAAGAGCAGGATGATAATCTTTATCGTGTCGTAGAAGAAGAAGTTAACCGCTATCCCCAATGGTGTGGCTGCATCTATGCCCATGATGCCATAGACGAGCCAATCGGCAAATTGCTGTATCATAGGCCTAACAGTTCTTTAATTTCACTTTCTGACGGCACGCGCCCCTTGATCTTCACCTCGCCATCGACCACGACAGCAGGCGTGGAGAGGATGTTGTAGTTCATCATCTCCATAATGTCATCCACCTTCGAGAGGGTAGCGTCGAGGTCGTTCTCCTTGATTACCTTTGCTACCACATTGTAGGTCGTCTTGCACTTGGCACAACCTGGGCCTAAAACTTTAATTTCCATAATTCTTATAGATAAACGGTTACACAATAATAAATCCCAATCAGTAGGAACAGGATGCCGACGGCCACATTCAGCCACCGCTGGATGGTCTGCATCTGCCCATACACCTTGCCTATCTGCCCTGCGCTGAAAGCCAACACCCACGCCACAATCAACACGGGTAGGGCGGTGGCAAGGGCAAATACGGCAGGCAGCAGGTAGCCCATCGGGGCTGTTGACGACATCGGTATCAGCATCCCGAAATAGAGGATTCCGCTTGTGGGGCAAAATGCCATAGCAAACAACACCCCCAAGAGCAGTGCGCCCCAACCACCGCCTCTTGCCAGACGCTCTCCGTCTCCACCAAGTCTGAACGATGGTAGTCGTAACTTGCTCCCCAACAACATATACAGTCCCATCAGCAGCAGAGCAGGGCCAAGTATCCTCTCGCCATACCTGCCAACGAATTTCTGGATACCAAAGAGGCTTGCTCCACCTTTGAGCAGAGCGATAAGCACCACGCCAAGCAGTGTATATGCCGCAGTCCGCCCAACGGTGTAGAGCAGTCCGCTGCGAAATATCAGTCGGCGATTGTCAATGCTCTTGCCTATATATCCTATGGCGGCGATATTGGTGGCCAATGGACAAGGAGAAAGGGCGGTGAGCAGACCCAAAAGGAACGCCGTCAGGATAGGCGTTGAACTGTTATCTAACAATGATTGTAACCACTCCATAGCGCATCAGTCGTTCAGCATCGTATTGATTTGCTCTGCTACACCTCGCTTGAAGGCATCGGGTGCAGTGCGGGCATTGCCAAAAGCAAAGTCAGTCATATTCTCAGCCGTTTCGCCACCGTTTGGGTCATAATCGACAATGATAAGCGATGACCAGCTCACTTCGTACTTGTCGGCAAGCACTTCCTCCTCGGTGATGTCTATCGACCTGAAGGCCAGTTCTCCGCTTCTCAGTCTGTCGGCAAATGAGGTTTCCAATAACTCTTTCGTGTTTCTCTCTATCGCGACACAGGTGGCGCAACGCTGTTTGCCGTGAAAGTACAAGACCTCCACAACACTGTTCCTGACTTGCTTTTTTGCTTCCAGTTCATTCTTTGCCTTGCCGTTTCCGCAAGCAACCAACCCTACGCATAGGGTCACCATCCATAATCCTTTTGTCATAAGTCTGATTTCTTTTATTTGTAATTCGTAGAATAACGAATATATAGGATAAAAAAAGAGGCTGACTACTCGCAGCAACTCTCTTTCTTGCACACACACTGCCCGAAGAACTCTCCGAAGAGTTCTTGCGCCAGCAGCCAGTTGTCGCGGTTAATACAATACCTCACCTTGGGAGTCTCCACCTCTCCCTGTATCAGTCCTGCCTCCTTCAGTTCCTTGAGATGCTGCGACACCGTAGCCTTGGCTATCGGCAACTCCTCGTGGATATCACCGAAGTAACAGGTCTCTCGCTTGGCAAGAAACTGCAGGATTGCGATACGCGCAGGATGCCCCATCGCCTTGGCAAAGCGTGCCAATAGTTCCTGCTTGATGGTATAATCTTTGATTGCCATACAATATGGTTCTTGAAATTTGTTCGCAAATGTACGAACATTATTCCGTTCCGCCAAACAAATCCGAAGAAAACTGTATTTAGGGAGGCGATGGAGGAAGTTGCCCCCCACTTTTTATCCCATCTTGCCCGTGAGGTAGGCGCGGGTGCGCTCGTCGGTGGGGTTGGAGAACAGGGTTTCGGTGTCGCCATACTCAACGAGTTCGCCCAGGTACATAAACATCGACTTGGAGGAGATGCGGCGTGCCTGGCCCATGTTGTGGGTGACGATGAGGATGGTGACCTCCTTCTGGAGTTCGAGCAGCAGTTCCTCAATGTGCTTGGTTGCAATGGGGTCGAGGGCCGAGGTGGGCTCGTCCATCAGCAGCACATCGGGCTTCATGGCCAGGGCACGAGCTATGCAGAGGCGTTGCTGCTGGCCACCCGAGAGGAAGGTGCCCTTCTTGTTGAGCACATCCTTCACCTCGTGCCCAACGGCTCGCTCCACCTGCAGGCAGGCGACAAGCTGCTGCTCATCTCGGAGAGGTAGGCCAAGAGGCGTTTAGAGGAAACAGCTATATCATTGACAAAACAGAAGAGCGAGTACACACTCGCTCTTCTGTTTATCATGTGTGTTCTAACTTAACGTAATTTCGATATAAAAACTCACGTTAGTATAACAAGAACCGTTTCTGCAAATAAGAGGTTTATCGCTTCACGAAGGCGCGTTCGA
>JAZONP010000197.1:0-6500 GCA_045654565.1 Bacteroidaceae bacterium
ATGTGGTAAGACGACCCTGCTGAGAATATTGTCGGGTTTCGACACGGCATCGGAGGGAGAAATCTTGCTGGAAGGCGCCGACATCACACAGACGCCACCGCATCAGCGACCCATGAACACGGTGTTCCAACGCTATGCGCTATTTCCACACCTCAACGTATACGACAACATTGCCTTCGGCCTCAAACTGAAGAAGGAGAAGGACAACATCATCGAGAACAAGGTGCGACGCGCCTTGAAGATGGTGGGCATGACCGACTATGAGCACCGCGACGTGAACTCGCTCTCGGGTGGACAGCAGCAGCGCGTGGCCATCGCCCGAGCCATCGTGAACCAACCGCAGGTGCTCCTGCTCGACGAGCCCCTGGCAGCCCTTGACCTCAAGATGCGTAAGGACATGCAGATGGAGCTCAAGGAGATGCACAAAACACTGGGTATCACCTTCATCTACGTCACCCACGACCAGGAGGAGGCGCTCACCTTGAGCGACCGCATCGTGGTGATGAGCGAGGGTGTGATACAACAGATCGGTACGCCTACCGACATCTACAACGAACCGGAGAACTGCTTCGTGGCCGACTTCATCGGTGAGAGCAACATCCTCAACGGCACCATGGTCGAGGACCGCCTGGTACGCTTCATGGGCACGGAGTTCAAGTGTGTAGACGAGGGCTTTGGCGAAAATGTGCCCGTAGACGTGGTCATCCGCCCCGAGGACATCTACATCATGGCTCACACGGAGAATGCCATGCTACATGGCCGTGTGTCGTCGTGCATCTTCAAGGGCGTACACTACGAGATGATCGTGCAGTTGCCCAATGGCTACGAACTCATGGTGCAAGACTACAATGCCTTCGAGCCCGACACGGAGGTAAGCCTTATCATCAAGCCTGCAGACATCCACGTGATGAAGAAGGAACGCACATGCAACACCTTCGACGCAACCATCATTGACGAGACCCATATCGATATGCTGGGAGCTACCTTCGAGTGCTTGCCCCACGGACTCGAGAAGGGTACCGAGGTGAAGGTGGAGGTAGACTTCGACAAGATAGACCTTACCGACGACAAGGAGGACGGTGCGCTCGAAGGTGATGTACGCCTCATCCTCTACAAGGGTAACCACTATCACCTCACCATCGTGACCGACGACGATGACTACCTCTACGTAGACACAAATGACGTGTGGGACGATGGCGACATGGTGGGCATCAACATCATGCCGGAGGATATTAGGATAATGAATAGGTGTTAAGGAGATAAATGCTGAATGATTTTAGGAGATAAAGGTTATTAAATGGAGATAAATGGAGTTAAAGGTCAAATGTAATTTCGCGCGTTCGACACTATCGGCCTTTATCTCCCCAAAGAGCGAAGCGATAACTCCCTTTGACTCCTTAACTCCTCAAGAGGAACATCCCCTCTAACTCCCTCTAATTCCCCTACACAGATAATATGAACAAACTCATCAAATTCTTTTCCCGTCGCGGGACTTGGGCCATCCCTTACGCGGTGTTCCTCGTGCTCTTTGTGCTACTGCCATTGGTGCTCATCGGCGTGTATGCCTTCATGGACAACGACGGAGGCTTCACCATTGCCAACTTCGTGCAGTTCGTCGAACAGCCCGAGGCGTTCAACACCTTCATCTACTCGGTAGCCGTGGCCATCGTGACCACCTTCTTCACCATCCTGTTGGGCTACCCTGCGGCATATATCCTGAGCAACAAGGAGTTTAACCGCTCCAAGACGATGGTGCTACTCTTCATCCTACCCATGTGGGTCAACGTGCTCATCCGCACCTTGGCCACGGTGTCGCTCTTCGACATCACGGGCATACCCCTTGGCGAGGGTGCCCTGCTCTTTGGTCTCACCTACGACTTCCTGCCCTTCATGATCTATCCTATATATAATACGATGATGAAGATCGATAAGAGCCTCATTGAGGCTGCACAAGACTTGGGCGCCAACCAACTACGCGTGTTCCTCAAGGTGATACTCCCTCTGTCGATACCTGGTGTGGTGAGCGGTATCATGATGGTGTTCCTGCCCACGATATCGACCTTTGCCATCTCTGAGCTCTTGACGATGAACGATATCCGTCTTTTCGGGTCCATCATCCAGGAGAACATCATGTTGAGCGATACGATGAACTATGGTGCTGCCCTCTCTCTTCTGATGTTGCTCATTATCGGTTTCACCAGCGTGGTCAGCGGAGGTGACGACGAGCAAGTAAGTCATGGGGGAATCATTTAGTAATTGACAATGCACAGTTAACAATTAACAATCGACGATTGATAATTAGAGTACTCTGAGTTATCCGAGTACTCCGAGACAATAAAAAAAGATGAAAAAACTAATCGCCAAAGGATATTTGTGGATGCTGCTCGCGCTGCTCTACACACCGATTGCCATCATTGCCATCTTCTCGTTCACCGAGACGAAGGTGCTGGGCAACTGGACGGGCTTCTCGCTGAAACTTTACACTAACCTCTTCAGTGGAGGCATGTCGGGCTCGCTCGTGAGTGCCATACAGAATACCATTGTGATAGCTCTCGCAGCATCGTCTATCGCCACGGTGCTGGGTAGTATTGCTGCTATCGGCATATACAACATGCGCAGCAGGTCGCGTAAGGCTATCACGTTCCTCAATAACATACCGCTCATCAATCCTGATATTATCACCGGTATATCGCTCTTCCTACTCTTTGTGTGGTTGGGTGTGTCGCAGGGCTACACCACGGTGATACTTGCCCATGTGGTGTTCTGTACTCCTTACGTGGTACTCAGCGTGATGCCTCGTCTCACGAGCATGAATCCCAACATCTACGAGGCTGCCCTTGACCTCGGTGCTACGCCCTTCCAAGCACTGCGCAAGGTTATCATTCCCGAGATCAAGCCCGGTATCATCAGTGGCTTCATCCTTTCGTTTACACTATCTATCGACGACTTTGCCGTGAGTCTCTTTACCAAGGGCAATATAGGTTTGGAAACCCTCTCGACTTTCATCTACTCCGATGCCCGCAAGGGAGGTCTCACCCCAGAGCTGCGTCCTTTGTCAACGATTATCTTCGTCACCGTATTGGTGCTACTGCTCATTATCAACCGACGCCAAACCAAGAGCAGAGATAAGCTCGCTTAATCTCTGCCGAGGTGCGAAGGAGGAAAACTGAAAAGTTAACCGACGCCAAACCAAGAGCAGAGATAAGCTCGCTTAATCTCTGCCGAGGTGCGAAGGAGGAAAACTAAAAAAGTTAGCTGACGGTCAGAGAAGCAGGCAAAGAAAATTATGAAATAATCGTGTAGAGACCTGTACTGACGAATCCAATATATAAGGCTGTTCGATAGAGCAGCCTTATCATTTTCTATTATATGTATACGTTGTTATCTCCTTCTTTCCCATTCGCTTAACCTCTCTAATTCCTTTTGCCGCTCGTTGAGGACTTCTCGGTACTTTTCTATTAAGGTGGTGTCGAAAATCAGAATTGTCGTGTTGTCTTTCTTGCGACGTTTTGTCGCAAACTCTTCGGCCTGGTCAAGTGAGGCTAAGGCTTCATCTATGCGATCGGTCATCTCATAGTATAGCGCAAGGTTATAGGCTGCCATGAAACGGTAGGCTCTCAGTTTACTTCTTAATAGTTCGTGCCATTGCTCGGCAGCGTCTTCCCAATTGCCCTCGTAGATATAGACTTTGGCTTCGCGCATCTCGTAGCAAAGCCGGTCATAGTAAAAGACCCTTTCCCGCTCTTTCCATGAGGGTAGGTAGGACTTGATACAGGCCTCGGAAAGCATGGCGGGTATGTGTGGAACGATGGAGGCTATTTCATCAGAATTATCAATCCAACAGTCGATTGTTCCCTTGTCAAGTATGCTAATGCCCGATATGCTATCACGATCAGGAGTGTAGATGCGCGAGCAGAGATAAGCGTTTAGAGGACGTGAGATAAAGCGTGCTGCAGGGTGATAGGTGAGGCAAGCATAGTCGATGGAGTAGATCATTTCCACCTCGAGCAGTTGGCAGAGGTCGTTCACCTCAGTGCTGGTGAGGATATGGGGTGTGATGCTGTCGGGGTGGTAGAGTAGTGAGTCGAGGATGACCACGCGGTCCATTATGCCTGACTCGGCAAACGTGTGGGCTATGAGCTCACGCAAGGTGTCAACATCGCAGGGAAGTATGACGGCTTCATTGTTGGCTACTACGACATTGTTCTTATTGAAGTTATTTACTATTCCAATGCTCTTTGCTCTATGTGAAGGCGTCACTTCGGGAGGTAGCATTTGCTCAATATTGATGTAGAGAAGTTCGCTGCACGAACTAAGCAAGAGTAGGCTACCTAAAAAACAACTTGTCATCCTAAGCGTAGTGAATAATCTCGGGCTATATAATGAAAAGAGACTATTCACTGCGTTCAGGATGACAAATAGGTGGGGCATATCTAGGCTTGCTATAATTACAAGTCTTTACCGTGGCAGTTCTTGAACTTCTTGCCGCTACCGCAGGGACAAGGGTCGTTGCGGCCTACGGTGTGCTCGGCACGGATGGGCTCGCGACGCTGGGCGCGGGTGTCGTTCTGTGCTGCTGCCTGCTGGTTGCGGTCAGTGAGCTCGGTCTTGTTCTCTTGATACTGCTGACGGCGCTGTGCACGGGTCTCAACGGGAGCTTCGCGCACCTGCTCTGGCTCGCGCATGGGAATCTGTCCGCGCATGAGGATGGATAAGGTCTTGTCATTGATCTTATTTACCATAGCGTCGAAGAGGTTTACCGACTCAAGCTTGTAGATCAAGAGGGGGTCTTTCTGCTCGTAGCTGGCGTTGCGTACCGAGTGCTTCAGTTCGTCGAGCTCGCGGAGGTTCTCCTTCCATGCGTCATCGATGACATGGAGCATGATGGCCTTTTCGAAGGCTTTCACCACCTCCTTACAATCGCTTTCGTAGGCTGCCTTGAGGTCGACAGGAATTTGGTATACGCGTTTGCCATCGGTGATGGGCACGAGGATACGCTCAAAGCGCATGCCATCGCGCTCGTAAACCTGCTTGATGACGGGGCTGGCAATCTGTGCCAAGCGGTCCATCTTGGCCTTGAAGTTTGCCATGGCTTCGTTGAAGGTGCGCTCTACGAGTTCGCCACGCTTCTTGCTGTTTTCATACTCCTGCTCTGTGAAGGGGCACTCGAGGGCCATGACGCGGAAGAGCTCCATGCGGATGCCTTCGTAGTCGCCCAGCTCGAGGATGCGCTCACAGCGATCCCATATCATGTTGGCAAGGTCCATGCCGATGCGCTCACCCATGAGGGCGTGGCGGCGCTTGGTGTAGATGACGGTACGCTGCTTGTTCATCACGTCGTCATATTCGAGTAGGTGCTTACGTGTACCGAAGTGGTTCTCCTCGACTTTCTTCTGTGCGTTTTCAATGCTCTTGGAAATCATCTTGTGCTCCAGCATTTCGCCCTCTTGGAAGCCGAGTTTATCCATCACGCTAGCGATGCGGTCGGCAGCAAAGAGGCGCATGAGGTTATCCTCGAGTGATACAAAGAATACCGATGAACCTACGTCGCCCTGACGGCCGGCACGACCACGTAGCTGGCGGTCTACACGACGGCTCTCGTGGCGTTCGGTGCCGATGATGGCAAGACCACCGGCTGCCTTCACCTCGTCGGTGAGCTTGATATCGGTACCACGACCCGCCATGTTGGTGGCGATGGTCACGGTGCCCTTCTGTCCGGCCTTGGCCACGATGTCGGCCTCCTTCTGGTGTAGTTTAGCGTTGAGCACGTTGTGAGGAATCTTGCGCATGGTGAGCATACGGCTGAGCAACTCACTGATCTCTACCGATGTGGTACCCACGAGCACGGGGCGTCCCTCGGCCACCATCTTCTCCACCTCAGCGATAACGGCATTATACTTCTCACGCTGGGTCTTGTAGATGCGATCGTTCATGTCGTTACGTGCGATGGGGCGGTTGGTGGGGATCACTACCACGTCGAGCTTGTAGATATCCCACAACTCGCCTGCCTCGGTCTCGGCCGTACCAGTCATACCCGACAGCTTGTGATACATACGGAAGTAGTTCTGCAGAGTGATGGTCGCGAAAGTCTGCGATGCTGCCTCCACCTTCACGCGCTCCTTAGCCTCAATGGCCTGGTGCAAGCCGTCACTGTAGCGGCGACCCTCCATGATACGTCCGGTCTGCTCGTCGACGATCTTCACCTCGCCCGCTTCGGTCACGATATACTCGGTGTTCTTCTCGAACATGGTGTAGGCCTTGAGCAACTGGTTGATAGTATGTACGCGCTCGCTCTTGATGGCATAGTTGGTAAAGAGCTCGTCCTTCTTCTGCAGCAGCTCCTCACCTTCGAGTCCGCTACCCTCAAGAGCCGACATCTCTGATGCGATGTCGGGTAGCACGAAGAGGGTGGGGTCGGCCGCATTACCGGTGATGAGCTCGATACCCTTGTCGGTGAGGTCTACGCTATTCATCTTCTCGTCGATGACGAAGTAGAGCAC
>JAZONP010000198.1:0-4066 GCA_045654565.1 Bacteroidaceae bacterium
GCCTGCCTCGCGCACCATGTCGCGTACGGCAGACACGTATTCCTTGTCCTGACCGTATGAGCCGTACTCGTTCTCAACCTGCACCATGATGATGTTGCCACCACGGGTGATCTGAAGGTCGGCAAGCTGCTTACCTACCTCGAGCTCGAAGAGGCGTACGCGCTCCATGAAGTAGGGATCCTGCTCACGCAAGCGGATGTCTTTCTTCTTGAGGAGCCACCAGGGCAGACCGCCCATCTCCCACTCGGCACATACGTAGGGACCGGGGCGCACGATGACATACATGCCGTGCTTCTGAGCAAGCTTACAGAAGGCGCGGATGTCATTGTTGCCGGTGAAGTCGTAGACACCCTCCTGCTGCTCGTGGATGTTCCAGAAGATGTAGATGCAGATGGAGTTCATACCCAGCGCCTTGCACATCTCGATGCGGTGCTCCCAATACTCGCGGGGGATACGGGGGTAGTGTACTTCGGCAGCCTTCACGGTGAAGGAGTCGCCGTTGAGGAGGAACTTGCCCTCACCAATCTCGAAGGTTCCGGGCTTGGGCTGGCAGCTGGTGTAGAGCACCGAAGTCGATGCCAACAAGAGGCCTGCCAACAAGGTCAGAAATGTCTTTTTCATAATCGTTTTGTTGTGTGTTTGTTTATATTGTTGTTTTTCTTTGGTTGTTAAGGGGGAGAGAGGTCTTTGTTGGGAGTTAAGGAGTTAAGGAGAGGTGGTTTTCTTGAGGAGTTAAGGAGTTAAAGGGAGTTATCGCTTCGCTCTTTGGGGAGATAAAGGCCAATAGTTTGAGGAATTGAGGAGTTAAAGGGAGGTGGTTCTCTTGAGGAGTTAAGGAGTTAAAGGGAGTTATTGCTTCGCTCTTTGGGGAGATAAAGACCAATAGTCTCATCGCGCGAAAGGACATTTAGCATTTAACTCCATTTATCTCCATTTATCTCCTTTTTATAACCTTTATCTCCTAAACATTTGGCCTTTAACTCCATTTATCTCCATTTAATAACCTTTATCTCCTAAACATTCGTCATTTAACTCCATTTATCTCCTTTTGATAACCTTTATCTCCTAAACATTCGGCCTTTATCTCCATTTATCTCCATTTAATAACCTTTATCTCCTAAAAACAAGCAATCACTTACAACGCTTGAGCAACGTCTGCAGGGGGCCATGGAGATGCTTATTCAGCGTCCATTGCCAGTCAGACCGGGTATGTAGCGCGAAGGTGTTGTAGTCGTAGAAGAAGCCCATGGCGGGGAAGAGCAGCACGATGCCTATGAGTGCCAGTGCCTTGGGCAGGGTGCACAGGAACACGATGCTCCAGATGATGACCAGCAGGCCACACAACGCGAGGTTGACACCCAGGCGGGCTGTGTTGCTGAAGGCCTTGTCCTTGAGCTTGCTCACGATGATGTGTGAGGTCACCCACGAGGGCAGCATGGTGATGGCACTGAAGAGGTAGTAGGGGAGGGCACAGAGCAGGGCGATGGTGTTGCCTATCGATGCCGCCAAGGGGTGCTTGTGGCTGGTCGATGAGGGGTGTATGCCATGCAGGCGGCGCTCCTTCTTGAAGGCCACGGCGTCGGCATAGAGCGCTGCGGTGGCCTCGGGGGTATCGGTCTCTTTCTTCTCTACCAGGTGCTTGATGGCTGCCTGGTTGAGCGTGAGGCGCTCGGCTGGCGACAGGGGATTGCACTGTGCGGTGCAGAGCTTGGCGAGCTCCCACTGGGCATCGTAGTCCTCGGTGTCGGGTACGTAGGCGATGAGCTTGCTCATGCGGGTAGAGAGCTCCTCGCGCAGCATGGCGAGCAGCTTGGCGGGGGTCACCTCACCCTCGTGCTGGCGCACAAACTCGGTGACATTGATGGGCTCGCCATAGGTGGCTACGGCACCCGAGCGGTAGCGGAAGTAACGGCCATACTCCAAGCCCATGGGCACGATATACACGGGGCGCTCGTGACCAAACTGCTTGTTGGCCTCGAGGGCGATGTGGAAGATGCCCTTGCTCAAGGGGAGCAACGAGTGCTTGGGGCGGTGTGTAGCCTCGGGGAAGAGAGCCAGAGGAATGTGATGCTTGAGCACCTTGACGCACTTGCCGATGATCTCCTCGTTCTGCTTCACGGCAGCGATGCCGTCGCGGATGCGGAAGATGGGTAGCATCTTGAGAAACGTGAAAATCTTCTGCAAGAGGGGCTTGCGGAAGATGTCGGCACGGGTCATGAAGACCGTATCGCTATTCATGGCGCGAAGGATGACCAGGGGGTCG
This sequence comes from Bacteroidaceae bacterium, assembly GCA_045654565.1. Classification (GTDB taxonomy): domain Bacteria; phylum Bacteroidota; class Bacteroidia; order Bacteroidales; family Bacteroidaceae; genus UBA1189. The sequence goes on from JAZONP010000198.1 coordinate 2,264, forward strand.
AGCAACGCACTGGTGTGGTTGCAACCGATGATGACGGCTCCGTCCTTGGGGAGGTTTTCCTGCCCCTTGATGGTCAGACGGCGCAGTGATAGCTTGATGATGGGGTTTACCCAAAAGATACGCAAGAAGGTGTATCCTAGATTCTTGGTGTATACTTGCACGATAGGAATTGAAAATTAAAAATTATGAATTCTGAATTAAGCTTCGCGATGTAATCCTTTACAACGATGGCCATAATTCAGAATTCATAATTCAGATTAAACGTTGTTTTGTCTCTTTGCCCATACGAACCTGTCGCGGAGGCGGAAGATGCCTGCGGCCGTGAGACCCGCGATGATGTGCCATATGCCCCACCAAGCGGTGACGATGAGCATACCACCATTTTGCAGTTCGGGCGGGAAGATGGCGGGGTTGAACAGGAGGATGAGTCCGAGACCCGAGTTCTGGATGCCCATCTCGATGGTGATAGCGCGACGATCGGGTCGGGGGAGTCCTGACAGCTCACCGAGCCAGTAGCCGGTGAAGAGGATGAGCCCGTTGTGGATGGCTACGATAACGACAATCCACTTGAGGTACTTGACGAAGATGTCGAAGTTGTTCCAGAAGGAGATGAGCACCATGCCGAGGAACACCACGATGGAGAGGTACTGCAAGGGCTTGTTGAGCGCCTTGGCTACCTTGGGGGCATAATGTGTGGTGAGCACGCCGAGGGCCAAGGGGATACCGAGCAGGACGAATATCGTGATGAAGATGTCCCAGATGGGGATGCTGAGCACCTGAAGGGCATCGGCTGCGTGGCGATCGAGGTAGCGCACGTAGAGGCTGCCCCAGATGGCAAAGTTGGCCGGGGTGGTGAAGATGGCTGCCGTAGTGGTCACGGCCGACATTGACACAGAGAGTTCGCGGTTGCCACGAGAGATGGAGGTGATGAAGTTTGATACGTTACCTCCAGGGCAAGAGCCTACCAGAATCATACCCATAGCGACCATCGGAGTGATGTGCTTGTGGAAGATGATGATGAGAAGGAAGGTGAGGGCGGGGATGATAATCCACTGGCCGATGACACCCACAAGGATTGACTTCGGTTTGCGGAACACATCGGCAAAGGTGCCGGGCTTGATGCCGAGGGCTACACCATACATCACAATCGCCAAGGCGATATTCAGCATGTCCATTCCAGACTTGCTGAAGTTGATCTTCACAGGATCAAGGTTTAGTAGTTGTTCGTACATGGTTTCTTTTAATTATGAATTCTGAATTATGAATTCTGTTAATAGCTTCGCGGCAAGAAAAAGTCCGGAGGCCATTCAGAATTCAAAATTCAGAATTTAGAATTTTCTTAAAGTAAGTTCATCGTGTCGGTAGCGATCATCAGCTCCTCGTCGGTGGGGATGACTACCACCTTCACCTTAGACGCGGGAGTTGAGATTACTGCCTCCTGGCTGCGGAGACCCTTGTTCTTCTCGACGTCGAGCTCTACGCCCATGAACTCGAGACCACGGCATACGGCCTCGCGGGTGTTGTCCTGGTTCTCACCTACACCACCGGTGAAGAGGATGATGTCTACTCCACCCATAGCGGCAGCATATGAACCGATGTACTTGCGGATGCGGTACTCGTACATGTTGAGGGCGAGTGTTGCGCGGGGGTGACCAGCGTCGACAGCATCGCAAATCTCGCGCATATCTGAAGACACGCCTGAGATACCGGCTACACCAGACTTCTTGTTCAAGAGGTCAGAAACACCGGCAGGTGTCAAACCCTCCTTCTCCATGATATAGGTCACTGCACCACCGTCGATGT
>JAZONP010000199.1:0-3926 GCA_045654565.1 Bacteroidaceae bacterium
GATACTTGAAATATCGTTTGGAATGTAAACCTATTTTGGATTATCTTTGCAAAGCGTAAACTCAGATAGGAATAAATATTCTCAGCGTAAACCTATATAGGATTCTAAGTTTAATCTGTCAACTTATTTCAGTACACTTCAACTGGCACCTTTTTTGTGACAATTGAGAAAATATTTTCACTTCGTTGAAAAAAGTTTTTCGCTTTGTTGAAAATAAATTTTCATAGGTGTGAAAAAGTTTTACGCATTAAAAGAACATAGGCATATGCCATAAATCAAGCCTAAGATGAATATATAAATACACGACACCAAACGACGCTTATCTGTCGCCGTTAGCTATCTGAAAACCTTGCTATTATCACTTCTCGGCGACACTTTGGCAGATGAAATGGAGGTCGGTTTTATTTTGCTTTTTCCACGTAAGTCAATATCTTTGTACTGAATAAGCAGATACAATCAATACTATGGAAGAAATCAAAGTTTATCGCTCGATGTGGAAGACCCTTTTTCTCCTTGTTTTCTGTTTTGTCAATATCGCATTGTTTATTCTCATGCTATGTGATAAGAAAGCAGGTGACAGAGTCGTTGCATGGCTATGCATCCTGTTCCTTGGATTAGGAGCACTAATCTTGCTCTACAACATTCTAAGAGAGAGGCTGTTTGATAAACCGACCATAGTTGTCACGGACACGAAGTTGGTGATGAATATAGCTTTTCGGCATTGGGAGGTGTCGTTTGCTGATGTAGCAATATTCTATGTCTTCAAAATGTCCCCTCATCGTTTCGGTGGGACCTCACTAATCGGGATAAAATACAAGAAGGGCATCGAGCAGCATAAACTGGACAATGCGAATAGGGCGGGTCGTGCAGTGCGCAGATTCAACAATAAGTTTTATGGCTCGCAAGAGTCCATCCCTGCCGATGGCCTGACAATGAGTCCTCAGCGCTTGTGTGACCTGCTGAATGAGCGGTTAGCTGCTTCAATACAATTATAGATAAGACGATGAGAGTTTTAATAACGATTATACTATACGTACTGTGCGGCATATATGCAATGGCACAGAATAAGCCAGGGAACATCTGCACCTTTGGAAGGGAAGGGCGAGAGAAGGCGATAAACATGCTGAAGGAGTTTTACGCCGATTATGTATTTGGACTGAAGCCATTTCAACTGGATGCAACAAAGTATTGCACTTCACGCTTTTTGAGTAAGCTAGGGGATGATTATGAGGCTCAGCTGAAAGAAGATTACATCATTTCACAAGAAGAGGTAGGCCTTGAATGGTGGAGCTTTTATAATTTCATTAATGGTTATCAAGATGGTCCGAATGAGATTGACGAAGTGACGAAGGTGGTGCATGAGCACGACAATACCTATCGCATCTATTTCATAGAATGTGGCTATGAGAATCATCGTTTGGTCGACCTTGTGGAACGCAATGATTCATTGTTCATTGATGATGTGTATCGGTTGAAATATGAATCGAATGGGGAGGTGCGGTACTAGATTGAAATATATCGCTTGGCTTATAATTGAGTTCCCCAAACGCGTCGTGCAGTGTTCGGAGTGCTAGTGAGTCTGATTTGTTGGTTTCTACGAAAAACACGAAAGCCAAGAGCGAATTGCTTCTATAACCTCAATGAACCTTTCTTCATTTTGCATTTCAAACAATTGTAACGATTATGGATGGTAGATTGAAATCATTTTGGCTTTTGCTCATTGCTCTCACGAGTTCGCTTCAATTCTTCGCTCGCCCTATCTCAGAGGATAAGGCGTGTGCTATTGCCACGCGATTCTACTATATGAAAAAGTTGGGCGAGGATATCAAGAAGGTGAAATCGCTTAAAGGACTCGACCTCGTGTATAGTCCACAGCATGGCAAGAAGGTGGCTTTCACTGCTTCGGAGTACTATGTGTTTGCACCGGCAAGCCGTAAGGGGTTCGTCATCGTGGCGGGTGACGATGCGGTGGAGCAGCTCATCGTGGGGTATTCGTTGGATGCACCCATTAGCAATTCCCTCTCGAGCAGTCTTTTGGGGTATCTCAACTGCTATGCAGGCTATATTGATGCCTTGAGAAAAGGCAAGGCTATGCCCAAGGCAAAGCGAAGCACAACGCCCGTTGCCCCTCTGCTTACCACACGATGGGGACAACATCCACCGTATAACTACTTCTGCCCCGTGTTGAATGAGCGAAAACTCATAACGGGCTGTGTCACCACTGCCGTGGCGCAGATCATGAAGTACCACGCCTGGCCCGAGAAGGGAGAGGGTGTCTGCCGCGCTGAAATCCAAAACCTCGACACCACATACACCACCACGACATTGGGCGAAGAGTACAACTGGCAGAAGATGAAAGACCACTATCCTTACTCGAAGAAGATGCGCATTACCGATGTAGCGCGGCTGATGCGCGATGTGGGGCATGCGGTAGGAGTGATGTATACTCCCGTGCTGACCAGCGCCTACTCGACCAATGTACCCAAAGCGTTGATGGAACACTTTGCCTACTCGCCCGAGATGCGCCATGTTCACCGTCTCCACTATACCGACGAGGAGTGGAACCGCTTGATGGGCGATGAACTGGCGGCACATCGCCCCATCTACTATTCTACGCGTTCGACGCGACACAATGGCCACGCCTTCGTCGTATGTGGCATCGACGACCAAGGCCTCTACTATGTCAACTGGGGTTGGGGAGGTCAGTGTGACGGCTATTTCGACTTCGACTGTATAGCAGACTCCAATGCAGCATACAATTATATCCAAAGTGCGATAATCGGAATTGAACCTAAGCGATAGTTTTTCTATAGTTTCCCTTCCAAGCATTTCTTCGCCACGGATCTTACGCCTGCCGAATAATAGTCAAACTCCTGATTACGTATGATACATAGAAACTCTTTGTGTAAATCACTATTTGATTTACCTTGTCGATAGGCCAACTTCATTGCCAGTGACTGAACCCCAGGGGAAGACTGAAGGCTAAGCATCACATCGAGGAGAAAGTTGAAAAATGCTACGTCAAAAACTTCATCATCAGGCAGATGATACAATATCCCGAGCGTCAATCTGCGGAGGCCATCAGGTATATCGGCTTGCATTGCCAAGGCTTTCATTCGAGACCTTTCGTCGATGAGGAGTGATGGACATTGGCTCGTCACTTTCTCCAATACCCAAGCGGCACGCCATCGCAAGGAATCCTCCCCATCGTGCAAGAATGAAAGTAGGGCATCGAGTACCATCTTGTCGGCTATAGCCTCGGCGGCAAGAGTTGTGGTCAACGTCTTGCAGGGGCGGGCCGAGAGGCGCAAACGTAAGCTTTCGTGCAATGATTCAGATGGGCTCATAGCTGTACTTTCACTTTGTTTTTTTCACGGCAAAGATAGTGAATGTCGGGGAGTGTGCAAATTGTTCTCCGCTTAACTATTTTTATGATGCTTTTGCTTATAAATAAATCGGCAATATCTTCGATTAACCAAGAAAAAGCACTAACTTTGTGAACTTAAAAGTGTAAACCCGAATAATAACTAAAATCAGCGAATAATGTCAGACAACAAAAGAATGAAGACTGCCCTTGTGTCGGTATTCCACAAGGACGGATTGGATGAGATCATTACCACGCTCCATAAGGAGGGCGTACAGTTGCTTTCTACAGGCGGTACACAGGAGTTCATCGAGTCGCTCGGCGTTCCCTGCCAGCGTGTCGAGGACCTCACAGGTTATCCCTCAATCCTCGGTGGTCGTGTGAAGACACTCCACCCCAAGGTGTTCGGTGGCATCCTCGGTCGTCGCGACCTTGAGAGCGACCAAGTGCAGATGGTGAACTACGAGATTCCCGAGATTGACCTCGTTATCGTAGACCTCTATCCCTTCGAGGCTACCGTGGCTTCAGGCGCTTCGCACGAGGCTATCATCGAAAAGATTGA
>JAZONP010000200.1:0-7968 GCA_045654565.1 Bacteroidaceae bacterium
GATAGGTTTTGCTTTCTCTTGTTGCAGTAGTTTAAAAAGTATAGTAATCCCCGAGGGTGTAACAAAGATAGATTGCTCTGCTTTCTTTAACTGCATTAACTTAACAAGCATTACAATACCTAAGAGTGTAAAAAAAATAGAAGTCGAGCTTTCCAAGGTTGCAGTGGTTTGACGAGCATAGTAATCCCCGAGAGTGTAACCAGCATTGGAGAGAAGGCATTTTGGGGGTGCAAGAGTCTAACCTCTATTACCCTGCCCGCTCACATCACGAATATAGATGAATTAGATATTCCCGAGGGTACTCGCATCATTCATCGATAAACTATAAAAATCGGCGGTGGGTGGATATTGAAATTCGTGATTATTTGTGGTTAAAACAAAATCATTCTCGGTTAATACGTTGATATATAGAATTTATTTACTACATTTGTGCCATAAATTTCAAACTAGATACACGATCAAACAAATCTAATTTTTTCTCTCCGTGTGTGCGCCAAATGCCCCTGCGCTCTTACCGCACACACTTAGTTCAAACCATAAAAATTTGATACGCTATGCCAACAGTTGAAAATTTGGAATTCGAAATCACGGACCCTACAAATAAATGGGTTGAGGTGATCGGTGTAGAAGAACCCGATGTAGAAGATGTTATTATTCCCTCATCTATTACAATTGGTGGTGAGGAATATAAGGTAACCAGCATTGGAGAGGCGGCATTTGGTTGGTGCGAGAGCCTGACCTCTATCACTATCCCCAGCAGTGTGACCAGCATTGGAGAAAAGGCATTTCTGTTTTGCAAGAACCTGACCTCAATCGCCATCCCCAGCAGTGTGACCAGTATTGGAGATTGGGCATTTAGTGGTTGCTCTAGCCTGACCTCTATCACTATCCCCAGCAGTGTGACCAGCATTGGAGAGGGGGCATTTTGGGAGTGCGATAACCTGACCTCAATCACCATACCCAGCAGTGTGACTAGCATTGGAAAGGGGGCATTTTATGATTGCGAGAGCCTAACTTCTATCACCATCCCCAGCAGTGTGACCAGCATTGGAGAAAAGGCATTTCGTGGGTGCAGGAGCCTGACCTCTATCACTATCCCCAGCAGTGTGACCAGCATTGGAAAGGGGGCATTTTGGGAGTGCGATAACCTGACCTCAATCACCATCCCCAGCAGTGTGACTAGCATTGGAGATGTGGCATTTTATGATTGCGAGAGCCTAACTTCTATCACCATCCCCAGCAGTGTGATCAGCATTGGACCTAAGACTTTTTGTGGTTGCGATAATCTTACCTCTATCACCATCCCCAGCAGTGTGATCAGCATTGGAGAAAAGGCATTTCTGTTTTGCAAGAACCTGACCTCTATCACCATCCCCAGCAGTGTTACAAGCATTGGAAATGATGCATTTGAGGGTTGCTCTAGCCTGACCTCTATCACCATCCCTACCCACATCACGAATATAGACAAATTAGGTGTTCCCGAGGAAACTCGCATCATTCGGGAAAATGTTTAAGTAGTAGACTAATTAGAATCGCACTATAATCAGGGGATTATGCCTTCTTCCTTTGCAGTGGTTTAACAGACTTAGTGTTCTCCAAGGAATTAACATCGATAGGCAGTACTGCTTTTTGGAATTGCAGAAGTTTAACAAGTATAGTAATCCCTAAGGGCGTAACGAGTATCGGTTTTGCGTTTGATGGTTGCACTAATTTAAAAACAATCACCTTGCCTGTAGGTGTCAAGGAAATCTATGATGATTTTAGAGGATGTGAATCAATTGAAGCCATCTATGTCCCCGCCAAGAAGGCCGACTACTATAAGAAACGCCTTCCCGAAGAACTACATCAGTTCATCGTAGAGATGGAACCAGTGAAGAAGGCAAAGAAATAGGCAAAGTTTGCGCGTGTAACTCCGATGATTATCAGCGCGTAAGGCATGAAATTAGGCAAACCTATGCGGTCTGCCTGATTTTTGTGTTTATGTTCCGTCTTGGCTTCCAGTCGATGTCATGCTGAGCGTAGCGAAGCATCTCGCAAAGTATCCTGGCCAAGTCCCTGCGCGAGATCCCTCTCTTTGCTCGGGATGACAGAGTCTTGTATGGATACTTGGTTTCTCTTGGCATTTATGCGTCTCGTCACCTTGCGGTATACCCCTATGCGGCTTGCCTGATTTTGCCATTTATGCGTCGTGTCACCTTGCGGTATACGCCTTGGCGGAGGCGCTCGATGTAGCCCTTCACGCAGAGGGTGCGCAGGTGGTGGCGCACGGCACGCTCCTTGATGCCCATCTCTTCGCCCAGCTTGACGGCCACGGCGGTGGTGAACTGATGAGAGAGCAGTTGCACGAAGGCCAGTGGGCTGATGCAGGTGCGCTTGGGCTCCTCTTTCTCCTCACGGCGCAGACGGTTGTAGAGGGCCGAGGTCTGCATCACGCAATAGAATATATAGGCGAGGCCCCACTTGGGGTCGGCTTCCGACACGGTAAAATGCTGCTCGGCAAACATTCCCTCCACACAGCCCAGCTCCTCATAGCGGCGCAGCACGGCGATGATCATGAGCATACGGTAGAGGTTGAGACGCGAGCGCAGGATGGGAGCACGCAGGTCCTTGTCGGGTTGGGTGAGGGCCACGAACGATAACATCTGCTCATAGTACTTATCGATATACTCGCGCTGGGCGTCGAGGAGGATGAGTCGGGGTAGTTCTTCTTCCGTCTTGCCCTCAAACTGGCGCAGTTCCTTCCATATCTCGGTGAGCACACTGCGGTGATGGCCATACACATCGAGGAATGCCTCGGCCGTGGCCTCGTCCATCTCCTTGCGGAAGGTGCTCTTGGCGGGCAGGTTGTGGTAGAGGAAGCGGGTGGAGAGACCATCCTCGAGGTTGGGGATGAAGTCGCGCACCGATGACATGGTGCCCGTAGCGGTGAGTGCCAGGCGGGTGTGCTCGATGTGGTAGTCTTCGTCGTCGGTCTTGCGGCCCGTGTGGAGGTCCTCCTCGCCATGGGCAGCGAGGAAGATATACATGAAGTCGCCGAACGAGCCGCGGTTGGCAGCGCTCAGCTCGGCCAGCTCGGGGATGTGGAGATACGATATATTCTCTTCATTGGCATAGATGAGGCGGTAGAGGTTGGCCGCCGTGGTCTTGGCAGGGAGCTTGTGCATGCGGCGCAAGGGGGCCTGCGGCTCGTCGACCTCCTCGGCAATGTCATTCACATCCACGAGGTGTTCTATGTCGCCCTTGGCGGCAAAGTTGAGCTGACTGGTGAGGCGGTTGTAGCGCTTGTGGCGCTTGCGGTGGTCGGCCATTGCCTCATTGCTCTCGTTGGTGATGATCTTGTTGATGTCGTCGATGAGGCTGGCCACATCGCCCACACATCCCTTGCCCGAGGCCGAGGGACCCACGCAGAGGTTCATGATGCCGAGCGAGTAGAGACGCTGACCGTGGCGCACACGCACATGGCTCATGGCAGAGCCCAGCGTGGGCATCAGGGCGGCGAGGAGCATGGTGCGGATATCGGCATCGTCATACAGGCTCAATGGCTCGCTCATCATCTGGGGCAGGCACTGGGTCATCGAGTCGGGTAGGGGACAGGGCACCACCGTGCCCTCCTCATCAGTGATGGCATTCATCAGCGTTAAGGGATTGCCCATGAAGGGGGCTGTCACTTCACTGAGTAGAGGAAACTCTGCCTGCTGGGTCTCACGGAGCACGTCGGCGTAAGACGTTTTAGTTGGTTGCTTGTCATCTCGAGCGGATGCGAGAGATCCCTCGTCACTGCGTTCTGTCGGGATGACACAATGCTGGTTTTGGTTTGGTTGGTTGTTTTCCATAGTTTCTGTTTTGTTTATGTTATTTTGATACAAAGTTACAACATCGGAACAGTGAAGTCAATACCCTGAAAACCAGTATACTTGCAAATAAAATGGGAGGTTCTTTTGCAAAAATCAGAACAATAGATTATCTTTTTTGGGCAAAGATAAAAATGTTTCTACCTGCAAGTAGAATACATTCTACCTGCAAGCAGAAAATATTCTACCTGCAAGTAGAAACTCTTCTATTTGCAGGTAGAAAGTATGAAACTTGGAAGAATCAGGAAAAACGCATTATAAATGCCTTTTATTGGAGTCATCCTGCTAACTGTCCCTCTGTTTATAGAGGGACGAGCGGAACGTAGTGGAGCGGAGGGAGTTACAAGCGAAGCGCGTAGTGGTTCGTCATCGTCAATGACACATTGCCGCTTTGCCTAAATTACCATGTTACGCGCTGACTCTCACGGGAGTTATGCGCGTAAACTTTGCCTAAATCTTTGCCTAAATTGTTCCCGAATCCGTGCAATCCGTGCAATCTGTTAACAACTGTGTTGTTTTCGCTTGCTGCGCTCGTTGAACAACATCCGAGTAAACTTGTGTTGCACTCGCTTGCTGACGCGTTGATAAAAAGAGATTCAGTAGAATTAAGAATCAGTGTATTCCCGTATAATCAGTTGATTAAGAATATATCAATAGAAGAAAACAATATAAAACTATGAGAAAGACAAAAGCAACGAAACAGTCGGGCACGATTGCCTATCAGCTTCCGCCCCAGCAAGGAACTGAAGGAGGCGCTGCGTGGTGCCGAGATCGTGAGTGGTGGTCATGCCGTGCTTAAATCTTACAGGCTTAGGTCTATGATATAATGTATATGAATTTTCGAAAATATCGTTTTCTAAATTTTCAATTATATATGTAGATAAATTTATCATATTTATTTGAAATATTACTTATTTATACTATATTATTTATGTATTAATTAAAAATAATAAAAATATGAATACACATTTGATAAATAAAATAAATCACATAAACAATAAAGTAAATTCTATTGAAAACATTTTTTTTGTTTATGGTGATAATGATTATCTATCTGATGAAATTTATACAATTGAACTTGAATTAAAAGATAATGTTTCAAAAAAATTCAAAAATCAATTTGAATATCTTAAAAAATACATAAAAAAGTACAATAAACGTCATAATACCGATTATACAATTTCAATTTATAGTGATGAGTGTTGATATGAAAATAGAAACAGCACCCTGCTCCCGTGCCGGGCTGCTTCGGGCGATGACGGATGACGAAAACTTGATATTTATGATAATTTACGGGACTATTGCTTTTCCCTCAACATGGCTACCTCTCTCGGCAGCGACCTAAAGGTTCGTGGTCATTCATGTTTAAAAAACTCCGCGATGATGGCTTTATTTAACACGAATTGCCGTAAATTGCCCATGAATTTCCATAAATAAAATCTTGTTACACGAGTGTGGAAGGAATAAATATTTATGGAGATTCGTGGGTCATTCGTGGTCATTTATGTTCAATAAAAAACCTCCGCGATGTGTGTATGTCCGATGGAGGTTTTTGTCATCGTTATCGTCATCGTTGATGACTCATTGCCGCTTTGCCTAAATTGATACGTTACGCGCTGACACTCACGGGAGTTATGCGCGTAAACTTTACCTAAAAGTTTGCCTAAATTTATACCCCCGAGGCCACATACTCTGCAGTGTATTGGAAGTGATATCCCTCATGGTCCTCGGTGAGGATGCCACAGAGGGTCTTGTTGATGTATACCTTTGCCCGTGTCATGAGATTACGATTTTAGTGGGCGACAGCTCCTCGCCGAAGAGTGCCAATACCTGGTTCACTTTGTCGAGCTGTACAGTGGGCTTCCCTCGTTCCAGTTCTCTCACGAAGCGCACGCCTACGCCACTGCGCTCGGCCAGCTCCACTTGGGTGAGGCCATGTAGCTTTCGCTTTGCTTGGATGTATTCACCTATATTCATACGATCTCTTTATTCATCCCTTTCGGGTATAAAAACAAACTCCGGGATGCAAAATCATCCCTTTCGGGTGCAAATAAATATATAAATATCATAAAAAGCACCGAACGGGATGATTTTTTTATTTTAGATAATAGAAAAAGCTTCGTCCGCGTGGCAAATCAGTGTAATCAGTTAAATCTGTTGACTAAAAAAGGTATTCAGTTGATAATGCAAATCAGTGTATTCACGTGCAATCAGTTAACAACTGTGTTGTTCTCGCTAGCTTCGCTCGTTGAGCAACATCCAAGTAAACCTGTGTTGCACTCGCTTGCTGGCGCGTTGACTTTAATAATCAACACGATGAAACAGAATTAAACGGATGATTCGCGCGTTGTTAATATAGTAATCCGAATGCCCAAAGGGGAATCTCGTTCAAGTGGCCATATTCGATGTCGTCTTTGACCACATAGGCATGTTCGACATCTTTGATTTGGTGTTGTCCCTTCTTCTTACCACCCACTTCGAAGGTATACTTGCCCACCTTGAAGTCCGACACACTTGATGCGGTTACCTTATGCGTTGCTCGTAGCCAAGCAAGAAATATCGTCTCTCTGATATTACCGATATTGGGTTCGTCATCGGAGAGCGCATAAGCCAGATTCGGATTGTTAAGATAGATCTTGTTGACCTTGCCCAATAGTTTGTAGCCCTCTACATCGTCGCGTAGGATATTAATAAGGTCTGCCTTGTCGAGCCACACCATAAGGTCTGATACGGCGTTGCGATGCATGTCAAGATCGCGGGCAATCTTCGAATAGTTGGGTTTGAACGGTACGCTCTGTGCAACGATGTAGAGCAGCGTCTTCAGCTTTTCGGATGTAGAGATGGAGAGCTCGGCAAACTTAGGAATATCTACTTCGAGGATGGCATTGATGGTCTTTGTTAAGCGTAGTTCATATCCCGGTTCCTTGAAGTAGGGATAGTAGCCCTGACGAAGATATTCCTTGAAGAGTGCCACAGGACGATAGTTTGTGTAGGGAAACTCTATCTTATTAGCCAATACTTGCTCTAAGGTGTGGATGGGGATATCAGCACCATAGTGGAGGGCTACATACTCCCTGAACGATAGGCCATGCATTTGGAATTCGAGCACCCTACGGCTGAGGTCATGACTACCCTTCTGTAGGTCGAGGATCGAAGAGCCTGTGTAGCGCACCTTCAAGTCGGGGTATTGGTCGTAGATGTTCTTTATCTCTTGTGACCAATTCTTGTATTTGTGTATCTCGTCGATATATAGTACACGGCCCCCATTAGTATAGAATATCTCGGCAAGCATTACCAATGAATGGGTAGAAAACCAAAGGTCGTCAGCATATACGAAGAGTGTCGTATCAACATCTTCATAGAGTTTGATATGCTGTAATACCAGCGTTGTTTTTCCTACCCCTCTGGCACCCAATATGGCAATCAAGCGGTCATTCCAAGGGATAGTACTATGTATGTTGCGGACATAACTGGTGTCTACATTTTTAAGGATATTTCGGTACCTTGCTACAAGCGTTCTCATGTCATAAATTCATTTGATGGTGCAAATATAATAAAACTGCCTTAAAAAAACAGCAGTTTCGAGCGAAAACTGCCTTAAAAAAACAGCAATTTTCATCAAAGAGAGGAGATGTGTAGCCTAATCTTTTGATTTACTACTGGTTTAATGGTGAGAAAAACAGCACAAATTCCATGCTATCCGTTAACAACTGTGTTGTTTTCGCTTGCTGCGCTCGTTGAACAACATCCAAGTAAACTTGTGTTGCACTCGCTTGCTGGCGCGTTGACAAAGAAAAAAGTTACCCCGATTTTTGAATTTTTTCCTCTTTGTTGCTATATTATGGATGAACCAATAAAAACAATAGTTATGATAAACAACAAAGCATTAGTCTGTTCCTATGTGGCAAAGATGTTCGCTGACGGTACCAAGTATCACGAATCTATCAAAGAGTCGGACAACATCGGTTATATCTACGATGCAGTGGAGGAGTTGCTCAACACAAAACTATCGAAGCAGGAAAGAAAGGAGTTGCCTCTTGATGTGCAGATAATAAGGTTGACGGAGCGAACCAAGGATGATTATGACACCCAACTCATCATTGCCGCGTACTTGCTG
>JAZONP010000201.1:0-5085 GCA_045654565.1 Bacteroidaceae bacterium
AGGAGAGTTTGAGTATAATAAGGGAATGTTGATTGTGCCTAACTTTGATATCAACAACGACGGCCGTATAGACTACTTGAAAGACCGCGGCAACAATAGTTGGAGCATCATGGTGCAGCAGGCCGACGGCTCGTTCGTGGAGCAGTTTATGCATGTGATGACCGAAGAGGAGTATGAGAGCACCTTCGACCCCGAGAACTGGCAGAGCACTACCACCCAGAAGAGTGCATTCACAGGACTGGTGGCTACCGGCGGTTGGTCGAGTAGCGTGCGCTTCTCGGGCGTGTGGTTGGCAACGGCTCCTCCCCGCCGCGAGGCCAACGCTCCGCAGATGCGTGCCCAAGGCATGAACCCCACCGTGGCGGCACCCACTCGTGCGCTCGACCTCAATGCCGACGGCTATGTCGACCTCATTGACGAGATGAACGGTATACTCTACTATAATGTAGGTGAAGGCCGTTGGGTCACCAGTTATCTCGGTGGTTCTGTGGTGGTGGCCGACCTCAATGGCGACCACATCCAGGACTTCATCTTCCCCGGTCAGGAACTGTGGGTGGCCGTATACCGTGGCGAGGGTGACTTCGAGCAGCAGACACTGTACGAGAACATACAGGTAGACCGCGAGATGTATTGCTACGACTTCGACCGCGATGGCGATGTGGACATCCTCGTCACCTTCTCGGCTCCGCTCAACAGCACGGGCTATGCCTACACCATGTTCTTCGGCAACGACGGTACGGGCCAGTTCACCCAGCTCGACGAGCAGGACTATGGCGACAACAACCTGCTCTTCTCGAACTGTCAGGACTTGGATGGCGACGGATACTACGATCTGCTGGCATTCCGGGGCGACTTTGACGGCTATACAAATCGGGATATTGTATGGTTGAAAGGCCTTCCTAATAAAACTTTTGCTCAGCCCGAGTCCTTGGTGGCGCTTGCCGATGGTTATACTGATGTATATAGCGCGAAAATCAGCGTGGAGGATATCAACAACGACGGTCACATGGATGTGTGGGCAAATATCAAAGATGTTCCCGCCTACAGCTTTATGGGTGCAGCGAACACCGCTCCCACAGCTCCTGCCAAGCCCGGCCTGTTCTACAACAATGGCGTGCTGGCTGTCAGCTGGAGCGATGGCAGTGATGACCTCACCGTCACGAGCGACCTCACCTATGCCCTGCGTGTGGGCACCACACCGGGTGGTGACGACATCCTGCGTGCCCATGCCAATGCCGACGGCAGCCGCCGCAACTTCTTGGACGGCAACATGAGCAAGTTTCACAACTATACGCTCGACCTTCGTTCACGCCAGCCGGGTACCATCTACGTATCGGTGCAGACTATCGATGCCCAGCATGTGGGTTCGGTATGGAGCGAGGAGGCCACCATAGAGCATACAGGAGCCTTTGCTGACTTCCGCGTGAGCAAGACAGAACTGGGATGTGGCGAGAAACTCATTGCCACAGCGATAGCGATGCCCGAAGGCTTTACCCATACCTGGACTGCCGAGGACGGCACCTGCACAGGCGAAAGCCACGAGGTGGAAATTATCTTCAACGCTGCTGGAGAGAAGACCATCACACACACCGTGACCGCTGCCGATGGCACCAGTACATCGTATGTAGAGACGGTGAATGTGTTGCCCAACTACATGGACATCATGAATGAGTATATCCTGACCGATAGAGACTACAATTTCTACGCAAATTATGATATGGGATGGTACCATAATTTTGCAGATTATAATATGGACGGTTATTGGGATAAATTCTTTATTGAGGGATTGTCAAACAGTAGTAACCAATCAGCCGTAGTTCTTAAAGGAAGCGAAGGATACGCGTTTGCTCAAGCCCCGGGGATATGGAATACCGGATTGCTGAGTCATGGAGGTAATGACTTCTGGTATGACTGGGATCACAATGGTGCTGCCGACCTCCTGTGGACAACTGGCGGTACTAGCGGAGAGGTATACTACCTGCCCCATAACGGCACGAACAATATGAAGGCCAAGCAGTCGGACAGCAACTTGGAGTATCTTGTTAAACGTTATGATTATCACCACCACTACATAGACTATACGCATGATGGCAATTATGACGCGTTTTGGAAGAAAAGTCAGAATGGTTCCTATCAGGTGCTCATGTATACCCGACAAGCCGACGGTAGTTACCAGCAGCAAGATATAAAGGGAAATGTTTCAGGAAGTGACTGGTATAACATTCTTTCATATTTGGAGGACGATGAAATTAGCGAAAGCCGAACTGTTGATATAAATCGTGACGGATTTGTTGATATCTGCGGTTTCATCAATAATTATACTTCTTCGCCGGTGGAAGGAATGAAGGTAATGGTCAATAAAGGCAACTGCGAGTTCGAGGAGCTGTCAATACCTTTTGATATGACTCTTTCTGCAAATGACTTTCCAATTGGCGCTTATATTTTTGCGGATATGAATAACGATGGTTATTGCGATATCATCAATCAGCGCAAAAGCGATTATGCCATCTACGTGATGTGGAACGAGGAGAACCAGCGCTTCTCCGCTCCCGAGGTACTGCCATTGGGTGAGCTGGATGGCTTTGGGTATGTGATGGGTGGTTATAGGAATTTCTCCAGCAGAGAAGTCGTAGACCTTGACAATAACGGTTATTTAGATTTAGTAACCTACCAGCAGGATAAGTCATTGGGCAATGCTGGTTATGGTCTTTATGTCCACTATTTTGGCCCCGAAGGCATTATCCAGCAAGGATTCGTGGCGCAAGGGGGGTATTTCGACTCTTTCGGAGGTGATTATTGCAGATTATTCAAACTTCCCAATCATCCGTGGACACTGGCTGGTGATGACAACTTGGGATTCGACAATGTTGGCGATGATTCTGGTTATCGCTACTGCCTCTTCCCTATCCATGGCGATGAGAACGAGCGCCCCTCGGCGCCCACCAATGTGCGTGCCGTGCAGACCGCCAAGGGACTGCTCATTGAGTGGAACGATGCTAAGGACGATGCTACACCCGGCGTTCAGATGCGCTATAACCTCTCGGTGAAGAAGAAGGGCGCAAGCGGTGAGGGGGCCTACTTCATCTCTCCGCAGAATGCCTGCAACTCAAATGCGGCACCTATACGCAACTTCAATTACATCACAGCTACGCAGTATCTTATTCCTACCACCGTGTTGCCTATGGGTGAGTATGAAATCCAACTACAGGCCATCGATCTGCAGGGTGACTGGAGTGTCTTTACCGAGCCGCTCGCCGTAGCCGTGGAAGAACTCTATCTGTTTGATGCGCCTACATTGGTTTGTGTCGGTGACTATGCTACATTGACTTATATGGGTACGCCTTCTGATGCCACTCCCGTGTGGGATTTCGATGACGCCACAGTGCGGTCGGGCTCGGAGTACGGTCCCTACGTACTCTCGTGGAGTACACCGGGCACCAAGACAGTGACCCTGACCGTGGACGGCAAGGTGACGAAACACATGATTTATGTGGATGATAACGAGGTCGAATTGGAATTGCCCTACACACTGATAAACAACACAACGGTGACACTTGACCTTCCCGAGGGTGTGGACGTAGAATGGAGCATGATGCCGCAAGACCTAGCATTCGGGATAAAGGAGTATAAACCGATAAGCGACTACCCCAATGTGCTGAAAATCGAGGGTAACAAGCTTATCTTGAATAATACGAGTGCAATCAAGGATTGGTATATTTCAGCAAGAGCATACAACGGTAATGGTTGCGAAAGAGCTTTCTCCTTTGGTAGGAAGATTTACGAGCAGACCGACCTGCCACAGATTACCGTGGTGACCGCCGATGCCGAGGGACACAATGTCATTCGTTGGAATACGGGCTCTTTCACGGGCAAGGTACGCATTCTGAAAGAGACCAGCCGTCGCGACCAGTATGTGGAAATAGGAGAGGTGAACTTGTATGAGCGTGAATACATCGACCGCTCATCCAATGCCACCATGCAGGGCGAGCGTTATGCGATACAGTTGATACCCGATGAGGATATTGAGGGCACCATCCCCATGAGTACACCTCACACAACCTCGCACCTCACTATCAACCGCGGATTGACTGCCACCATGTGGAATCTCATCTGGAGCGATTATGAAGGAGGAAGTGTGGTAGGCTACAACATCCTGCGCGGTACTTCAGCCGATAACTTGGAGGAGATAGGCTCGGTAAGCAGTAGCCACAACTCATACACCGACTACGCACCCGATGCCAACGCACCTTACTATGCCATCGAGTATATCTTGGATGACGGAACCTCCTATGCTCCCAGTATGAACAGGGCTGCGGCAAGAGCTACCGAACTGAAGGGACAGACCAATGTGGTGAACAGCAACATGGCCAATACCCTGATCTACGCTGAGAAGGTGTCGATCCTCTCGGCTACAAACAAGTATGCCACCACTGAGGATAACCTCTCGCTGGCTCTCTATCCTGAGATTATGCCCATAGCCACTACCTTGCGCAGCGTGAGATGGGAGATTATCGACGGCAATGACTTGGCTACGATAAGCTCAACCGGTATCCTCACTGCCAAGAATCCTAACAGAGGCGGCACGGTGACCGTGCAGGCTACGACCATCGACGGCACCAACATCACGGCTACACGCGCCATTACCATTGCAGCAATTGGCGAGGTGGATCCTGTTTCATACACCGTCACCTTCTATGACTGGGACGGTACAGTGCTGAAGACGGAGATCGTGCAGCAGGGAGAGTCGGCTACGGCGCCTACAGCCCCCACACGCACGGGCTACACCTTTACAGGTTGGGACAAGGACTTTACCAATGTGCAGAGTAACTTAGTGGTGAATGCGGTGTATACCCAAAATAGTGTAACTCCCGATCCTGATTCTGAATTGAAGTACACAACCCAGTTCAATGCCGGTGCCAATGGTTGGATTGAGGGTGCCGAATGGTACAACCAGACGGAAAAGATTGTTGCCTATACCTCTCCGCTCTACCGTGCACAAGGTGGCAAGGTGACAAAGTTGCGCATCACGGTGAATAGGGACCAGAAGGGCGACAAGTTCTTCTGCCTCTCGGAGTTGGAGTTCTA
>JAZONP010000202.1:0-39568 GCA_045654565.1 Bacteroidaceae bacterium
AAGCATGGAAGTAATTAATGCAATTGGTAGACGCAAAAGCGCCGTAGCTCGTGTATACGTAAAGGAAGGTAACGGTAAGATTACTATCAACAAGCGTGATCTTGCTAACTATTTCCCCTCAACCATCCTTCAGTATGTGGTTAAGCAGCCTCTGTTGAAGCTCGAAGTAGCTGAGAAGTATGACATCAATGTAAACCTCTATGGTGGTGGTTTCACTGGTCAGTCTCAGGCTCTTCGTCTTGCTATCGCTCGTGCATTGGTAAAGATCAATCCCGAGGATAAGAAGGCTCTCCGCTCAGAAGGCTTCATGACACGTGATTCACGTGAGGTTGAGCGTAAGAAGCCCGGTCAGCCGAAGGCACGTCGCAGATTCCAGTTCAGTAAACGTTAAAATAATCGGTCTGGCATGGTTGTTCTTGATGAACTTGCTTATGCCGCGTAAAAATAGCGTTTAGTATCTAAATCGTCAAGACTCCGTAGGGATTACTTGGTGATTGGTAAGAATCTAAAAGAGTTACAAAAAAGAAAGTAAACGAACAAAAAACATTAAACAAAATGTCTAGAACAAATTTTGAAACATTACTGGAGGCTGGTTGTCATTTCGGTCACTTGAAGCGCAAATGGAACCCCGCTATGGCTCCTTATATCTTCATGGAGCGCAATGGTATTCACATCATTGACCTTCATAAGACAGCCGCTATGGCTGACAATGCCGCTGAGGCACTCAAGCAAATCGCAAAGTCAGGAAAGAAGATCCTGTTTGTTGCTACTAAAAAACAAGCTAAAGAAGTTCTCGCCGAGAAGGCTACTTCAGTAGGTATGCCCTACGTTATCGAGCGTTGGCCCGGTGGTATGTTGACCAACTTCCCCACAATCCGTAAGGCTGTGAAGAAGATGGCTACTATCGACAAGCTCACTGCTGACGGTACATTCTCTAACCTCTCAAAGCGTGAGATCCTCCAGATCTCTCGTCAGCGTGCTAAGTTGGAGAAGAACCTCGGTTCTATCGCTGACTTGACTCGTCTTCCCTCTGCACTCTTCGTGGTAGACGTATGCAAGGAGCACATCGCTGTACGTGAGGCTAACCGTCTCGGTATCCCCGTATTCGCTATCGTTGATACCAACTCAGATCCTTCAAACATCGACTTCGTAATTCCCGCTAACGACGACGCTACAAAGTCAATCGAGGTAATCCTTGACGCTTGCTGCGCAGCTATCGCTGAGGGTCTCGAGGAGCGTAAGGCTGAGAAGGTTGACGTAGAGGCTGCTGGCGAAGGTGAGGCTGAGGAGGCTCCCAAGGCTGCTCGTCCCGCTCGCAAGCGCACTCCCAAGGCTCGCGTAGAGAAGACTGAGGAGTAATATAAATAGGAGTTAGGAATTAGGAGCTGGGAGTTGTCTCTTTGCTATCCTAATGCCCTAACTCTTTTCAATTTAATTCAGTATTCATTTTTAATAATTCAAAAAAAATAGAAACATTATGGCTGTAAGTATGGCTGATATTACCAAGCTCCGCAAGTTGTCAGGTGCTGGTATGATGGACTGCAAGAAGGCTCTCGAAGAGGCTGAAGGCGATTTCGACAAGGCAATGGAGATCATCCGCAAGAAGGGTCAGGCTGTTGCTGCAAAGCGTTCAGACCGTGAGGCTTCTGAGGGTTGTGTTTTGGCAAAGGCTGAGGGTGGCTTCGCTGCTATCATCGCTTTGAAGTGCGAGACCGACTTCGTTGCAAACAATGCTGATTTCGTTAAGTTGACTCAGGATATCCTCGACCTCGCTGTTGCTAACAAGTGCCAGACCCTCGAGGAGGTAAAGGCTCTCCCCATGGGCAATGGTACTGTACAGGACGCTGTTACCGACCGTTCTGGTATCACCGGTGAGAAGATGGAGCTCGATGGCTATAGCGTTATCGAGGCTGAGTACGTTACTGTATACAATCACCAGGGTAAGAACATGCTCTGCACACTCGTTGGCTTGAACAAGGAGAACGAGGCTGCTGGTAAGCGTCTTGCTATGCAGGTTGCTGCTATGAGCCCCATCGCAGTAGATGAGGACGGCGTATCTGAGGAGATCAAGAACCAGGAGATCGCTGTAGCTGTTGAGAAGACCAAGGCTGAGATGGTACAGAAGGCTGTTGACGCTGCTCTCTCTAAGGCTGGCATCAACCCCGCTCACGTTGACTCTGAGGATCACATGGAGAGCAACATGACCAAGGGCTGGATCACTGCTGAGGATGTAGCTAAGGCTAAGGAGATCATCGCTACTGTATCTGCTGAGAAGTCTGCTAACCTCCCAGAGGCTATGATTCAGAACATCGCTAAGGGTCGTCTTGGCAAGTTCTTGAAGGAGGTTTGCTTGCTCAACCAGGAGGATATCATGGAGGCAAAGAAGAGCGTACGCGACGTTCTCAAGGAGATCGACGCTGACCTCAAGGTTGTTGCCTTCAAGCGCTTCACACTCCGCGCAGAGTAATTCTACTCTAAAAATTGTTAGGAGTATTTGCTCCTAAACATAATAGACAAGGCTCGCCATATGGCGGGCCTTGTTGCGTTTAGGGCAATAATATAGATGTTTTCCAGTGTTTCGTGTCATCCAGAGCGTAGTAAAGGATCCCGCGCTAGGACTTGGCACATTGCGAGATTGCCTTTAGCCCCTTCGGACGGCGACCTAAAGGTTATTTCGCGTTGCTCAGGATGATACCCTCACTCCAAAGAGTTTTTGGGTAAACATCTATATTATTGCAATCGTTTTAGGGCTTCTCCACGATGCGTGTGAAGTTGTTCCACCCTGGTGTGCGGGCATAGGTGCTCTTGGCACCGCGGGGGACGTAGAGTGTGCAGCTCTTGTCGATGTGGTCAAAGACGCTGCGGTCTATGGCAAAGAGTTCGTTTGCAGGAATCTGCGACACCACCTTGCTCAGCCTGCTGCATCCCTCGAATGCGGCAAAGCCAATCTTTCTCACTTTCTTGCCGATGGTGAGCGTCTGTAGCTGCTCGCAGCAGTCGAAGGCGAAGTCGCCTAACTCTGTTACCCCATCGGGAATCACCAGTTCGGTAAGTGCGCAGTGCGAGAAAGCGCCATAGCCTATGCTCGTGAGCGTAGCGGGCAGTGTTACCCGTCGCAACTGCTCTGACCATTGGAAAGTGTAATCTTCAATTCTTGTCATACTTTCGGGTATAGTGAGTTCCTTTACTCCCGAGTGGTAGAAGGCTTTGGTACCAATCTCCGTCACCGTAGAAGGGATGTCGAGGCGCTCAGGTCCTGGTGCGCCGATGAAGGCTCTGGGTGCTATGCTCACCACGCCGTGGGGGACGACACTGTTCTTGCATCCACACAGGAGTGTGCCTGTTGCTGTCTCAATGATGGCGTTGCATCCCTCTCGGCTGTCATAGATAGTGTTTGACTTGTCCACTACGAAACCCTCAATGTAGAGATGAGGGTCAAATACTGACATACCGATGTGCTCCACGCTACGGGGTATGTAGATGATGCTGTCGAGGTAGCAATTATAGAATGCATAGTCATCGAGGCGTGTCATTCCTTCGGGGATGTTGACGCGGCTGACATACATGTTGTTGATGCTGTATCCCGCCACCGAGGTCACCTTGAATGTACGTCCTCTGTAGTTTACCATTTGTGGTAGACGCACTTGTCCTCCATTGTATTCATATTCATACTCATCGGGCGTGTTGCCACGGAAGGTCACCTCCACGGTGCGTGCTTCGTGGTCGGTGATGTGGTAGTATACCCCCTTGGCCTCAAACCTGTCGGGCACGCTGCCCATCGCCCATGCCATGTGGTCGCATAGTGTGGTGTAGCGTGGCGAACCGATGAATGCCACCACCGCAGCAATCGCTACCGCCAAGCCACCTGCCATGTAGGCTGCCTTGCGCACCTTGCGGCGTTTGATGCGGCGGATGATCTCGTCCACCGACTGGTGGCGCTGATCCTTCTCTGGTTGCAGGCAGCGCTGCATGATGCTCTGCAACAGACGGGGGAGTCTTACCTTTGCCCTCTTCTCAATATATTGCAGCAGGCATCCGATGGCATAGATGTCGGTGCGCGCATCCAGTTGGGTATGGTCTGTCGTGCGGGCCTCGGGGGCTGCAAAGCCCTCGGTGCATCCACCCGTAAGGTCGTTGGTGTCGCTGATGCAGAAGCCCAGGTCGATGAGCTTCACATCGTTCGATGCCTTAGTGAGCAGGATGTTGGTGGGGCTTAGGTCCATGTACACCACATTCTGCTGGTGCAGTATCTGTAGCGCCTCTAATAGTTGCAGCACCAGCTTGTATAGGTTCTTCTCCTTGTCAAAGTAGGTAGGCTCGTGCAGCAACATCTCCTTGAGGCTAATACCATTGACATACTCCATGATGATATATGGTCCTTCCTCATCTTCGCCGATGTCGGTGTATCGCACTACATAGGGGTGACTTATTGTCTTGCCGCACTCATATTCCTTGAAGAAGAGCGAGCGATAGCGCGGGTCGTTGGCATACTCGGGGCGCAGCTGCTTCATGAAGTAGAGCCGTCCCTCCTTGGTGAGTTTGTAGGTGATGGATGTCGAACTGCCACTATCTATCAGTTGCCTTTCCTTGACGTCTGTATTCTTATCGATGAAATCCGATGTTTGCATGTTTGTTTAGTGTGTAGTGTTTAGTGTCATCCCGACAATAGGAGGGATCTCGCAAATGTCTCTTGCAAAGTTCTGGCGCGAGATCCTTCGTTTCACTCAGGATGACAACATCGCGGAACCTTTAACCATTCATCACCCTGAACTTTACTCCATTGACCTTGCCGCACACATAGTTGGTGGGTGGGTTGCCCTCATGTACCAGACAATGTAGATATAGCGCTTCTCCATCCACAAAGTGTTCGCATAGGAAGGTGTCGCCCACGCTCAGTTTGCTGTTTATGCTTTCGATTACCTTGTACATCCCCAATCCTTCGTAGCATATCGTGACACGGCGGTCGGGAAGCCAGGTGAGTTGCACCCTGTCGCCTATGTTGAGCGAGGCTGTTCTCAAGCAGTCGTTGGGCAAGAAGTCGCTCTGTGCCTCAGTCTCCGAATCGAAACTCTGCACAAAGCATTCCCAATCGGTATACCCTGCATACCGCGCCAACACGTTGAGTGTATTGCGCAAAGGGCGTTTTACTTTGCCGACTTCGATATACCCCCAGAAACGCTTGAGTGTGGTGGATGCCACATAAGAGCGCGTGGCATCGAAGATGCGCGACGAGAGATAGTCAAAGTCGCGCGGTGTCATCATTGCACGCCCTGCCACCTTCTCTACCTTCTCCCTTAGTTTGCCATATAATACGTCTGCTTCCATCGCGTTTTTTCGTGTTTGTAAAAACTTTTGCAAAGATACTCTTTTTCACTTTACCATCAAGCCGAGGGTAAGCGAATGTCCTCCTCTTAAGTCAAAAGGACTAAAAAGGACTAAACGCATATGATAAAGTATTTATTACTTTGCAAATAAATTACTAATGTAAAAACAATAATTATGAAGAAAGTTAGCGCGTTTTTGCTTTTTATGATGTTGTGCCTTTTGACTTCCAAGGTCAGTGCACAGACGCTTGAGGGTAATGAGGAGTTTTATACGGGGTATATGTCGACAAGCAATTATGACAAGTACAATACCGTTAAGACTATTGATGGGGTTTTGTACTTCATTTATGAGGACACGCCCATTGCCTTGGTGCGATATCCGGCGATGAAGACTCAGGAGGAATTTGAGGTGCCTGCTACCGTACGCCGCATCTGTAACAATGCCTTTCAGGGTACAAAGTTCCTGAAGACACTGAAGTTGCACAATAGAGTGGCTGGTCCTTCGGGGTATCTCTATTTGACCATCGGTGAGAGAGCTTTCAATGATAGCTCCATCGAGAATTTTATCGTTATCGAAAACGATGAGAACTCGTCATCAGCAGCTGTGTCACAGCAGTCGGCCGCAAGGAGAGATGTGGCGCGCTATGACTTGAGTGGGCGCAGCGTAGACGAAAATGCTGAAGGCGTACAAATTGTTGTTTATGATGACAATACCTCGAGAAAAGTATTGAATAAGTAACATTAATTTAAGATGAAGATGAAGGCATTTATGCGCATTGTGGCCGTTGTGGCTCTGTCTGTTTTTAGCATGGAGTTGGCTGCTAAAGAGATTATTTTTGAACATAACGGAATTGTATATTCGACAATCGATGAAGATTGGTTTGACGGGATAGAAGCTACTACCGTCAAAGTAATTAATGCTGCTGGGCGACAGGGGTTTGAGAATTGGTACGAACACTACCAAGGTGCGGTAAACATTCCCGCTACCGTCACTTACGAGGGAAAGACCTACACGGTGGCCGAAATTGCTGAAAAGGCCTTTATGGGGCAAACCGGGCTGACAATGGTGGTAATCCCCAAGACGGTAGAGGTCATTCGCAAGCAGGGCTTTTCAGGATGTGTTAATCTGAAGAGTGTAGCCTTTGCAAGCGGTGGCGTGTTGACCTCCATTGGCAAAGAAGCTTTTCAGTCGTGTGCCATAACGGGACTCAATCTTCCCAATTCGCTGAAGACCATGGAGGATCATGCCTTCATGTACTGCACTAGATTAAAAAGCGTTAAGGGAGGCGACTCGGTCGAATCCTTTGGTACCAATTGTTTTGGAGGGTGTGAAAGTTTGACCGAAATCACCTTCCCAAAGGGGTTGAAGAAAGTCGGTGATTTTGCTCTCGCGAACTGCAGCAATCTGAGAACGGTAACTATGAACGAGGGCCTTGAGGAGATTGGCAACGATGCATTCCTCCAATGCACATCTTTGGATAATGTGGTGATTCCCAATACCGTCAAGACCATTGGCTGGGAGGCCTTTCGCTATTGTCTAAATTTGAGAAGCATCGTAGTGCCCAACTCTGTGGAGAGTATGGATTATGGTACTTTCCGCTATTGCACGGGCCTGGAGGAGGTGACGCTGAGCAACAAACTGAAAAATATTCCAGCATGGTGCTTCGAGCAAGTTCCACTGAAGCGTATCGAGATTCCCAACTCGGTAACCTCGATTATGCCTTTCGCCTTTATGGGATGTACCGCATTGTCTGAGGTGAAGTGGAGTAATTCTTTGGAGGAAATTGGTGCTCAGTCTTTTCTCAATACTAGTCTTTCTAAGTTGGTTTTTCCTGAATCCTTGGTGCACATCGGTGAGTTTGCTTTTCTCCAATGCGAGAACTTGCAAGAGGTACACATACCGCGTTCTGTCGTATCCATTTATGATGGCGCCTTCCAGGAATGCCCTATACTAAATCTTGTATATTGCTATGCTCTGACTCCACCGACCATGCCCCATACCAACCCGCCTTTTGCCCTCTGCGATAATCCCGTGAAGGTGCATATCTATGAGGGGCTGAGGGAGGTTTATGAGGAGTCAATAGGTTGGTCCGCATCGATACAGGATAATGTGCTAATCTTGGTCGACGATATGGAGCCGATGAAGGTGGAGTCGCTCTCCATCGACAATGCCCCGATTTATTGTGGCATAGGAGATGCTGGCGTAGCGACTGCGACCATATATCCGGCCAATGCTTTCAATAAAGACTTGTTGTGGAGCTGCAGCGACGAGTCCATCCTCTATATCGATGAATTTACAGGTCAATACATGGCTTTTGGTGTGGGAACTGCTACCATTACGGCTACGGCTACCGATGGCAGTGGCGTGAGTGCCTCGGCTCTTGTGTATGTCACCGATGGCTCGGGTGTTGAGATGATTGAAACGGATGACGCCATCAACACCATTTATGACCTTCAAGGACGCCGCGTAAAGAACCCTACTAAGGGCATCTACGTGGTGAACGGAAAGAAGGTGATTTATTAAGAGGAGCCTAGGCAAAGTCCTAGCGCGGGATCTTTCGTCCCTCAGGATGACACCATTGCTGAAAAATGAATATAGGACAACACCTATATTATTTCATAGACAAAGCCCGCCATGCGGTGGGCTTTGTTGCGTTATATCCCTTTGCTTTTTAGGGTAGAGCCTCGAGAAAGATTGAGAAGACCGACGAGTGAAATTCTCTTTGTCCGTTTCGAAAAAAGTCTTTCTGCAATTTTTGAAAAACCTTAAGACTTTTTTTGAAAAACCTTTCTGCGATTTCAAAAAGCCTTTGTAGACTGACGCGGAACCTTTAGGTCGCCGGCCAAAGGGAAAGGCAATGATGGCGTCGGTTGCGACGGCAACGCGGTATGATAGCGTTGCTTGCGATGAAAGGAGCTTTAGTTCCTCCGAAGAGCGTGCTTCAGCACCATTAGGTTTATCTCCCCAGAGGAGTATGTTGCGTAGGCCTACGCAAGAATTTTTGTAGGGCAAGAAAAAACTTTATCGACGGTTAGGCAGGAACTTCCGAGCCTGTCGAAAAAGATGTTTCCCCCTTTTAGGTTGCGGGTGTCGGTAGTTACTTGTAACTCGTTGAACTATTGTGTGTTACCGACAGACACCCCCGTTGCGGGGTATCGGTCATTGATGTCGTGACCCACCGATACCCTCGAGGTGGGGGTGTCGGTCGACAATGTGCACGTCTACTGTGAGTTACGGTCAATTACCGACACCTACAACCTAAAAGGCCTAAACATATATTTTTGCACGCGTCCATGCATCTGTCGAGCGAAGCCCATCGCCATAAATATCGGAGCCCTGCGATAAATCCAACGGACGGCTCCGTCAGTTTTATCAGAGGGCTCCGTCACGGAAAAAGCCTTTGTCTGATTTTTCCACTATTACAGAGAGTACTATCCCTATGAGTAAAAAATTTTCATTTTTGCCTTGGCAAGGATGGGGATTAACTTGCTTCGCGGTTTTCGTCTTCGTCATCGTTTTCGTTGCAGCGGAGCACTTCGCTGCTCCTTGCCAGGCCAAAAATCAAAATCGTTTACTCGGTAAAGGTGTACGCATCATGTCTGTTTTTTTGTGATATTTCGGGAAAATCTCTTGCTTTTTCGTTCTGTTTAGCTAATTTTGCACTTGCACACCATGCCGGAAGCCCCTGTGGGTGATGGCGGTGGGCAGACATATACATAAAAGGCGTAACTGTACGCTTTGGTTTTGACGTCTTGGAATCCGGAAAATTCTAAATGTTTGTCAAGAACAAAGCAACAAGGGACGCCTCATGGGATGATTATATACAAATATACTCCCTCCCCGTTGGTGCATGATAGCAACCTTTGCGTTGCTCATCGTGTTACCAGTGGCGGTAGCAGAGTAGAGTTATATAACATCATCGTGGGGCTTTCGGCGTTGCTCGTTTCGACAAACAGGGCAATTCCGGAGCCTCAAGACGTGGAACGAGTAACAGACGGCTCCACGTTTCTTTTTTGTGTCGTGTCTATCTCTCTTATACTTATAGGAACACACCTTGTACCGACGGAGCCGGGGTGCAGCAAAAAAAACGAAACAAGATGAAGACAATCAAACGTGTTTTCTCGCTGCTGCTCTTCTTCGTGGCAGCAATGAGTGTGCAAACCATGCAGGCACAGACCGATGGCGATGTGAATAAATACAATGCAGTGGCTGATGACTGGAACTTTAATCCCGAGACGGGTAACCTTTATGTGAACTATGACTTTGAAGGTACAGACACAGACGATTACCCCTGGCATTCAGTGCGCGACAAGGTGAAGAACGTGAATATAGGCTCTAACGTGACGAAGATTGGATACATGATGTTTGCCGACTGCGTGAACTTGCTCTCTATCGCTATTCCCGAGGGGGTGACGAACATAGGTAATTTTGCATTCTACAATTGCAGTAGCCTGACATCTGTTACCATCCCTGCTTCAGTGACAGACATTCAGATGAATGCATTTCTTCGTTGTGTAGACTTGAGCAGCACCATTGTGAATCGCAAGAATGTTAGGTACCGCGATGTGGAGGATAGGGCAATAGTGGCTGGCGACACCTTGGCTGTAGGCTGTACCTCTGGCTATATCCCCAAGGGAGTGGCTGTTATTGGTGATATGGCATTCGATGGTAGAGTACTCGACAACTCGCATCTGGACATCCCTGAAGGGGTTATCGCTATAGGGAAGGGTGCTTTTATGGAGTGTGAGGTGAATAGCATTCACCTACCCAAGACGTTAAAGGCATGTGGAGCGGGAATTTTGGGTGAAGGATATGTTGTAACAATATATGTGAAAGAAATCCACATCGATGACTTGGGGACTTGGTTTGATATTGACTTCCAAGATTTCACAAATCCTTTGGAAACAGGGGCAGACTTCTATGTCAATGGTACACTGATGAACGAAACCATCACCACTCCGAAGGGTATCTCTGTGATAAAGGAGTATGCACTTTCTGGATGGCAAGGGCACGAGGTAATCATCTCTGAAGGAGTGGAAACAATAGAAGGTGGGGCTTTCTCTAATATAAAGAACCTTACTACAGTTACCATCCCCAGCAGTGTGAATAGTGTCAGTTATGACGTGTTTTCGTGGTGTGGCAATCTTCAAGATGTGTACTGCTATGCCGAGAGTGTACCCACAACAGCGGTGAATGCCTTTGAGGGTACAAATATTAGCAACGCTACCTTACATGTACCAGCCGATGCTATAGACAGTTACCGCAACACTGCTCCATGGAATGAATTTGGAAACTTCACAGGCATAGAGACATCCGTGACTAATGTGCCCAGCGGAGAATACTACCTGTACCATGCCGAGAGCAAGCGCTTCCTCGCACGTGGTGAGCACTGGGGCACCTGCGCTACGGTAGACCGCTACGGTATCCCCTTCGCCTGGAGTGCACAGGAGGGCTCGATAAAGTTCCTCGACAGCGAGGCACACCTCTTCGAGACTGATGACAGCAACATATATACCGACAACAACTCTACAGGCTTCGCCTTCGAGGAGGTGGAGGGCGGCTACCTGCTCAAGTCGCAGAAGAGCGACCGCTACCTCACCATCGGGAACGCTGCCTTCACCCACGATATCGTGAACGTCACCGATGATGCCTCGGCTGCCGTGGTATGGCTGCTCAAGAGCAAGGCCGAGCACGATGCCATCGTAGCTGGCTATGTGGAGGAGAACTACATGAACGTAATCAAGGCTGCTGGCCTCACCACTACGGCAGGCGACTTTGTCAGCTACTTAGCTACACTCAACGCCGAGGACAAGACCTCGGCCATCGGCACGGCACGCTTCAATGGCAGTTCCGATGACTGGATCTTCACCGAGGTGCGCCACCAAGACTGGCAGCCCGCCTACGGCACCGACTTCTGCGAGCTGTGGCAGGCTACGGGAAGCTACACGCAGACCCTCACGGGCCTTGCCGAAGGTATCTACAAGGTGACAGTGCAGGGCTTCGAGCGCTCAGGTGGCTGGGCCGCGTGCAACGCCTTGGGCGAGAAGGGTTATGAAATCAGCACCGCCACACTCAGCGCCAACGGCGAGGAGGTGAACCTCAAGTCATGGCTGAGCGGCAAGACCGACGAGAACAACCCCGACAACACAGGCCAGGCCGTTGCCAAGTTCAATGAGGGCAAGTACATGAACGAGGTGTACACCTACGTTGGCGCCGATGGCACGTTGACCCTCACCATCTGCAAGCCGAGCCACGTGGGCGACAACTGGTTATTGTTCAACAACTTCACCCTGACCCGCTATGCAGAAGGAGACGCTACGGGCATTGACATGACAACAGACAACAGACAACAGACAACGGTCATTTATGACCTGACGGGCCGCAAGGTGGAGAACCCTGCGAAGGGCATCTATATCGTAGGTGGCAAAAAGGTTGTGATTAAGTGAGCGCAGAGCCATGCTTGCATGGACTATGCCGAACCGACGCACGAAGCAAGAGCAGAATGAAAGTTTACTTTTGTTCTGCCTTGCAAGAAGGAGGAAGACGAAGTCAGCGTGAACAAGCTCGACGCAGTCAAGGTTGTGATTCGCTAAATATAAACGAACCATTGAAAACAGAGCGTTCCTACCAGTGGCAGGAACGCTCTGTTTGTTACTGATTCTCCTTACTCCTCTTGCTGATAACTGCGTAAGCAAACCGGAGGATTGGCCTACCCATATGCTACGAAAAAACTGTACGGGATTTATGAGCGTTTCGTAAAGGAGAGTATAGAAGAGAACTGGCAAATTAAGCAACTGAGTAGCTGCCAGTCAGATATTCCTTTTTAAGATACTCGTATACATAAGAGGGGCTTTCCAGATAAAGTCCCGTGTCATCATTTTGCAAGGAGAGATGCAGCGAAGAGTTGTATATCACCTCCAAAGCTTCGGGAAGGCGTAGGTTGAAATCGCGCATCAAGAACAGAGTCATCTGATCCACTATCCTGTTTTTGAGAAATGCTCGTTTGTTTTCGTCTGTCATACCCTTCTTAATAAGTTAATGGCACGCACTGTACCAAAGAAGTATTGGTTGTTTAGCTGCCTGTATTCCAACTGGCGGGCCAGTTCGGTTAGTGTGATTGTACCCTCTTCGTAGCGACCAAGTAAGAAGGCTACGCCATCGTCGGCGATTGGGCCTATTACAATATCGTAATCGTGGTGATATTCGCCGGTATTATTTCTGTTGTTATGGATGAATGCAGCCCACTCTTCATTGGGCGAGGGAAAGACTTTAACATTTAATTTGTTACTTTCCAACAAAGACTCGTCGAATTCATATTCTTGCACTACGCACTCGCCACCAAAGAATTTTACCTTTCTCAAGGCCATTCTTTCTGCTTGGTGTCGCAAGTCAGTAAGGTAGAATCCCTTTCCAAAGTCCTTATAAGGGTTAGACTTTGCGATGTCTATTTCTTGGAAGTCGAGGTTTGTCCCATGGTAGAGTCTCATGCCAATTGCCCTCCATTCTTTTTGCAGATGAGCGTAAGGTCATCCACGGCATCGTTGATTGACAGCAGGTGTTCTACGTCATAGAACTCATCGAGGAATTCAATTCCCTTGAATCGGTTGAGATAACGGAATGCCGCTTGCATTGTGAGGCTGAATCGCGCTGCAAAAGCACGGATGCAGGCATTCACATAGGGTATTTTATACTTATCGTTCATCGCATTACCTCCTTTAGTTATCGCAAAGATACAAATACTTTACATTTATACAATAAGATTTGTTCGTTTTTATGGTCACTCCTCTGCAATACTCATCAAAGAGTAGGCGGAGATATTTCTTGCGCGTTCATACGTCAGTTGCACTAATTCTCTCGCCCAATCAGCCAACCCCAAAAGGAAGCAATCTTGGATGAATGGAGATTTTACTTCGTATTCGTGTAGCCCTCCTTCACGAGCAGTTCGATGACTTTGGGCTTGAAGTCGCCCTGGATGATGATCTCGCCCTCTTTGGCTGAGCCGCCTACGCCGCAGCGGGTCTTGAGGAGCTTGGCAAGTGCCTTGAGGTCGTCGTCGGTACCGACGAAGCCGCGGACGATGGTTACCGTCTTGCCACCGCGGTGGTTCTTCTCCATCTGTACGCGCAGTTTCTGTTGCTGCTTGGGGAGGGTCTCGGCTTCGGGCTCGTCGTCGGTCACGTAGTTATAGTCGGGGTTGGTAGAGTATACCACCTGCAGGCGGCTTTTCCAATCGTTGTCTTTGGCCATGGTTTTGAGTATGTATGGATGTCTTGTGTCATGCTGAGCGGAGTGAAGCATCTCGCAATCATCTATTGCAAAGTCCCTACGCGGGATCCTTCACGTTGCTCAGGATGACATCATCGTAAATATATGGGGCGAAGGTACGAATATTCTTTGATTTTTTACTACTTTTGCACATATAAAACATTCCATATCTATTCTATGAAGATAATCTGCGTAGGCATGAACTATGCCGAACATAATAAGGAACTCAATGGTGGTGTATTGGTGAAGCCCGAGAGCCCCGTGATATTCATGAAGCCTGACTCGGCCATCCTGAAGGGGGGCAAGCCCTTTTTCATCCCCGACTTTGCCGAGCGTTTCGACTATGAGGCTGAGCTGGTGGTGCGCATCAGCAAGTTGGGCAAGAACATTGCTCCGCGCTTCGCCCATCGCTATTACGATGCGGTGACCGTGGGTGTGGACATCACGGCTCGCGACATGCAGGAGCGTTTCCGCAAGGAGGGGCTGCCCTGGGAACTCTGCAAGGGATTTGATGGCTCGGCTGTATTGGGCGACTTCATCCCCGTGGAGCGCTTTGCGCACATGCAGAACATCCGCTTCAACCTCGACATCGATGGGCAGACGGTGCAGCGCGGACACACCGTGGACATGCTCTTCGGGGTGGACGAGCTGGTGGCCTACGTGAGTCAGTTCTTCATGCTCAAGACGGGCGACCTCATCTTTACAGGCACTCCCGTAGGCGTTGGTCCCCTACAGATCGGGCAGCACGTGGAAGGTTTCCTCGAAGGGGAGAAAGTGTTGTCGTTCAATGTGCGGTAGGAGAGAGGGCTATGCAATAAAGTGTCTTGTCGTACGTTTATATCTTGTATGATGAAAGGCCACTTGCTGATAATACGTTATATACTCTTGTGTATGTTGACCCTTGTGTTGTTGCCCGTCAAGGCACAAGACGAGGTGGAGGTGGATTGGGCAACGTATGCGCAAGATACGGTGGTGCCGGTGTTTGTACATAGCATCGACCTCGGCTACGACTGCGCACAGGAGTATACGGTGGCTATTGAATACCCCGAGCTGGTGCCTCTCACCACAACGGAGGCTGTTCGCTATGGGTTGCCCGAGGAAGCGGGGCTTCCCGAGTGGCCAGTGATAGAGACTCACAAGGGTATTAGTGCTAAGCGTGGGCAGTTGGATGTCTCGTTTGTTCCGATGGTTTGGCGTGATGGCAAGTATTGGAAGATTCAATCATTCTCTCTAAAGGTCCATCGTGACACAAAGGCTCCTCGGAGAACCGGTTCTGCAGTGGCTGATCGCTATGCAGCCCATTCGGTGCTTGCTGAGGGGCGTTGGGTGAAGATTCGTGTTGCTGACAATGGCATTTATATGTTGAGGGATTATGACCTTAAGCAGATGGGTTTCAGCGAACCGAGTAAGGTGCGTGTGTATGGCTATGGAGGAGAGCAACTTTCGGAGAGTGACCCTAACCAATGGACTGACGACCTCTGCGAGGTGAGCGTGTGGCGAGGTGAGGGGCGTATACTTTTCTATGCTCAAGGTCCAGTGTCGTGGAGCATGGAGGCGGATCGGACTTTTACGCATACGCGTAATCCCTATTCGGAGTATGGCTATTATTTCTTGACGGAGGGTGAGACGTCGCAGTCCAATGCCCAGCCAACGGCTGTGCATCCTGTTGCGGCGGAGGAACCCATTGAGACCACCCCTGCTTACTGTCTATACGAGGTGGACGATTATGCTTGGTTTCATGGTGGCCGCAAGTTGGTGGAGAGTTATGACTTCTTGAACGGCAGTGTCCGAAGCTATTCGTTGCAGCCTACTTTTGCTGCCCACCCTTTGCATGATGCGGCGCTCGATGTGTGCTTTACGCATAATGGCTCTACTACAACCTCAGTTGCTGTTGCGATGAATGGTGTCTCAGTAGGTGCTTTGACGTTGGGAGCTATCGGTGGGCACGATGAGGCGGCAGAGTCAACGCGGAGCTTCTCCGTAGACTTGGATGAAGCGAATGCCCAGCAGAAGGTGACGCTCACTCATCATCGTGGTGCGGGGGTGTCGGGACGTCTCGACTATTTGCGTCTCAATTACACTCGATTCATCGATACGAATATCCCCATTTATGCGACCAGTTCAGGTATTCACACCTATCGTATCGGCAATGCAGGAGTGTGGGACAGCGAGGACGTGGCGGTATGGCGCATCACCGATGCTTCGTCCATTGAGCCTATAGCCTATGATAAGACCACTTCGACATTTACGGCTGATGGGCAGCGTGGCGATGTTTTCATCGCTTTTGATACAAAGGGAACCTATCCTGTCCCTGAGGTGGTAGGTGAGATAGCCAATCAGGATCTACATGCAACTCCGACCACGGATTACATTATAATTGTGCCATCCAGTGGAAAGCTTACCGCACAGGCAGAGCGACTGGCAGCGTTGCACCGTGCGCGACGTGGACTCACGGTGAAAGTGGTGCGTGCTGATGAGGTGTACAATGAGTTCTCTTCCGGAACTCCTGATGCTACGGCATACCGTCGCTACATGAAGATGCTTTATGACCGTGCCGAGACTACTGCAGAGGCACCAAAATACTTGTTGCTTTTCGGTGATGGGGCATGGGACAATCGCATGTTGTCGCAGGCATGGAAAGGTGTGTCGCCTGATGATTATTTGCTTTGTTTCGAGTCGGTAAACTCGTTTAATGCGGTTTATTCGCATGTCGTTGAGGATTATTTTGCATTGCTCGATGATGGAGAAGGTGCCAATCTGCAATTGGATAAAGTGGACATTGGTGTCGGACGTTTTCCCGTAACGACCTCTGCTCAAGCTCGTGAGGTGGTGGATAAACTGGAGGCTTATATGGCCAATGCCCATGCTGGCGCTTGGAAGAACACTATCCTCATGTTGGGCGACGATGGTGACAACAACCGTCATATGTCTGATGCTGAGTCGGTGGCTCAGATGCTTGAATCGGAATATCCCGATTACATGGTTAAACGCATCTACTGGGATGCTTTCCCTATGGAGTCTACCTCAACGGGCAATGGGTATCCTGCTGTGCGTAAGCGATTGCTTGAACTTTTCAATGAGGGCGCTCTTATGGTCAATTATAGTGGGCATGGAGCACCTGATGTGATTTCTCATGAGTTGGTTATCAATAAAACCGATATGGAGAAACTCCGCTCGCCCCGTTTGCCGGTGTGGGTTACCGTGTCATGCGATATCACGCCATTCGATCATTCGGTGTCGTCGTTCGGGGAATCGGCTTTCCTGAATCCTAAGGGTGGTGCCATCGGTTTGCTTACCTCTACTCGTACCACTTATGCTGAACAGAATAGGCGCATCAACTATTTCTTCTCGAAATATGCATTTGCTCGCGATGACGATAGTCGTCGCTTGAGTCTCGGAGATGCCTTGCGTATGGCGAAATGCAGCCTGATAACAGTGGGGAACTCATCGTTGGACGATAAGAGTAGCAACAAACTCAATTATGTCTTGATTGGCGACCCAGCTCTTGTCGTGGGTAATACAGACTACCATATGGTGGTGGACGAATTGGATGGTGTGTCTATGGATAGTGGAAAGGAGGTGCTGCTTAAGGCTGGTGCCGAGGTCGTTGTGCAGGGGCACGTGGAAACATTGGGTAACGACTTGGCTGACGACTTCTCGGGTGTACTGTATGCCTCGGTGTTTGATAATTTGGAGCAGGTGGTATGTCGAAACAATACGAATGATCCGGAATTGACGCCCTTTGCTTATTATGAACGTACGAAGAAGTTTTTTGTGGGTAGTGATTCGGTAAGGAATGGGCGATTTGCTTTCACTTTCCGTGTTCCCATGGATATAAATTATTCGCTGAAGAGCGGACTTATTAATCTGTATGCGATAAGCAATACCTACGAACATGAGGCCAAGGGACTATGCGAAGATTTTCTTCTAGGAGAGACTGAGGGGGACTTGACCGATGATGGATTGGGGCCAAAGATAGACCTCTATCTGAATTCATCAAGTTTCGTTTCGGGCGGTCAGGTTAACGAGACTCCATTGCTTGTCGCTAAGTTAGAGGATGTGGATGGTGTCAATACGGCGGGAAGTTTAGGACATAACTTGATGGCAATCATTGATGGCAAGGCTTCGATGAATTATAATCTAAACGAATATTATCGTTCTGATATTGGTGCCTATACTCGCGGTACGGTGTCTTATCTTCTTCCCGAACTCTCCGAAGGTATGCATACGTTGACGTTTCGTGCTTGGGATATGATGAACAACTCCTCTGTTGCGACGATAGAATTTGAGGTGGTCAAGGGCTTGGCTCCAAATATCTTCCACGTGCAAGCTTTGCCTGATTTAATGCAAGGAACAACGACCTTTGTGCTCACCCACGATCGTCCCGAGAATGAGGTAGAGGTGTCAATAGAAGTATTTGATATGTCGGGCCGTGTCTTATGGAACCATAGTGAGTATACTGTATCGTCGGATAATACCTACACATTTAGTTGGAATCAGTGCGGAGCCTCGGGACAACCTTTGGGTGAAGGGGTGTACCTCTTCCGAATAATCGCATCTTCACCATCGGGTTCGATGGCCAGCAAAGCGCAAAAAATGGTGGTTGTACGTTGAGGTAGGGCAATAAATCTTCTTTTTATAAGTTATATATAGGTGTAGTTTTTGCAAGATTTACGTATGAAAAAGATATTTCTTTTAATAGCTATAGTGTTGGGTGTCAATATTTCGCTCCTTGCTCAAGATGATGGCAAGGTGAAGAATATGTTTAACCCCGTTCTTACGGGTGTCACCTCTCTTACTATTGCGCCTGACTCACGTGCTGGCGCTATGGGTGATGTGGGTGCAGCTACTGATCCCGATGTCAACTCTCAATATTGGAATCCTGCTAAATATCCCTTTGCAATTAGCCCTGCGGGAATCTCTTTGGCCTATACTCCTTGGTTGCGTCAATTGGTGAGTGATATTGATCTGGCTAACCTTGTGGGTTACTACCGTATAGGAGACTACCAAGCCATTAGTGGTTCGCTTACCTATTTCTCGTTGGGTGAGGTGTATGTTGGTGATATCGGCAGTGCGCAGACGATTAAGCCTTACGAGATGGCAGTGGATTTTGCCTATTCGCGTATGTTGTCGGAGACATTCTCGGCTTCGGTCGGACTGCGTTACATCTTGTCGGATCTTAACTACAATTATGATGAGGACGTTTCTGTAGGTCAGGCTTTTGCTGCTGATATTTCGATGTTCTATTCGAACTACGTCTTCCTTGGCCGTCGCGAGTGTATGCTTAATTTTGGTCTGAATGCTTCAAATATTGGTAGTAAGATTTCTTACGATGGAGGTCAGACTAATCAGTTTATTCCCACAAACTTGCGTCTGGGTGCTTCGTTGATGATACCGATCGATGCATACAATACCTTCTCTATCAATGCTGATGTCAATAAACTGATGGTGCCAACCAAACCGTCGTATCAGCAGTTTCTTGATGAAAACTATGAAGACCTGGGCCTGCCTTCGCCAGAAGACAATAAGTATACCTATGCTTCGGATTATCAGTCATGGCTCGATGCTAATGGATACAACGATATGTCCCCCATTAGTGGGATATTTAAATCGTTTGCAGATGCTCCCGGCGGATTTAGAGAGGAACTGCAGGAGATCTATTGGGGTGTAGGCGTTGAGTACTCATACAATAATCAATTCTTCCTCCGTGGAGGTTATCACCATGAAAATGAGTATAAGGGAAATCGTAAATATTTTACCCTAGGTACTGGATTTAAGATGAGTGTGTTCGCACTTGATGCAGCCTACCTTATCTCAATGTCGCAAAGTAATCCGCTCGACCAGACTCTTCGCTTTACCCTATCGTTTGATTTGGATGGTATACGAGAGATCTTGGGAAGATAATAACAATTTACAATCTGACGATTTACAATTTACGATTGATTGGGTGATTGAACGATTTTCGTAGTCGCTGGGCCCAGAATTGTTAAATTGTCAAGTTGTAAATAAATTGTAATTTGCTAAATAGTAAATTGTAAATGAAAATACGTGTAGGATTCGGATTTGATGTCCATAAGTTTGCCGAGGAACGCGAGTTATGGCTTGGGGGCATTCGCTTAGAACATGATAGAGGTCTTCTTGGCCACTCCGATGCTGATGTGCTTATCCATGCTATTTGTGATGCTTTGTTGGGTGCCGCCCATATGCGAGATATAGGTTTTCACTTCCCGGATAATGCGGGCGAGTTTAAAAATATAGATAGCAAGATCCTGTTGGCTCGCACTGTTGAACTCATTGCGACCAAGGGCTATCGTGTCGGTAATATTGACGCTACGGTATGTGCCGAGCGTCCTAAACTGAAGGCTCATATTCCACTGATGCAGCAGACGCTGGCCGATGTTATGGGAATCGATGAAGAGGATGTGACTATCAAGGCTACCACGACGGAGAAACTTGGTTTTACAGGACGTGAGGAGGGTATCTCGGCCTATGCAACGGTCTTGATTGAGAAGGATTAAGGATATTCTCATATAAACGCGGCAGCACTACCTTGTGATGACTCACGAAGTAGTGCTGTTGTCGTATGGTAAGGTCGAGTGATTTTTATCTCGTCGCAAGTTAGTGACGCATGTATCGCTAGCTTGTGATGCAAACGACGCTAGCAAGCGATGAACTCATCACTAGCTAGCGTCGCAGAATGTGTCGAATGAAGAGATTATTCGCCTTTTTTCTTCTTCTCGACGATGGCGTCAATCACAGCCACGGCAGTGATGTTCACAATGTCGCGTACCGATGCTTCCCAGTCGGTGAAGTGGATGGGTTTGTTCAGACCCATCTGAATGGGGCCTATCACCTCGTGGGCATCGCCCATCGTCTGTAGTAACTGGTAGGCTTGGTTGGCGCTGGAGAGGTTGGGGAACACGAGGGTGTTCACTTCCTTGCCCTGGAGCTTGTTGAAAGAGAACTTCTCGTCGCGCAGCTTGTCGTTGAGGGCGAACTTTACCTGCATTTCACCATCGATGTCCCAATCGGGGAATTCGCGATGCAGGTACTCTATGGCCTCATGCACAGCAGCTGGGCTACCTGTGGTATCGGTGCCGAAGTTAGAGTAGGAGAGCATAGCGGTCACAGGCTTGTGATTGAAGAACTTTACCGTGTGGTTGGCCAAACGGGCTATGTCGATAAGGATTTCGGTGTTGGGGTGACGGTTGATGAGCGTGTCGGCAAGGAAGTAGGTGCCCTTCTTGGAACTCACGATGTGCATGGTGCCGAAGGTCTTGAACTCGTCGCGCACACCAATAACCTCCTTGGCTACCTTGATTGTGTTGCTGTACTTGGTATAGAGACCCGTGATGAAGGCATCGGCATCGCCTGTCTCGACCATCATCATACCGAAGTAGTTGCGTTCGAACATCTTGTCGTTTGACTCCTGGAAGTTGGCTCCCTGGCGGGCACGCTTCTCGGTAAGGATGCGAGCATAGCGCTCGCGGCGCTCAGCCTCGCGGTCGTGACGTAGGTTGACAATTTCAATACCTTCTAGGCTGAGGTCGAGCTCCTTGGCGAGCTTCTCGATACGTTCGTCGTTGCCCAAAAGGATGGGGTGGCAGATTCCCTCTGCCTTGGCCTCTACGGCAGCCTTGAGCATGGTGGGGTGGATACCCTCAGCGAATACTACGCGTTGGGGATTGCTGCGGGCGGTGTCGTAGAGCTGGCGGGTGAGCTTGCTCTCCTGACCCATGAGCTCGCGCAGTTGGGTGGCATAGGCCTCCCAATCGGTGATGGGCTTGCGCGCGACACCGCTCTCCATGGCGGCACGGGCCACGGCCATCGATACGTTGGTGATGAGGCGGGGATCAACGGGCTTCGGAATGAAGTATGAGGGACCAAACGAGAGGTTGTTCACATGGTAGGCCTCGTTCACTACATCAGGTACGGGTTGCTTGGCCAGGTCTGCGATGGCGCGCACAGCAGCGAGCTTCATCTCCTCATTGATAGCGGTAGCCTGCGTGTCGAGCGCACCTCGGAAGATATAGGGGAAACCGATGACGTTGTTGATCTGGTTGGGATAGTCGGAGCGACCAGTAGCCATCAGCACGTCGGGGCGTGAGGCCATGGCATCCTCGTATGAAATCTCGGGGGTAGGGTTGGCAAGGGCAAACACGATAGGCATCGCAGCCATGGAGCGCACCATGTCTTGTGAAAGCACGTTGCCGCGTGAGAGACCGAGGAATACGTCGGCTCCCTTGATGGCCTCCTCGAGAGTGTGTACATCGCGACGGTCGGTAGCGAAGAACCTCTTCTCCTCTGTGAGGTTGGGGCGGTCACTGGTAATGACTCCCTTGCTGTCGAGCATGAGGATATTCTCGCGGCGGGCACCGAGGGCAACATAGAGTTTGGTGCATGAAATAGCCGATGCACCAGCACCGTTAACCACGATCTTGACCTCTTCGATCTTCTTTCCGGCTACCTGCAAGGCATTGAGAAGACCTGCTGATGAAATGATGGCCGTGCCATGCTGGTCGTCGTGCATCACGGGGATGTCGAGCTCCTCTTTGAGGCGACGCTCAATCTCGAAGCACTCGGGGGCCTTGATGTCCTCGAGGTTGATGCCTCCGAAGGTAGGAGCGATGGCCTTCACGGCCTGGATGAACTTCTCGGGGTCCTTCTCATCGACCTCGATGTCGAACACGTCGATGCCGGCATATATCTTAAAGAGGAGACCCTTACCTTCCATTACGGGCTTGCCCGCCAGCGTGCCTATGTCGCCGAGGCCAAGCACGGCGGTACCGTTTGATATTACGGCCACGAGGTTGCCCTTGGCAGTATAGTCGTAGGCTGTTTGTGGGTCTTTCTCGATTTCGAGACAGGGCTCGGCTACACCGGGTGAGTAGGCAAGTGAAAGGTCTTTCTGTGTACTGTAGGGCTTGGTGGGAACCACCTCAATCTTTCCTGGCTTGCCTTGTGAGTGATACAACAGGGCAGCCTCTTTCGTTATCTTTGTCATCTTTTTAGTGTTTATAAACTAATATGGTGCAAAATTAGTGATTTTGTACCATATGATAGCTCGGCGTTTTTGATTTTTTTTACTAAATTTGTCGCTCTAACTCGAAAAGAAATATCGTTATGATCAATATTGATACTTTATACCACTGCTTCATGCAGAGCCAAGGTATCACTACAGATACTCGCCGTTGTGAGCCTGGGATGATGTTCTTTGCTTTGCGAGGTGATAACTTTGATGGGAATGCTTATGCCGCCAAGGCGCTGGAACTGGGCTGTTCGTATGTGGTGATTGATAATCCTCATTATAACGTGGTGGAAGACGAACGGGTGCTTCTGGTTGATGATGTACTCACGGCTCTACAACGGCTGGCTCGCTATCATCGTAGGCAACTCGGAATTCCAATTATTGGTATCACAGGAACGAATGGGAAGACTACGACAAAGGAGTTGGTAGCAGCCGTGCTCAGTAAGAAATATTCAATATTGTACACGCAGGGAAAC
Organism: Bacteroidaceae bacterium; assembly: GCA_045654565.1. Lineage (GTDB taxonomy): Bacteria > Bacteroidota > Bacteroidia > Bacteroidales > Bacteroidaceae > UBA1189. Next base: position 23,095 of record JAZONP010000202.1, read on the forward strand.
TTAAACAACCATATCGGTGTGCCGCTTACCCTCCTTTCGCTCACGCCAGAGCATGAGATGGCTATTGTGGAGATGGGGGCCAATCATCCGGGCGATATCAAGGAACTCGTTGAGATTGCCGAACCAGACTATGGAATCATTACCAATGTGGGGTTGGCGCATCTACAGGGATTTGGTTCGCTCGAAGGTGTCATCCGCACGAAGGGTGAGTTGTACGACTACTTGCGTACAACGCAACACCATACCATCTTCTTGAATGAAGACAATAATCACTTGAAGGGTATCTCTCAGGGGCTGGAGGCTATGACTTATGGGCAGGCTCCAACAGCAGCCATACATGGTGAGCTTATAGCTTGTGATCCTTATTTGAGGTTTCGATGGACGAATGGTGACGGATGGAATGAGGTGGCGACGCAACTCATAGGTAGCTATAATATCGATAATGCACTTTGTGCTGCGGCTGTTGGACTCTACTTTGGTGTAACTCGTGAGGATATCTCGGCTGCTCTTGCGGGGTACACTCCTCAGAACAATCGCTCGCAACTGACCAAGACGGAGCGTAACATGCTCGTCGTCGATGCATATAACGCTAATCCGACAAGCATGCGTGCGGCACTTGACAACTTTGCTCGCATGGAGGTGCCACGTAAGATGGCTATCCTTGGCGATATGAAGGAGTTGGGTGAGGCAACCGATGCTGCACACCAGGAGGTGGTGGATAGGTTGTCCACTTTGGGTATCGGTGAGGTGTGGCTTGTGGGTGAGGCCTTTGCGAAGACTGAACATGTGCAGCGCACGTTTGTGGATGTTGAAGCTGTAAAGAGTGCTTTGCAAGAGTCCATGCCCGAGGGCTATTGTATTTTAATCAAGGGTTCAAACAGCATGAAGTTGTCTTCACTTGTCCCCCTTCTTTGATTCTATGGCGAAACATTTCTATACTGTAGCTCAACATACCTTTGCTGTCGATATATTCGACGATGAGAGGAGCATTGCTATGCCATCCTATGCCCCCTTTAGAGTTGTGGATCCCGATGAGGCGAGTCTGCTCTTTACACTTACGGTTGATGATGCCTTCTATCCTTTGTCAAAGGGTGAACATATCGGTGACTTTGATTGTGGAGCTGCCGACTTTGGGGTTTATCGTTTGCCTGATGGCGCGTATCAGATGCTTATCAGTCCGCCAGGGGGAGATTACTGCGGATTGTTACAGACCACTTCTGATTTTCATGCTGCAACCATCGCAACGCGCGGCGAGAATGATTTACGCTCTTTTGTAGTCAATAATGCATTGATGCTGATGTATGCATTTGCTGCTGCAGATAAAGGTACGCTGTTGGTACATTCATCAGTGATAAAGAACAAGGGTAAGGGCTATCTCTTCTTAGGTAAGAGCGGTACGGGAAAGAGTACGCATAGTAACCTTTGGCTCAAATATATCGAGGGTAGTGAATTGCTTAACGATGACAATCCTATTATCCGGATTTATGACGATGAAATCTTAGTTTTTGGTTCCCCATGGAGCGGGAAGACTCCCTGCTATAAGAATGACAATGCGGAGATTGGTGCCTTCGTGCAGATAAAGCAAGCTCCAGAGAATAGCATACAACGTAATCGCCCCTTGCAGGCCTTTGCTGTATTGCTCCCTTCAATGTCTGCGATGAAGTGGGATAAACAGATTTACAATAGCATCTGCAATAGCGTGGGACGCCTCATAGAGCGAGTCTCGTTGTATACCTTGAGATGTCGTCCCGATCAGGAAGCTGCAGAGATGTGTCATGCAGAAGTGACGAAATGATAGCTGACGAAACGAAACATATCGCGAGAATAGAATTGCCCAACGAGATTCTTCTCAAGGAAGTGCGGGCGCTTATTGCCAATGGACACGATGTGACACTCCGTGTGCGTGGTGTAAGCATGCGTCCTTTTTTGGAGGATAGACGTGATAAGATTGTGCTTACCCGAGTGCAAGATATAAAGGTAGGTGACGCTGTACTTGCCGAGATAGCTCCAGGTAAATATGTGTATCATCGTATCATCAAGATAGAAAACGATAGAGTGACGCTCAAGGGTGATGGTAATATCTGCGGAACGGAAGAGTGTAATCTCGCAGGCATCGTAGCCGCCACAAAACAACTCATACGCAAAGAGCGCTGCTACTCGCCCAAAGGATGTGTGTGGCGTTGCTACTCGATACTTTGGCCCCAATGGCCATTAGCACGACGTGTGTTGTTGAAATTGTATCGGATATTGATATGTAATAGATAGTCTAGGATATAGTTATTCTTAGATACCTCTAGGAGTCTTAGAAAGTGCAATATATAACATTATGAATTTATGAAAATTAACAAAGGGTTCGAATTACGTGAGATGTGTGGTGAACATATAATCATCGGTACAGGTGTGGAGAATATTGATTTTAGCAAAGTCATTAGTCTCAATGAAAGCGCAGCGTGGCTATGGAAAGAGGTGGAAGGAAAGGATTTTACTCCAGTGACTATGGCGGCATTGTTGGTGGAACGATATGAGGTAGATGCAGATGTGGCACTAGCAGATGCAGAGAAACTTGCCAATCAATGGATAAGCGTGGGTATAGTTTCTGAGTAAGTTTGCAGAGTCTCCTGTTGGATAAATAATTTTTTAGGCTTTTTCGTTACTTTCGCATGGAGAGGCTTGATAATTTGTTCGGCTTGTCTTATATTTGTACCGAGAAAAGATTTTTTAATAACATATTTTATGGAAATTTTCTATTTCGCGATTATCTGCGTTCTGTTTATATTCGCGGTCATCGACTTAAATGTTGGTGTGAGTAATGACGCAGTTAACTTTCTCAACTCGGCAGTAGGGGCCAAAGCGGCATCACTCAAAACAATCCTAATTGTAGCTGCAATCGGTATTTTTATCGGAGCGTCAACCAGCAATGGAATGATGGATATCGCTCGGCATGGCATGTTTCAGCCCGAGCATTTTTATTTCCGTCAGTTGATGTGTGTATTCCTTGCCGTCACGGTTACTGATGTGGTCTTGTTAGACATCTTTAACTCGTTGGGTATGCCCACCTCGACCACTGTATCCATGGTATTCGAATTGTTAGGTGCTTCGTTTGCTATCTCGCTTATCAAACTTGGCTCACATGAAGGACTGGATGGAGTACATTCCTTGGCAGACTTGCTCAATACCGGCAAGGCATTGGAGGTGATTGCTGGTATCTTCCTTTCTGTGGCGATAGCCTTTTTCTTTGGTATTATCGTTCAATGGATATCGCGTCTGATATTTACTTATAACTACAAGAAGGGGCTGACAGCGAAGATAGGTGTCTTTGGTGGTGTGGCTGTAACTTCAATAGTCTATTTTATGCTCTTCAAGGGTATGAAGGGAGCTGCATTCATGACTCCTGAGATTAAGGCCTACCTCAATGAGAATACGTTGATGCTCCTCGGTATTATCTTTGCAGCGAGTACGTTGCTCATGCAGTTCTTGCACGCTATTAAGGTAAATGTGTTCAAGGTCATCATTATGATTGGAACCTTTGCCTTAGCTATGGCTTTTGCAGGCAACGACTTGGTGAACTTCATCGGTGTGACGATGGCTGCTCTTGATAGTGTATTGCATTTTGCTCGTGAGGCAGTACCTGCAGGTATCTCAGCAGATGAATATATGATGGGCTTCCTTAACGAACCTGCTGCGACATCGGTGTGGTTCCTTATTGGAGCTGGTGCGATAATGGTGTTTGCTCTTTGTACCTCGAAGAAAGCTCATGAGGTTCTGAAAACCTCCATCAATCTTTCACGCCAAGATGAAGGCGATGAAATGTTCGGCTCATCGAGTATGGCTCGTAAATTGGTACGTGCAGGTATGGGCTTTATTTCAGGTATTACCAAAATAACTCCAAAGAATGTAAAATGTTGGGTGGCCAAGCGCTTTGACCAAGAGCATGCAACCTTAGATGATGGTGCGGCTTTTGACCTTGTGCGTGCATCGGTAAACCTCGTGCTTGCAGGTTTGCTTATTGCTCTTGGAACCTCATTGAAATTGCCATTGTCAACCACATATGTGACTTTTATGGTAGGTATGGGTTCGTCTTTGGCTGACCAGGCTTGGGGACGTGAGAGCGCGGTGTTCCGTATCACTGGTGTTATCTCTGTTATTGGAGGATGGTTCCTCACAGCAGGAGCGGCTTTCATTCTCGCAGGTCTTGTTGCCACCATCATGTATTTTGGAGGTCCTGTTGCAATGGTTGTTATGGCAGCACTTGCTCTCTTCTTGCTCATTCGTAGTCACCTCGCATATAAGAATAAGAAGAGTGAGGAGGTGCGTGATGTGAAGATGGATGTCGTGCTCAACTCAGAGAATCCTCAAGAAGTTTGGGGAGCGCTCAGCGGACATACTGCTGAAACTCTCTGTCATACGTTGGAGTATGCTGCGGAGACTTATGAGGAAGTTATTCGTGCCTTTGCTCGCGAGGATGTAAGGAAATTGCGTACAGCTCTTGATAAGATCGTGGAGGAGAAGGCGTGGCTTAAGAAACAACGTCGTCATGAAACACTTGGCTTCCGTCGTATCGATAAAGGCTTGGCCTTTGAAAAGAATACATGGTACTACCTTTGCAGTAACAATGCTCAGCAGATACTCAATACGCTGACTCGTATTACTAATCCGATGAAGGAGCATACGGATAATAATTTCCGTCCGCTCTCACCACAGTACCTTGAGGAGTTTGCTCCCTATCAGCAGCGTTTAGTCGCAGTTTTCCGTGGGATCAGTGAAGTGATTCGTACGGGCGATTTTAGTGAAGCCGAAAAACTCTCAGCAGAAGGTAAGTGGTTGAAAAAGGAGATATCTAACCTCCGTCGCGTGCAAACCCATCGTTTGCAGGAGGATGCGGAGAACATCAAGGTAGCCTTCGTATACCTCAATCTTATTCAGGAGTCTCATGAGTTGCTTTCTGAGGTACGTAACGTACTCCGTGGTTGCGAGAAATTCTTTGTAGATCAGACAGACTATACTTTGGCGGAAGCTAGATTGTGATAATTCATTGAATATAGAAAAGCCTTCATCCGATCCGTTCGGGTGAAGGCTTTTTTATGCAATTCTTGAGGAGATAGAGGTACTCCAACTTAGGGAAAAGGTCGATTACATCATGCCGTCCATGCCCATGCCGGGTGCCATGGGGGCAGGCTTCTCCTCTTTCTTTTCTACGATGACGCACTCAGTAGTGAGAAACATGCCAGCGATAGATGCGGCGTTCTCAAGAGCCACTCGGGTCACCTTGGCGGGGTCAACTACGCCAGCTGCCTTCATGTTCTCATAGACATCAGTACGGGCATTGTAACCAAAGTCTCCCTTGCCCTCGCGTACCTTTTGCACGACTACTGCTCCTTCTTTACCTGCGTTTGTAACGATTTGACGGAGGGGTTCTTCTACGGCACGCTTGATGATTTCGATACCAGTGGTCTCATCGGCATTGTCACCTTTAAGGCCTTCAAGTGCGTCGATAGCGCGGATATAAGTAACTCCTCCGCCTGGAACAATACCTTCTTCAATAGCTGCTCGCGTGGCGCACAAAGCATCGTCGACACGGTCTTTCTTTTCTTTCATTTCTACCTCAGAAGCGGCGCCTACATACAGAACGGCAACACCTCCAGCGAGTTTGGCGAGACGTTCTTGGAGTTTCTCCTTGTCGTAGTCGCTCTTGGTAGCTGCAATCTGTGCCTTAATCTGTACCACGCGGTCGGTGATAGCATCCTTGTTCCCTGCTCCATTAACGATAGTCGTATTGTCTTTTGATACTGTAACCTTGTCGCAACGGCCAAGCATCTCAATGGTGGCTTGCTCAAGTGAGAGTCCCTTCTCTTCGCTGATGACAATGCCGCCGGTAAGGATGGCGATATCTTCCAACATTTCCTTGCGACGTTCTCCGAAACCAGGAGCCTTAACGGCGCAAATCTTGAGCTGAGCACGGAGGCGGTTTACAACGAGTGTGGTGAGGGCTTCGCTATCTACATCTTCTGCAATTACGAGGAGTGGTCGACCTGTTTGGATGGCGGGTTCAAGGATAGGGAGAAAATCCTTAAGATTCGAGATTTTCTTGTCGTAGATGAGAATGTAGGGGTTGTCCATTACGCACTCCATCTTCTCGGTGTCTGTCACGAAGTAGGGTGACAGGTAACCGCGGTCAAACTGCATGCCTTCCACGACACCGATGGAGGTCTCAGTGCCCTTGGCTTCCTCAATGGTGATAACGCCATCTTTTGAAACACGGCGCATAGCGTCAGCTATAAGCTTGCCGATTTCGGGGTCGTTGTTGGCTGAAATGGTAGCTACCTGCTCAATCTTATCGTAGTCGCTACCTACAGCCTCTGCCTGCTCCTTAATATTCTCAACGACCTTGGCCACGGCCTTGTCGATGCCGCGTTTGAGATCCATGGGGTTAGCGCCTGCAGTAACATTCTTGATGCCCACGTTTACAATGCTTTGGGCAAGTACAGTGGCGGTGGTAGTACCATCACCTGCATCATCGCCAGTCTTTGATGCTACAGACTTTACAAGTTGTGCTCCAGTGTTCATAAAGGGGTCAGCAAGTTCTACCTCCTTGGCTACGGTGACGCCATCTTTGGTGATATGCGGGGCTCCAAACTTCTTTTCGATGATTACGTTGCGTCCTTTAGGACCAAGAGTGACTTTCACTGCATTGGCAAGTTCGTCAACGCCTTTCTTGAGTTGCTCGCGAGCGTCCATGTTGTATAAAATATCTTTAGCCATAGTCTTATATTAATTACTATATTTTAGAATAATTTGGAATGTCAAGTGAATTTTATATTTGCGGTTCTTGCTATCCTACAATTGCCAAGATGTCGCTTTGACGCATGATGAGATACTTGTTGCCTTCAAGCTCGAGTTCTGTGCCTGCGTACTTCCCATAGAGCACGGTGTCTCCCACTTTTACAATCATCTCTTCGTCTTTGGTGCCGTTGCCTACGGCTACAACATTGCCTTTAAGAGGCTTCTCCTTTGCGGTATCGGGGATGATAATGCCGCCAATGGTTCTCTCCTCTGCTGGCGCGGGGGCAATGAGAACACGATCTGCTAATGGTTTGATGTTCATTTTGTAATTCTATTAAATTGTGGTTATGATTTATTCCTATAGCTAATGAAACGAAATACGTGCCATGTTTGTTTGGGCATATATTTCGTGTCATATCACTTGTCCTGCAATATGTGTGGGTGACAGTTTGGCAGTTAGTCTAATTCGAAAAGCAACTTCTCGAGTTGCTCCGCGCTAAGCCAACGATGTAGAGAGCCTCGCCGGGCAACGGTAATGCCTCCCGTCTCCTCAGAAACGACGATGGCTAGAGCGTCGGTCTCTTGTGATATTCCAAGGGCTGCACGATGTCGTAAACCTAATGATTTGGGAATATCCATGCTGTGAGAAACAGGAAGCAGACATCCTGCGGCTGCTATACGCTCCTGGCTGATAATCATAGCCCCATCATGCAAAGGACTATTCTTGAAGAATATGTTCTCGATGAGTAACTGATTTATGGTCGCATCGACTGTTTCTCCTGTTTTGATGACCTCGTTTAGGTTGTCTCCTTGCTCGATAACAATGAGTGCACCTTCTTTTCGCTTTGACATGTTCATGCAAGCCATCACGATTGGCATCATTTCGTTATGGTCGGTGGATGTCGCTTCTTTTTTTGCGAAGAGATCAAGGAAACGCCGTACGCGGCGTTGTGAACCTACGTCGCGAAGGAAGTGGCGTATTTCATCTTGAAATAGAACAATGAGTGCCAAAGCTCCCACGCTAATCAGTGTATCCAATATGCCACCCAAAAGACGCATCTGAAAAATCTGCGAGACCAATACCCATATTACAACAATGATGAGGATGCCGATGAATAAATTGAGTGAGCCTGATTCTTTCATGAACTTGTATAGGTAAAAAAGCATCAGTGCAACAAGTAACACGTCAATCAAATCTTTTATGCCGAAACCGAGTAACATAGCTATTCTTAATTGTTGGATTCTTTTAGTTTTTCTACTATTTTCGTCGCCTCAACAGCGGATTTTACATCATGGACACGGAGGATGTGAGCGCCTTTCATCAAGGCTATAGTATGTAGTGCAGTCGTTCCATTCAAGGCCTCTTCGGGTGTGCATCCGAGATGTTTGTATATCATAGACTTGCGCGATATACCTATAAGTAGTGGACAACCAAGCAGGTGTAGCTCTTCCAAATGTGCCATGAGATGGTAGTTCTCTTCCAATGTTTTGCCGAATCCGAATCCTGGGTCAACTATCACGTCGTTTACTCCCATAAGATGCAATCGCTTTATGCGTTCGGCAAGGCTATATGATAGTCTGCTGGGCGTTCCGTCATAAGTGAGTACATATGGTACTTGTAGATGGGCTGCGGTAGCAAACATGTGTTCATCAGCTTGTCCTCCGTATACGTCATTAATGATTTGTACTCCAAAGTCTTTTACGCAGTGATTGGCAACTGATGAGCGGAAGGTGTCGACCGATAGCGTAGCATTAGGTAATTCACGTCGTATGGCTTCTAGGGCTACGGACAACCTCCTCATTTCCTCTTTTTCACTGACGGGGGCAAGTCCAGGTTGGGTGGAGCATCCACCTATGTCAAGGATTGCAGCACCCTCGTCGAGCATCATTTTTGCCTTGTGGACAATAGATTCTGCAGATGATGTGCGTGAGGCTCTGTAGAATGAATCTGTAGTCGCATTTAATATGCCCATCACTAACGGACGCTCAAGAGGAAGCAATTGTCCTCCAATATTCAAAGTGTAGGATGTAGAACTATTTATATCCATAATCAAGGCAAAGGTATTAAAAAAAAACGAAAGATAAACAAACAATAACACTGAGTTGTCGGATATAAAAAGATTTGTTACTTTTGTACGGAAAATATAAAATTGTAAATCGCAGTATAAAACAGACAAAACATATGGCAGCAAATGATTTGATTGTAGCAATAGAGCTTGGTTCTTCGAAGATTGCTGGCGCCGTAGGGCGTAAGAGTGCTGATGGTAGTTTACAAGTACTAGCTTATGCCGATGAACCAGTGTCAGGGTTTGTTCGTCGTGGTGTGGTGTATAATATTGACCAAACGGCTCAGTGCTTGTCGAATCTCATCAATCGCCTTGAGCCAGAATTAGGCAATTATACCATAGAGCAGGTCTATGTTGGTGTGGGAGGGTATACTCTGCATTCAGAACGCAATACGGTAGTTCGTACTTTTGAGGAGGAAACACGTGTGACCGAAACCATGGTGGACGACATGGAAGATGAAAACTCTGTCAAACAATATCCTGGCTATGGCATGTTGATGATGGTGTCTCAGGAGTATAAAATCGGTAATAACTTGTTGAATGATCCTGTGGGCGTGAATTGTGTGCAGATTGAAGGTAACTACCTTAATATACTCACTCGTGCGTCAGTAATGCATAATGTTGCCAAGAGTTTTGAGATCGCAAGGATAAACATCGCAGATACTGCCATACCACCTCTTGCGGCTGCTGATGTGTTGTTGTCCGATAGTGAGCGTCGTCAAGGGTGTGCACTCTTGGATTTTGGTGCAGATACTACGACTGTGTCGGTGTACAAAGGTGGTAATTTGCGTTTTCTCTCCGTTATACCCATGGGTGGACAGAGCATTACTCGCGATCTTTGTTCTCTGAATCTTGATGAGGAGGAAGCCGAGCGTCTCAAACGCGAGTATGGATTGATGTTCCCAGCGTCAAGCGATGAAACAATTGTGCTCGATGAAGGGCGTTCTGTCAGTTTGCGCAATGTGTACGAAGCCATTGAGGCGCGTTTTGAAGAAATTATTCTTAACGTATGTCACCAGATAGAGGCATCAGGTTATGGGGGAAATCAATTATTGGCGGGAGTTGTGTGTTGTGGCGGTGGAATTCATTTGAAGGGATTCCAAAGCACTGTAGAAAAGAAGAACTCATTCTCCAAGGTACGCTTGGCTTACAATGTCGTACCTAAAGTGGACTGGAAAGCAATGGAGTGTCCAGAGGATGCAGCGCAGGGAGTACTTGTAGGACTTCTTATGTCAGGTTCTGAAAACTGCTGTCAGAGTGGTCTGCACATGGAGATAAGAGCCGAAGATGAGTCTCGTGCTGTGCCTGGAGAACTTTTTACCGATGATGGTGAAAGTGCTCAGGCTCAACGGGATGAAGAACTGCGTCAGATGCGTGAGCAGAAAATTAAGGAGGCAGAAGAACGAAAAATTGCCATGCAGGCCGAAAAGCAAAAGGGCAATGGCAATGGATTCTTTTCGGGATTTGTTAAGAAAATGAGGTTGGTGGGTGATAATATTGATAAGTTGGCCAACGACTTTCTGAAAGATGATGATAAAGAATAAAACTGATAAAGACGATATATTTTATGAACGATAATGATATTATGCCTTTCGATTTACCGACCGAGGAGAAGAAGATTATTAAGGTCATCGGTGTGGGCGGCGGTGGTGGCAATGCCGTGAAAAATATGTATCGCACGGGCATTCAGGACGTATCATTTGTCCTTTGCAATACAGACCGCCAAGCATTGATGGAGTCGGACATCCCTGTTAAACTGCAGCTAGGGCCAGGACTTGGCGCAGGAAACAAACCCGAGGTTGCGACCGAGTATGCCGAGGAGAGCATAGAAGAGATTCGCAAGCAGTTCCAAGATGGTACAGAGATGGTGTTTATCACCGCAACTATGGGTGGTGGCACAGGTACAGGAGCTGCTCCCGTGGTGGCCCGTGTAGCCAAGGAATCTGGTGTGCTCACCGTGGGTGTGGTAACCATTCCTTTCAAGTTTGAGCGTAAACCCAAAATATTGCAAGCTCTCAAGGGAGTTGATGCCATCTCTAAGCATGTTGATGCTTTGCTTGTTATCAATAACGAACGCTTGAGGGAGATACATTCTTCATTATCAATTGACGACGGACTTGCCAAGGCTGATGAAACCCTCACCAATGCAGTGAAGAGTATTGCAGAGATTATTACTATACGTGGTAAAATCAATCTCGACTTCCGTGATGTAAGTAAGGTGCTCCGCAATGGTGGTGTGGCCATCATGAGTTTCGGTAAGGGAAAAGGTGAGAAACGTTTGGCTGAGGCCATTGAAAATGCTCTACACTCACCGTTGCTCAATGACAACGATATCTATAACTCTAAACGCATACTCTTCAATATCTATGGAAGCTCAGACCATCCCTTGATGGTTGAGGAACTTGATGAGATTGATGCTTTCACTGCCAAGTTTGAAGATAACAATATTGAAGTAATATGGGGTATTGCAACTGATGATACATTGGGCGAAGAGGTAAAGATAACCATTCTTGCCACAGGCTTCGGCGTGAGCAATATTCCGGGCATGGACAAAACTATCGAATTGCACAAGGACCAAGATATTAAGCTTACTCAAGAGACTCCCGAGGAAAAGATAGAACGTGTACAACAGGAGGCGAAGGATAAGGAAATGATTGAGAAATATTATGGAGATTCTGCATTGGTTTCAAAGCGCAATTTCCATACCTTCATCTTTGAGGGCGACGACCTCTTCAATGACAACCTCATCGACGCACTCGATTCGCTGCCTACCTATGCCCGCTCAAAGCAGGCTCTCTCTGACTTGGAAGGGAAGAGATTTAACTATAATTCATGACACTATGGAAAAGAACTCAGAAAACCAATTACAGATAGAATTGAAAGAGGATGTGGCACAAGGCGTATACTGTAACCTGGCTGTTATCTCACACTCATCATCGGAATTCATAATGGATCTCATTCGTGTGCTTCCTGGTATGCCAAAGGCTCAAGTGCAGACACGGGCTATCCTTACCCCTGAGCATGCCATGCGTTTGATGCTTGCCCTGCAGGACAATATTAAGAAGTATGAGCAGACCTTCGGCCCCATTCGCCTGCCCGAGCAAGGAAAAGGAACATACATCCCTCGTTTGAGTGACTTTAAGGGAGAGGCGTAAAAAATACAAATTACAGTTTGGAATAAAATAAATATCTTCTAACTTTGCAATGTAAATAGCGAGGAACGGCTCATTGATAATGAAATGTATTTTATGCCTTCGCTTGCATTATCCTTGCAGAAGAGATTACTAACTTATAAAAAAATATACGATTATGGAACTTAAAGGAACAAAGACTGAGAAGAACTTGCAGATGGCATTTGCTGGTGAGTCACAAGCACGCAATAAGTATACTTACTTCGCATCAAAGGCCAAGAAGGAAGGTTATGAGCAGATAGCTGCTATCTTCCAGGAAACTGCAGACAATGAGAAGGAACACGCAAAGATGTGGTTCAAGCACTTGGGCGGCATCGGAACTACTGCGGAGAATCTTCTCGCAGCAGCGGCTGGTGAGCACGAAGAGTGGACCGAGATGTATGCTCAGATGGCCAAGGAGGCTCGCGAAGAGGGTTTCATCGCTATCGCCGAGCAGTTTGAAGGCGTAGCCAAGATCGAGAAGGAACACGAGGAACGCTATCTCAAGTTGCTCGAGAATGTGAAGGGCAAGCTCGTCTTCTCACGCGATGGCGATTGCATTTGGCAGTGTCGCAATTGTGGCCATATCTGCGTAGGCAAGGAGGCCCCTGAGGTATGTCCTGTATGTGACCACGCACAGGCTCACTTCCAAATCAAACCCGAAAACTATTAATCTTTAACTTATAAAATTAAAATATAGTATAAAAATGGCTATACAGATTACAGATGCCAATTTCGAGGAGTTGGTTGCACAAGGCAAACCCGTAGTAGTGGACTTTTGGGCTACATGGTGTGGTCCCTGTAAGAAGATTGCTCCCGATATCGAGGCTTTGGCAGAGGAGTATGAAGGTCGCGTCATCATCGGTAAGTGTGATGTAGATGACAACGATGACCTCACCTCAAAGTTTGGTGTTCGTAACATCCCCACCGTACTCTTTATAAAGAATGGTGAGGTCGTGGACAAGACAGTAGGTGCCGCCACCAAGGCTGCCTTTGCAGAGAAGATTGAGGCTTTACTTAAGTAGAAAGTTGACAACAGACGACGGTCAAATATAAAACAACAGAATCATGAATGATGAATTTCTCATGGATGACCTCGACGACGACAAGACTGTCGAGTTTATTCGCAATTTCTTGCCCGTAGAGCTCAAGGAAAAGTTCACTGATGATGATTTGTACTATATCATTGATGTCATCGCAGATTTCTATTTCAGCAGTGGCTTGCTCGATGCTAAGCCTGATGAGGATGGTTGTGTAGAGATTGATGTCGACAAGATTGTTGCCTATATTATTAAGGAGGCCAAGAAGGACAAGATTGGAGACTGGCTCCCCGAAGATATTGAGCTTGTGGTACAAGCAGAAATGGAATATGGCAACAGCCTAGGCCAAGTTGACTAAGCCGCATTTTTTCGTGGTAAGTATAATAAAAAGGGAAGATTCCTAATGGAATCTTCCCTTTTTATTGTCTGTAATATATTGTTTACTCCCAATCGAGGATAACCTTGCCACACTGACCAGACTCCATTACGTCAAAGCCCTTCTGGAACTCAGCGATGGGGAAGTGGTGAGTGATTACGGGTGTGAGGTCGAGGCCTGACACAAGCATTTGCTCCATTTTGTACCAAGTCTCCCACATCTCGCGACCATATATACCCTTAATAGTGAGTGCTTTGAAGATGATCTCACTCCAATCAACGGTTGTTGTTGGAGGCAAGATGCCGAGCTGTGCAATCTTAGAACCATTATACATCTTGCTTACCATCTCGCGGAAGGCAACAGGGGCACCTGACATCTCAAGGCCTACATCGAAGCCACGGATACCAAGCTGATCCATAGCGCCCTGTACGGTCTCGCCTTTCGAAGCGTTTACTGTACATGTAGCGCCCATCTTCTTTGCAATGTCGAGACGGTAGTCGCTAAGGTCTGTAACGACGATATTCTTTGCGCCTGCAAACTTAGCGATAGCAGTAGCCATAGTACCGATTAGTCCAGCACCAGTGATGAGCACATCCTCACCGAGCAAGGGGAATGAGAGGGCGGTGTGTGTAGCATTGCCGAAGGGGTCCATGATAGCAGCCATGTCGTCAGAGATGCGGTCGTCGAGTTTTACTACGTTTTGGCTAGGGATACAGAGGTATTCAGCAAAAGCACCATCTCTGTTTACACCTACACCGATGCTATTCTCGCAGATGTGCTGGAGGCCACGGCGGCAGTTGCGGCAGTGGCCGCAAGCGATGTGACCTTCACCTGTCACGCGGTCGCCCACTTTGAAGTTGCGCACGCCAGGTCCAACTTCGGCAATTACACCTACATACTCGTGACCGATGGTCATAGGGGTCTTGATGGTTTTCTGGCTCCACTCGTCCCACTTGTAGATGTGTAAGTCGGTACCACAGATGGCCGTTTTCTTGATTTTGATGAGTACATCGTTCACGCCTACCTTGGGCATAGGAACTTCTTCCATCCAGATGCCCTTCATGGGCTCTTTCTTTACTAACGCTTTCATAGTCTTTATGATATTAAGTGTATGAAATAGAATAATCGTAACATTTCATGGTAAAGCTGTTGCAAAGATAGTGATTAAATTATTCCCTTGATTACTGTAGCTCACTTTTTTTGAACAATTTTACCTACTATTATTATTGGGTGACATCTTGACCTTGTCTTTAGTATGAAGCGTGATCATCAATACGTGCTTAGATCTCGCAACTCAATATAGCAAGGTAAATGTTCTCGTGCGGTTTGTCAATTCTGTCCATATTGGATAACCTCGGACTATCTTACTGTCATTGGTGTGGTAGGTGAAATTTTATTCCTTCGTTTATTTATCAGTGAGGTTTTAGTATCCTGCGCAATAGAATCATTATTTTAAAGAACGATGAATCTTCTAGTCAAACTCCTGCATCACGCGCTCTAACTTCTCGCGTATGCGGTCGTTGCAAAGGTTGCCTATGCTGCCCTCGTGGGTGTGGTGCACCTCGCGGGTAGGCTCGTAGGTATGGTTTTGCACCTGCATGCCCACCTGGCGGTAGGCCTCGCGGAAGGGGATGCCCGAGAGGGCAAGGCGGTTGACATCCTCCACAGTGAAGAGGTAGTCGTACTTGCGGTCGCTGAGGATATCGGTGTTCACACGGATATGCTGCAACATCATGTCGCACATCGTGAGACACGACTTTATCTCCTCGATGGCTGGGAACATCACATCCTTGAGCAACTGAAAGTCGCGTTGGTAGCCTACGGGAAGGTTCGTTGTCATCAAGGCCACCTCGCCAGCCACGCTTTGCAGGCGGTTACATTTGGCACCCATAATCTCAAACACGTCGGGGTTCTTCTTGTGCGGCATGATGCTGCTGCCCGTGGTATACTCGTCGGGGAAGCTGATAAAACCAAAGTTCTGATTGATGAAGAGACACACGTCCATGGCAAAGCGGCCCAGCGTAGAGGCCACGGCACCGATGGCATAGGCCGTAGCACGCTCGGTCTTACCGCGGCTCATCTGTGCTGCCACCACGTTGTAGTGCATGGTCTCGAAGTGGAGCAACTCGGTCGTCATCGTGCGGTTCAAGGGGAATGATGATCCATAGCCTGCTGCCGAACCAAGGGGGTTCTGGTTGGCCACCTTATAGGCAGCAGCCACCATCTGAAGGTCGTCGACCAACGTCTCGGCATAGGCGCCAAACCACAGACCGAACGATGAGGGCATGGCAATCTGCAGATGGGTATAGCCCGGCATGAGCACCTCTTTATATTGTTCGCTCAACGCCTGTAGGCGGGCGAAGAGGTGACACACCTCTTCGGCAGTGTTCTTGATCTCGTCGCGGAAGAAGAGCTTGAGGTCTACCAATACCTGGTCGTTACGTGAGCGGCCCGAGTGAATCTTCTTGCCCACATCGCCCAAGCGCTGCGTGAGCAGCAGCTCCACCTGTGAGTGTACGTCCTCGATGCCCTCTTCGATGACAAACTTACCATCAAGAATCTCTTGGCGTATCTGCTCCAGCCCAGCGAGCAGCACGGGGAGTTCCTCCTTCTCAATGAGCCCGATGCTCTCAAGCATACGGATATGCGCCATCGAGCCCTCCACGTCGTATCGTGCCAAGCGGAGGTCGAGTTCGCGGTCATTTCCCACGGTAAAGGTCTCTATCATCTTATCGGGCTCAAAGCCCTTGTCCCAAAGTTTCATTGCCGTATCTGTTTTATTTAGGTTGCGAAGGTAGTGTAAAACAAGTGAAAAAGCAAACATGTCTGCAATTTTGACTATGTTTCTATTTGAATCTAATTCAGTTTGCCTATCTCCAAACTGAAGTTTTTCTTTGTCCAAACTCTAATTTGGAGCCCTTCAAATTGGCGTTTGGAACTGAAGAAAATAAACTATCATAGGTTTGATGAAATGTTATCATCGAAACGACAAAAGTCCGCATTCATCGAGATGTTAGCATTTGAGACAAAACAACTCCTTAC
>JAZONP010000203.1:0-34957 GCA_045654565.1 Bacteroidaceae bacterium
GCTGAATAATTCAACACCTTCAACATCCATTGTGTAAGACTAAGTTCTTCACCTAAATAATATGTGCGGAATAGAATTGTAACTATGCTAAAGAATAAATAGGCCACAATCACGCGAATCACGCCTTTATAGTATGCTACAGTAGGACGTTTGTTTATGTTCAAATAGCCTGTAAGCATCATAAATAGGGGTACGCCAATCGAAAACAAAGTATTCATCATGCTTTGGGCAAACATGGATGGACCAGCAAATGGGACAACTCGAAATGACGTATTTAGCGAAAAGAAATGTCCTGCAATAACGAAAAAGATAGCACAAACACGAATAAGATCCAATCCGCAGATTCTCTTTGTTTTTTCACCTTGATTGTGCTCTGCAAAGCCTTGCTGCGTAAAGGTGATAAAGTTGGTTTTCATTTGTCATTCCAACGCCTATAAGTCCCCCTGATTCGGCTATTGTGTGCATAAAAAAGCGTGAGAACCTGTACCTATTGCTCGTCTCACGATGTAAAGGCCTTCGCATTGCCCGATTAGTCGAAACGAGCAACGCAGACCCCACGCTGATATGGATATATACAGCCAACAGCTATACATGTCGGCCACAATCGTGGCTGTAGTATAGCAATCGGAGATAATACACATACCTCGTGGCATCTCCCGTTGCTTTGTCTTTGACTAATCGTTGAGAAGTTGCGAAGTTCTTACATCGTCAAAACCAAAGCGTCAAGTAAACGCCTTTCCATTATGTCTATCCCCACCCTGCACCTTAATCCCTACGAAGGGATTGCGATATCGGCATGAAGACTCTGCAAAAGTACGAATAAAATCCAATCTGACGCTAAAAACCATAAAAATTTCTTCATATACAACGTTTTTTGTAACTTTGCCGATTAGATAATAATAATACAAGTATATGGAAAAGAAATTCAAGAGAACGACCGTCACTTCGGCACTTCCCTATGCCAACGGTCCTGTACATATTGGTCACTTGGCGGGCGTATACGTGCCTGCCGACATCTATGTCCGTTACCTCCGCCTCAAGGGCGAAGAGGTGCTTTTTGTGGGCGGTTCTGATGAGCACGGCGTACCCGTGACACAGCGTGCCCGCAAGGAGGGTATCACCCCGCAGGATGTGGTGGACCGCTACCACGGCATCATCAAGGAGAGCTTCAAGGAGTTTGGCATTTCGTTCGACGTATATAGCCGCACGACATCGGAAGTGCACCACAAGTTTGCGTCTGACTTCTTCCGCAAGCTCTACGACGAGGGCAAGCTGGTGGAGCAGTCGACCCAGCAGTTCTACGATGAGAAAACAGGAAAATTCCTCACCGACCGCGATGTAGTGGGCGAGTGCCCCTATTGCCACAAGCAGGCCTATGGTAACCAGTGTGAAGAGGGTTGCGGACGCGCCCTTGAACCTACCGAGCTCATCAATCCCCGCTCGAAAGAGACAGGCGAAACTCCCGTGCTCAAGGAGACAAAGAACTGGTATCTTCCCCTCAACGAATATCAGCAGTGGCTCAAGGAGTGGATCCTTGAGGGTCACAAAGAGTGGCGTCCCAACGTGTATGGTCAGTGCAAGTCATGGCTCGACATGGACCTGCAGCCTCGTGCCATGACCCGCGACCTTGACTGGGGTATTCCCGTACCCGTAGAGGGTGCCGATGGTAAGGTGCTTTATGTGTGGTTTGATGCGCCCATCGGTTATGTTTCAAATACCAAGGAGCTCTGCGACAATGAGCCCGAGAAGTGGGGCTCTTGGGAGAAATGGTGGCAGGATGAGGAGACACGCCTGCTCCACTTCATCGGCAAGGACAACATCGTATTCCACTGCATCATCTTCCCCGTGATGATGAAGGCTCACGGCGGCTATGTGATGCCCGACAATGTTCCCAGCAATGAGTTCCTCAACCTTGAGGATGACAAGATCTCGACCTCACGAAACTGGGCTGTATGGTTGCACGAGTACCTCGTGGACTTCCCCGGTAAGCAGGATGTGTTGCGCTATGTGCTCACCGCCAATGCTCCCGAAACTAAGGACAATAACTTCACCTGGAAGGACTTCCAGGCACGCAACAATAATGAGCTCGTGGCCGTATATGGTAACTTTGTGAACCGTGCCCTCGTGCTCACTCACAAATACTTCGACGGAAAGGTGCCCGCATGTGGCGAGCTCAACGACTATGACAAGGCCACCATCGCCGAGTTTATGGACGTGAAGGCCGAGGTGGAGAAACTGCTCGACGGATTCAAGTTCCGCGAGGCACAGAAGGAGGCCATGAACCTCGCCCGCATCGGTAATAAGTATCTAGCTGATACAGAGCCTTGGAAGCTTGCCAAGACCGATATGGAGCGCGTAGGTACCATCCTTAACCTCTCGCTCCAGTTGGCTGCCAACCTCGCCATTGCTTTCGAACCCTTCTTGCCCTTCAGCAGTGAAAAGCTGCGCGGCATGCTCGGTATGGAGACTTTCGAGTGGGAGCAGCTCGGTCGTACCGACCTCCTCACCGCAGGTCACCAGCTCGGCAAGGCAGAGCTCCTCTTCGAGAAGATCGAGGACAGCGCCATCGACGCACAGATGCAGCGCCTCGAGGATATCAAGAAAGCCAACGAGGCGGCCAACTACAAGGCTGAGCCCGTGAAGCCTCTCGTGTCGTTCGAGGAGTGGGAGAAGCTCGACATCCGCGTAGGCACCGTGCTTGAGTGCGAGCGCGTACCCAAGATGAAGAAGTTGCTCAAGTTTAAGATTGCCGACGGAATGGGCGACCGCACCATCGTGAGCGGTATTGCCGAGCACTACGCTCCCGAGGAGCTCGTAGGCAAGCAGGTGCTCTTCATCGCCAACTTTGCTCCCCGCCAGTTTAAGAACGGGCTCGTGAGCGAAGGCATGATCCTCAGTGCCGTAGACTACGATGGCTCACTGGCCGTGACTTCACTCCTCCGCGAGGTGAAGCCTGGTAGCCAAGTAGGATAATACCCTAAACGAAACTGCAATATCAGTGTATGGGGCCTCCGTCCCTATATGTTGGTATTGCAGTTTTTACTATAATGATTCTCCAATGCCCATATAGCTAACACAACATCTGCTCAATTGGTGTAAAATAAAGATGTCCTCAGTCAATCAAAAACGCATAGCCAAGAACACAGCCTTATTGTATGTAAGGATGTTGTTTATCATGGCAATTAGCCTATATACCTCACGTGTTGTCATTGATGCGTTGGGCAAGGTGGACTATGGACTATACAATGTTATTGGGACAATTGTTGTCAACTTCTCGTTCCTCAATGGAATGTTGTCCTCGGCTTGTAGCCGATACTTTGCCATAGAATTGGGACGCAACAATGATGAGGGCCTGAAACACGTGTTCAGCTTGAACCTCACGCTTTTCATCATCTTGGGAGGTGTTATTCTGCTGTTGTCCGAGACATTAGGCCTATGGTTCCTGAACAATAAGATGGTGATTCCCTCAGATCGCTTGGGAGCAGCGCAGTGGGTGTATCAATGCTCGATCATTGCGTTTATTATAAACATGTTGTCTACACCATACCGCTCTATCATCATAGCTCGAGAAAAGATGAAGGTGTTTGCATATAGCAGTATCGTGGAAGCTATGCTTAAGTTGGCCATCGTATTTATGCTTCTGCTATCGCCTGTCGACAAATTGATAACCTATTCGGTATTGATGTTGTTGATAACAATAGGGACTTGTGGTTTTTATTTCTTTTATTGTCGTCGTTGCTACGCGGAGTGCAGCTATGCCTTCGTTTGGGACAAGCCGCTGATAAAGGAGATCCTGGGCTATACGGGTTGGAATGTGATAGGTATCATGTCGGGAATCGGCAAGAGTGCTGGTGTGAATGTCCTGCTCAATATGTTTGGAGGAGCAATCATCAACACCGCTCGCGGTATCGCCTACCAGGTGTATATAAATATCAATCAATTTGTGACCAATTTTACCACCGCATTCAATCCGCAGATTACGAAGTCGTATTCGGCTAATGCGCGAGACGAAATGCTGAAACTGGTTTTCCAAAGTTCCAAGTTCTCTTATTTCCTGTTGTTTATTTTAGCTCTTCCAGTGATTGCAGAGATGCCCTATTTGTTGAACTTATGGTTAGGAGAGGCCAATGTAGTGGCCCATAGTGTGTCTTTTGCCCGGTTGATGCTAATAGCTGCATTGATAGACTCTATCAGTTATCCTTTGGTTACAGCCGTACAGGCTACAGGAAAGGTAAAATGGTATCAGATTATGGTAGGAGGCACTATGTTGATGGTGCTGCCTGTATCGTACTTGCTGCTGAAGTTCGGAGATTTTGAGCCTGAAGCAGTGTTTTATGTCATTATCATAGCTTCGGTCATTGCGCAAGTCTTCCGTGTTTATTTCATGAAGAAGCAACTCGGTATGGATGTAGGAATGTATTGCGTGCGTGTACTGTCCCCTGTACTGATGACGACTATTGTTCCTGCATTGGTAGTAGCTACTATTGCAATGCGATTGGATGCTTCGTTTGTCAATCTCGTGATTGTCACTTTGGTTAGTGTTGTAATTACAACTGCAACCATAGCTATATGCGGTCTTACGGCCTCTGAGAGAAAAAGCATCATACAAATCATCAAAACCAAAATCAAGGGATGATATGAGAATCGGAATCCTTACTTTTCACCGAGCATACAATTTTGGGGCATTTCTTCAAGCTTTTGCTCTCAAAACATATTTGGAGGAGATGGGACACAAAGTGGAGTTTGTGGACTATTGGCCTAAAGAGCATTCGGCATTGTATAAGACCTTCTATTGGGAGGAGGTTAAATCCTTGAAAGGATATCTTCGCGAATGTTTGGTCTCTCATTACCGTCGGGGTAAGGCCAGACCCTTCGTTAGGGCGCAGAGGAAAATCCTCGGCCTTGATAAAAAACCACGATACGAGAAGCCGCAGCAACTTTCAGAGCTCTCGTATGATCTAATCGTCTATGGCAGTGATCAGATATGGTGGAAGTCAAGGCTCAAGGGAGTGGATGGATTTGATGTTACCTATTGGGGCGGACACATACCTGAGACAATTACTCGGGCGAGTTATGCAGCCAGTATGGGAGCCATCGAACTGGATGCAAACGATAAGCAGATTGTGCAGCAACTGTTGAAAGGGTTCAGCCATATCTCCGTACGTGAAAATCAATTAAGGAATAGCATACAACCACTTACAGAGAAAAAGATAGAGGTAAATATTGACCCAACTTTCCTTCTGGAGAAGGAGTATTGGGAGAAGCTTTGTACATCGATTCCCGAAAGTAAAGGCAAGTATATCCTCTATTACCGTATGATGATTGACGAGGAAGCAGATAGATTGGCGCAGCAATTAAGTCTGCAGACAGGGTATCCTATCGTTCATATGGATGCAGCTATAGGTAGCTATCGTAATCTGTCAAAA
The DNA here is from genome assembly GCA_045654565.1 of Bacteroidaceae bacterium. Classification (GTDB taxonomy): domain Bacteria; phylum Bacteroidota; class Bacteroidia; order Bacteroidales; family Bacteroidaceae; genus UBA1189. Next base: position 5,427 of record JAZONP010000203.1, read on the forward strand.
TACACCAAAAGTGCCTCTCCCTTTGATTTTATATCACTGATACGAAATGCTGAATACGTGGTGTCTACCTCCTTCCACGGAGTAGCCTTCTCTGTCATATTCGAAAAGCAGTTTTATGCCATAGGTATGGGAAATCGAAGCAATAGAGTACAATCTCTATTGTCTTCTTTGGGAATAGAGCAACGGCTCATACGTAGCAAGGAGGACATTATGGCGTTGGACTCTATCGACTATGTACAGGTAAAAGAGAGATTAAGAGAATTACGTCAGCAAGCAGCAGACTATCTAACACGCATCACAAATGAAAGAGATAATTAAGCGAATACTCCCTAAAAAGTGGGTTGAGAAACATAGTCACTATAAAGTGAAGCGTAGGCACATGCAATTTTTCAAGCATGACATACTGCGATATAACACCCATTCTGGTTTGTGGGGCGGAAAACGCAAAGAACATCTATTGGGTCGTATTTCTTTGCGTGCACATGTGGTAGAGAAGGGATTGACGATGCCTAACATGCGATTGGGATTCGGGAAAGACAATCTACTGGATTTAATAAGATTATGCATCGTCTATAGTAGTCAGTATGGCAACGATAATGAGATCCTTTGTAAGGCAGTAGGTGTCGTACGAGAATATAAAGATGTACATGTCGCGGAACAATACACATTAGAGCAGGACGTACAAGAACAGATCAACCATCTGTTGAACTGTATGCCCGGAATAGATGCAACACAGCAATGCGTATACACATCCGAAGCGTATTATCAGCATTGTCAGGCGTCTTTTGAGCTTTTCTCTCAAAGTCGGCATAGCTTAAGACACTTCTCTACAACTGCAGAGGTCTCTGTCGATGAGGTTGTCAAGGCTATTGAATTAGCGCAGAACGCTCCCTCCTCATGCAATAGACAATCATCGAGGGCGCATGTCGTGGCTGAGAGACCCTTAATAGAGGCTGTGTTGGCATTGCAGAATGGCAATCGAGGATTTGGACATCTGGTGAGCAAGTTGCTTGTGCTGACAGTGGACCTCTCATGCTACAATGGTATAAATGAGAGGAATCTATGCTACATAGATTCTGGTATCTATGCCATGAACCTCTTATATGCTCTCCATTATCAGCAGATAGGAGCTTGTACGCTCAACTGGTGTGACTCGCCTGAGGATGATGCGAAACTTCGTTCATTGCTTGATATTCCTGCATCAGAGGCCATAACACTATTCATCGCTTGTGGAAAGGCTCCAGAGGGAACGTTTAAGGTTGCATCCTCACCTCGGGTAGAAGCTAAGAATGTGATTACCATACATACGAAGTCATTGAAATAGATGCCTACAGATCCCACCATATCCATTATAGTTGCTGTATACAATGCCGAAAAGTATTTGAAGCGTTGTGTCGATAGTCTATTGGCTCAGACCTTTACCGACTATGAAGTGCTGCTCATCAATGACGGCAGCACAGACCGTTCGGGTGTCATATGCGATGAGTATGCCGCATGTGACAATCGCTTCCGAGTGTTCCATCAGCACAATCAAGGAGTCGGAGCCACCCGCCATGTCGGGATAGAGCGGGCTAGGGGAGAGTATACTGTCCACATTGACCCAGATGATTGGGTCGATAATACATTCTTGCAGATGCTGTATGGCATAGCCACGGCAGAAGATGCCGATATGGTGATATGTGACTTTATGATGGAGTATGATGGATATAGTAAGCGAAGTGTACAGCGCCCATCACAATGTACCCCATACAACCTGACATCAGACATCTTATCCTTGAAGTTGCATGGAGGATGCTGCAACAAACTGATTAGAAGGAGATGCTATCATTCGTATGGTATCAATTTCATCGCGGGACTAAATTGGGGTGAGGACATGGTTACCGTTCTTCGTATTTTGAGAAATCCCATAAGAATCTCATATTGCCCTGACACCATGTATCATTATGATTGCCATAGTAATGGCAATTCATATACTCGCATTGTTACACCGGCACATTTGGAACAACGTGAAAATTATGTGCGACTTCTAATGGACTTTATAACAGACCATTCATTGAATATATATGTCTATTCTCGTCTACTCACTGTCGCATACTTGGCAATATCTTTGGACGTTTATACTGCAGAGGAATTTCATCGGCGTTACGATATCTTGAAGGGATATTCTTTTGCTGGTTGTTCATTGTCTAAGCAAGAGCGTATGTTTGTTTGGATTGCGCTACACATAGGATACCCTGCTGCACGTGCCTTAATGAAAGTGAAGTTGTTTTATCGTCGTCTATTCAAACGAAAATAAATATGAGATTCGTTGATCGTATATATTGGTTCTTCTGGTTCCGTTTCTTGCGGCACCTCTTCAAAGGCTATTTCGCCAAGAAGCAAGCCAAACTGTTAAAGGGACTCAAGACACGGGATGAGATTGTAGTCGTGTTCTTTGCGATGTCACTTCCGATGTGGAGATATCAAAGGCTATATGAGGCAATGAAGAGCCATCCTCTGTTCCGTCCGTACATTGTGCTATCGCCACGAATAACTTACGCAAAAGAGCAACAAAGGAAGGATATGGACAGATTAAGGGAATATTTTACCCAATTGAGTATTCCGTATATAGATTTTGATGTGGATGGTCGGAAGCCTATAAATATACGGAAGGTGTTGAGGCCTGATATCTTGTTCTATCCCCAACCTTATGATAGAGCATTTACACCGATGCACGATTGTTCCTTCTTCTATGATAAACTATTGGCCTATTATCCCTATGCTTTCTGGTCGGCATCAGGGGCGTGGTCATATGATACCTTCTTCCATAATATAGCGTGGAAACTGTTCTATTCGACAGAACTTCATTATCAAGAGGCGGTGTCGATAGCATCAAATAAGGGAGTCAATGTCTCTGTGACAGGGTATCCCAATGCGGATAATTTCCTCTATACATCTCACAAGGATGTATGGAAACCTCATCCACATAGTGTGAAACGCATCGTGTGGGCACCTCATTTTACGATTAGCAAGGAGCGAAGTATCGTAACCCACTCAAACTTCCTTTGGATGGCCGACTTGATGCTGGATATAGCGCGAGAGTACAAGGATAAGCTGCAAATAGCTTTCAAACCTCACCCTTCACTACTCACCGAACTATACCTTCATCCAGAATGGGGAAAGGAGAGAACGGATACATATTATGCAGCATGGAGAGACCTGGACAATGGCCAATTGGATGAGGGCGAATTTAAGGACCTGTTTATGACCTCTGATGCCATCATACATGACTGCGGATCATTCTCAATAGAGTACCATTATAGCCTTAAGCCTGCAATGTATGTGTCGCAAGATTTTAAGGAATATACTGATACCCTATCTGAGTTTGGACGTATGGCTGTCAATCTTCATTATAAGGCTTCCAATAGGGAGGACATCCTTCGCTTTATTGAACATAATGTCCTTGGTGAGGAGGATCCGATGCTCTCAGCTCGACAGAACTTTTATAATAAATATTTATTGCCGCCCAACGGGAAGAGTGTCGTAGAGAATACCCTTTCCGACATGCTGAATTCATTAGGTCACTAAGATTACTCTTCTTTGCGGGATATCATAGCCAATGCATCACGAAGTTGTGTGCTACTTGTTCCTTGGGTATAGGGGAAGTATATAATCTCCACATCCTTGTCTGCAAAAAAGGCCTCATACCTATTGAAACGCTCTGTACCCTTGTAGTCGGAACCTACGAACAAGCGGTCATACTTGACGATGTCCTTAATATAGATATCACAGTCCTCGGGTTCTGATGGTATTACCTTGTCTACATAGCCTATGCTGCGTATGATCTCCACTCGCTCCTCGTAGGGGATAAATGCGTTTTTCCCTTTATGTGATGCATCTTTGTGTACTCCAACGACCAAGTAATCGCAGTGTTGTTTCGCTCTACGCAATAAGTTGAGGTGACCTATGTGAAACAAATCAAATGTCCCACTTAAATAGCCGATGATGAGCTGGGGCTTGTCATTGAAACGACCGCTGTTCATCTTATATTCATAGCTGTCCAAGCCATATTGGTGGGGATTGGTTTGATAGCGGTCTATTACCCCTCTGAATGTTTCTTCATATTCAGGGATATAGATGGTGGCGCGAGCACACATCTGTTTGATAATATCCTGAGCCAACTGCTTGGTCAACGAGAGGTCATTGTTCCCGCCATTAAACCGAGTTCCCTTGATAGAGCCGGGCGACACATTCAATATGCGGTTGTTGCTGCCTGATTTTTCCAGCTCAATATTCAAACTCTCAGTAAGGCTGCATACAGCAGCTTTAGTGGCTCCGTATAGCGCAAACAATGGAGAAGAAACCAATCCAGCAATACTTCCCATGACCGCACAATAGAAGTCTTTGCTTTGTAGCATGCGAGGGTAGTAGTGGTGGAGGATGTGAGTTAGCGCGACTGCATTCACTTGAAAAGAATTGTCAATCTCTTTGTCGGTGATATTCTCAAAGCGTGTTACGCGACCAAATCCTGCGGTGATGATTAGTGTGTCAATCTCGTCGTATTCAAGCAAAAACTCAAAGCGATTATTTATTAAATTGATTTCTTTAAATGCAATGTTGTTGGGCAAGATAATGTTAGGAAGCACTCTGTCTACGATTGTTACTGCTTCGCACATTGCTGCCAATTCCAAAGCAATGGCCATCCCGATACCATTACTTCCTCCAACGATCATCGCTCTTTTCATAACTGACTAAGATATTATTTTTATAGATGGAACAAAGATAAATATTTTTTCCATCAGTATCATCTCTGTTGCTAAATAAATATTTTGGAGATGATATAGGAGTAGCCCCAAATACAAATCATATCGTGATGAGGTCATCTTGACAGAGAACAGAGGAAATTTGTTTTTGGCTTGTATATATAGGCGACAATATTTATTTGCACAATATAGCTGTTACAAATATTTTTACTACATTTGTAGCATAGGAGCTTTTTTGTTATGAACCGAAAAAAGTTTTATACACTTTATCAGACAAAAGACGGGATTGATCTATTGAAGGATCAAGGAATGGTGCCCTATTATATGGGTAAGTTGGGGTATGAGCCACATTTCATTTCATTCATCAAACCCGATTCACAAGATATCTTTCAGAAGGAGGTCCCGGAACTTGTACTTGATACGTTGTATGATAACGGAAAATTACCGAAATATCCACCGTTACTAATGGCATATAAGCATACATTCAAGTTTATATACCAGAATAGGAAGCAAATGGATATATTCAATCCATACTATATCAAGCATTCTATACTATATGGGATATTCTATAAATTAGTTCGTCGCAGAGGGTTACTATATGTTAAATTAGATATGGACCCTATACAGTGTGAACGCGAACAAAAACAACCTTTTAATTTCATCCGAAAGTTCGTTTATAGATGTTACCTAAAGTATGTCGTAGATAAAATTACAGTAGAATCTACCATTGGAGAGAAGTTCCTACGAGAACACTATGGTTTAGATGATTCTAAACTTCTATACATCCCTAATGGTATAGACGATAGATATCTGTCTCATGTGCCAATTGATTCTTTGGACAAAAAAGAAAACATAATACTCACAGTCGGTCGTATTGGCACTTATCAGAAGAATTCCGAGATGTTGCTTGCAGCATGCAAACAGGTGGATTGGCGAGATGATTGGAAATTATATGTAGTTGGTCCATGCACAGAGGAATTTAGAGAAAAGATAACGGAGTTTTATGCCGAAACTCATTTGCAGAATAGGGTTGTTTTTACTGGGCCTATCTATGATAAGAAAGAGCTTTCGCGACTATATAATCGTGCTAAAATATTTTGCCTTACGTCACGTTACGAAAGTTTTGGCATTGTTTGTGTTGAAGCTCAATCATATGGGGATTATTTCATTTCAACTCCCATTGTTACCGCGATTGATTTTATTCCAAATCAGAAAATAGGAAGAATCGTTGAAACGGCAGAAGAACTAGCCGAACAGATAAATCACCTAATTGATAATCCTAATTTGTTGGAAGAATCATTCCCTGAAATTCTGCAACATGCAAAACAGTTTCGTTGGTCAACCATAACAGAAAAACTGGATAAGTTCCTTCAAAAGTAGATTCTCCCATGTCCTGTGTTTCTCTTATCATCCCAGTATACAATGCAGCCTCTTATATAGAGGCTTGCTTGGCCTCACTCATTGCGCAAACAATAGACGATATCGAACTGCTGCTTGTAGATGACCATGGTAGCGACAATAGCATACAGCTTGCCCGAGCATATGTTGAGGCTCATCCAACAAGTAAGCACATTCGTTTTCTATCCACACCAAGTAATATGGGGCCTGGAGCTGCACGCAATGTCGGGATAAGGGCTGCGCAAGGCGAGTATATAGGGTTTGTCGATAGTGATGATGTGGTGTCCCCCAACTTTTGTGAGCTACTCTATACTGCTGCAAAAAAGCATTCTGCCGATTTGGCCTATTGCCAAGCCCAATTGGTGAAACCTGGTGAGGTGATAGCGATGAATAATCCGGTTATCGAGAGCGGTACTTTTGATGGGGAGAAGCGACGCTATTTTCTCACTCACTATACAACGCTATTTGTATCCTTCCTCTATCGTCGTTCACTGCTTGGTGAGTACGGTATTGACTTTCCCGATACACGCAGTGCTGAGGATAGCTATTTCCTTACCTGCTCATTGTTGGCCACACAGCGCATAGCCTGTGTAGATATGCCATTATATCAGTATTTGATCCATGAGGAGTCGCTTTCCGAGGTGCGCAATCCCAAACGCTACGCCGAAAAAATCAAGTCCTTTGACCTACTCATACAGTTTGCTCGCAGTCAAGGACTCTATGAAGCTAACAAGGACGAACTGGATTACATCTATATCAAGAAAGGCTATTTGCTCAGTATACTCACTCACATATACAATGAGGCTGAGCCTGATCAACTTGTCGTGCGCAAGCTCTACTACGACCACTTGCTTTGCTACGTACCCTACTATCAGAGGAATCCCTACTACCATTCCGATTACAAACTGCGTCTGTTGCACGTACTCATCACCCATTGCATGCGCATCTCCTTCAAGGTACTCCCATGGTATATCCGCAAAACAAAGATGAAATTATGAAAAAACATATCCGCATCAAGTTTGTAGACTTCTGGGACGACTTCGTACCCGAGAAGAACATCTTCTACCAACTCCTCTGCCAGCATTACGACGTTGAGTTGTCCGACACACCCGACTACATCTTCTGCTCGGTCTTCGGCGAGGAGCACCTCTGCTATGACTGCGTGAAGATATTCTATACGGGCGAAAACCAATGTCCTGACTTCAATCTCTATGATTATGCCCTCGGTTTTGAGCATATGACATTGGGTGACCGCTATATGCGTTTGCCCATCTGTTATCTCAACCGCTATCAGGAGTCGTTTCGTCTGATGCAGGAGAAGCACATCAAACCTGCACCTGAGAAGACGGGATTCTGCAGCTTTGTCTATTCCAATGATAGAGCTTCTGCGGTACGCGAACAATTCTTTGACCAGCTTTCTTCCTATAAGCAGGTTTCATCAGGCGGTCGCTATCGCAACAATATCGGAGTGCCTGTGGCAGACAAGCTCGCTTTCGAGCTAGAGCATAAGTTCAGTTTCTCCTTCGAGAACAGTAGCTATCTCGGCTACTGCACCGAGAAGCTGGTGCAATCGTTTGCTGCACAAACTGTACCTATCTACTGGGGCGATCCCACTGTAGTCGACACCTTTAACGAGGAGGCTTTCATCAACTGCCTGAACTATGCCTCATGGGATGAGGTGCTGGAGGTCATCAAGCGCATCGATGCCGATCCCGAATGTTATGCCCGTATGCTGGCGACCCCAGCTTTGAAGTACCCCGAGCGAGATAGCATAGAGGCCAAGATGGAGCAACTATCATCCTTCCTATGTCATATCATGGACCAACCCCTCGAGCAGGCGATGCGCTACAACCGCGTCTATTGGGGACGTCGCTATGTGAAGCGTGTGAGGCAGCATGCCAAGGCCTATCGCAACAGTCTGCGAGGCATTGCCGAGCGCCTCTACGTGAAATATTTTTGGAAGCACCGCCGCAAAGGCTTCCTATGGAAGATTGACCGTCTGATAAAGCGATGGGCTTAGTAGTCAAATACCCACCCAAGCGTTTGATACGAATCGGATGTGATCAAAAACATAGGCTATAAGGTAGCTGATCGCAAAAGCGAGTTGGGCGATGACTATCGGGCGTAGCCATAGAGGGCACCAATCCCATAAGTTGACAGAGCAAAGCACTGCTACTACCAATACGTGCACAAAATAGATGGTATAGGTGTAGAGTCCTGATGAGATGACGAAACCTTCAGCTTTGCGTGGCACCGAGCATGACTGTAATAGAAGGAATAGACTGACAACAGCTAGGGTGTGGACGAGGGAGGTGCTAAATCCTGCTAGCAGTCCCCATACATTGAGTGCATATGCCACAGCGAATCCGAGAACCCCAGTCCATTTGTTGACACGACCTTTCGGCAAGTATTTTACACAATAATGGCCACACAGGAAGAATCCCATATACATAAAGGCTGAACCGCTGTAGTAGCGCATGGAACCGAACTGTGGGTAGTAGACTCGCAGCAATATCCAGACCAACCAAAGTAATAGCCCGTATTGCGTAAGCTGTTTTCCCTGAGGAGTAGCCAAAGCTCGCTGCATGAAAGGTGTCAACAGATAAAGTCCTATCAGTACGAAGATATACCAATAGGAGGCATTCACCTTGTCGGAAAGCATGTAGGGGATATAGTTGCGCACCGCTGCCGTGAATGTAGAGATATCGGGGTATTTATGCATGATGACCGACAGGGCATATACGACTGTTCCCCACAGGAGGAAGGGGAGGAGCAAGCGCTTGAACCGTTTGCGGAGGAAGTCGGGCACTGGCTGTGTGGGTTCACCTAGTAGCAGGGCTCCTGAGAGCATGAAGAACAGTGGTACCCCAATTACCACCAGGGCATGGTAGAAGAATCGTCCAGTGCCTACAGAGGGTTCATCAAGCCGCAGCCCTGTCCATGCATGTTGCATAATGACAAGCATTATGCCAACCAAGCGAATGAGGTCGAGCGTGACGATGCGCTGTTTCTTCATAGTCGAAGTTTATGCCAGTTATTTCGTTTTACGCTCGCGCAGGATGCGATACGCACCGAGACCTATGATAAGCAGGATGGTGGCATACATGATGATGACGCAAGCCATCGCGATGGCATTGCCTTTCTTCATGCTGTCGGGGGCAAACTCCATATGTATCTTGTGCTCACCAGCAGGAACGTTGATGGCACGTAGCATGTAGTTTACACGATAGATGTCTGCAGGCTGTCCATCAATCGTAGCTTTCCACCCATAGGGATAGTAGATCTCAGAGAACACGATGGTGCCAGGCTTGCTTGTCGAATACTCGTAGTCAAGATAGCGCGGGGTATACTTGGTGAGGTGCACGGTTGCCATAGAATCTCGTTCGGGAGTGAAATCCTCCACGTAGCCGGCAAACTCCTTGTCCAGCACAGCCGTAGTGTGCAGGTCTATGTAGTTGAGTGCATCGCTCTCCTCATTGGCATTCTCTGCCACGAATAGCGTATCCACAAACCATGCGTTACCCATGGCATAGGGGTTGAGTTGCACCTGGGCCTGACCGCTCTTCTTGTCTGCCACGATGAAATACTTCGCGTTGAGCATGCCGATGACGTTCATATTCATCTTTGAGATATGCTCATCAATCAGGTCCTGATAACGACGCAGCTTGGCGGCACTATAGCCACCGATTGATTTTAGGTAGTACGACGTACGAGCATCGTTGAAGGTACTTGTGGTGAGGTTCATCACGCGGAAGTGCGGGTCCTCATCCTGCAATATCAGCTTTTCATGGGGTTGCATCTGGAATGCCGCCTTGTTGCTTTTCTTCGTCACAAAATGACTGTCGTTGAGGTAACGCTTGTTCACCGGCCACATGTCGGCAACAACCAATACGCCCAAGATAGCCACCATATAGCCCCACTTGAGCTTGCCCTGAGCAAACACCCACAGCGTAGCAGCCGCCAGCACGATGAAGAGGAACGAGCGCCATGCATCGCTCTTCATCAATGCCTCACGCTCGGCCAGTATGCCTTGGTAGGCAAAGTCGGGCAACTGTCTGGCGATACTGCCATCGATAGGTGCCACGAAGTCAAACATCGCACCACCGAAGAGGGCTATGACAAGACATAGTCCTGCAGTCACCCCAGTTGCGATATAGATGCTCTTGACAGCCTTCTCACGCGCTAAGGTGCCATCCATCAGCTCCTTTACCGCCAGAAATCCAAGCAGTGGCATGGCCACCTCGGCAACGATGAGGATAGATGATACAGCGCGGAACTTATTGTACATGGGGAAGTAGTTGAAGAAGAGTTCCGTGAGCCACATGAAGTTGTGTCCCAAGGCCAGGAGTGCCGAGAATAGCGTAGCTGTCAGTATCGCCCACTTGTAGGGACCCTTCACGATGAGCAGTCCCAACACGAAGAGGAAGCACACGATGGCACCCATATATACGTTACCCGCCGTGAAGGGCTGGTCACCCCAGTAGAGCGGCACGTTGGCACAGAACTGCGCTGCTGATTGGCGAGGTACTCCCTGTTTTACCAATGATTTGAAAAGCTCTGAATCGGTACCCACATCGTAGCTTGATGCGCCACCCATGACACCGGGGATGATAAACGACAGCGACTCGTCGATACCATAGCTCCACTGCGTCGCATAGTCGAGATCAAGGCCCTTGGTCTTGTTCTCGGCATCACTGATCTTCACCAAGTCAGAGTGACCACCACGCATGGTCTGCTCGGCATATTCCTTATTCACGAAGATGGTCGAGCTACCCGTCCCCAAGCCGATACCCAGCGAACCGAAGAAGAGCAATGAGCCGATAGCGAGATCCTTGTATCGTTTTTCTTTGATGTGGGTATACAGTTCCGCAAAAAAGAACAAGCCTATCATCATGAATAGGTAGTATGACATCTGCGGATGGTTGCCGAAGCCGATGGCTGTGAACAGCATGGTCAGCACCACACCCAAGCCATACCGCTTACGGAAGATGAGGTAGAAGCCCCCGACTACCACCGAAATGAGTGCTATGGACGATGTCTTAGAGTTGTGTCCTGCCTGCACGATGATGAAGAAGTACGATGAGAATCCCGTAGCCAACGCCCCCACGATGCTCAACCACTTGTTGATGCTGAATGCACGCATCAAAGCGTAGAAACACACAAAGAAGATGATGAATATCCATGGTGCGCTATAGTGACCTTTGAGCATTACCTTTCGGAAAGGTTTGAGCCACTCGTTGGCTTCGTAACGTCCGCCACCAATCTGGTAGTTGGGCATACCGGAAAACATCGAGCCAGTCCAAAACGTATTGTCACCCGTATTTTTAATGTATTCCGTAGATTCGTGTACTGCTGCTGTCGCACTTGTGCTATCACCTGATTGGATAACCTTACCCTCCAGGGCTGGAGCGCAATAGAAGTATGCCAAAACCACGAAAAGTATTAATGCCACTGCATAGGCTCCGTATCTCTGTAAGAAATTCTCTTTCTCCATGTTGTATAGTTCTTTATGTCTTTTGATTGTCGTGCAAAAGTACACTTTTTTCTTGACTTGCGTAAACTGTTCTTTCAATTATTCCTCAGTAGCCAGCAACTCTCTCACCTTTTCCTCATCCCGTAACAGTTGTACTGTAAGTTCTTCTGTATTGACAAACCTGCGTTCCTCGCGAAGTCGGTGGGCGAATTCCACCGTGATATTCTTGCCGTAAAGGTCGCCTTCGAAGTCGAGGATGTGCACTTCGATGCTCCGCTCCTGCCCATTGTTCAACGTGGGGCGATAGCCGATGTTGAGCATACCCTTGAGACCTGAGCCCCGAGCCCCGAGCTTTGAGCTTTGACCGTTTTCGTTTTCGTCTTCGTTATCGTTGTCAACCACGTTGACATAAACCGCATACACTCCATCAGCAGGAATCAATTTGCAATCAACCTCCTCGTCTGTAGTCTGTTGTCCGTTGTCAATTCTTATGTTTGCCGTGGGGAAGCCCATCTTTCGTCCTTCTCGGTAGCCGTCCACCACCTTGCCGCGCAGGGTATAGCGGTAGCCCAGCAGCTGTGCCGCCTCATCCACCTCTCCTTCTTCCAATAGGTGGCGTATACGGGTCGAACTCACGGGCTCTCCATCCTCGATGCATGCCTCGCCACGTACTACCTCGATGCCGATCTCCTGCCCAAAGCGTACATAGTCGTCGAATCCCTCGCTACGCCCACGCCCAAAGCGGTGGTCGTAGCCAACGACCAACACCGTTACATGTAGTTGTTTCTTTAAGATCCTCTGCATGAAGTCGTAGGCTGTCATTGCGGCCATTTGTGGGGTAAAGTCGAGCAGCTCTACACCATTCATCCCTGCTTGATAGAGTAGGGATGAACGTTCCTTTATAGTGCTTAGTTGTGGTGCATCGGCCATGCCCAGCACCTTCCTTGGCGATGTTCTAAAAGTAATAGCAATAGCTCCTAAATTGCGTTCATTTGCAATACGACGCACTTGCTTCAGCAAGCACTGATGCCCCCGGTGTACCCCATCAAATGCTCCGATGGTGGCAACGTTCAATTGAGGATTAAATACAGAACTGCGCATGTCTTGGGGGACTTTCAATTTTTAATTCTCAATTTTCAAATCCAAGCGCCAGTCCGTATTTGTCACGGGGCAATAGGTGTGAAATCCCAAAGCTTCAGCAGCGTCGCAGCTCGTCTGAAGGTCATCTACGAATAGCGTCTCCTCGGGTTTGATTCCTGCCAATAGTGTAACTTTAAGGAAGGCCTCGGCCGAAGGCTTTAGTTCGTGTATCTCGTGAGAGAGGAATATTTGGTCGAAGAAATCCGCAACCCTATATCCCTTGTAGTTAAACTGCTTGCGTCCTTCTTCCCAGTGTACTGCATTGGTGTTGCTCAAGAGAAATAGGTGATAGCGCTGCTTCAGCTCGAGTAGCGTGTCGAGTTTATACGTAGGGATGCCATCAAGTAGGGCGTTCCACGCGAAGTCAATCTGTTTGTCGGTCAGTTGTGTCCCATATAGGCGGCGTACCGTGTCGTGAAACTCGTCCACTGACATCAAGCCTCGCTCGAAGTCCATTAGGTCGGTCCGCTGTCCGAAGGGATTGGTAAGTTCGTCGCTTACCGTCGCTCCAAGTTGGCTGAATGCCTCCGTGCAACGAGCTTTGTTGAGGTGTATGAGCACCCCTCCCCAGTCAAATATGATATTTTTAATCATTTAGAGTCCTATTGATTATGACTACAAAAATACGGTAAAAAAACAGATAAATTAAATGTTTTTCCATAAAACACTTGTAAATATCAAACAATCCCCTTACCTTTGCGCCATCAATCACTGCACTAGTCGGTATTGTGTCGGGCTTTTAGCTCAGTTGGTTAGAGCAACAGACTCATAATCTGGAGGTCCTAGGTTCAAGCCCTAGATGGCCCACGACAGGAAGAGAGAAGTATTAATGCTTCTCTCTTTTCTTTGCTTGTAGATTTTGCCTCTATTCCCTCCCTTTCGGAACATAATTCAGCCCCATCTGACTACTCGGATGGGGCTGATCCTATAAGTATAGGTTAGCTTATCTCACTACTACCTTGACCGTTGTGCCATCGCTCATGCGGAGGAGGTTAATGCCTTTTTGCATGGTGGTGATACGTATTCCGTTTGCGTTGTAGATGGCTACTACGATGGCTTCGTTGGAGGTTGTTTCTTCTACGGCCACATCTTCTTCTGCCTCTTGTCCGTCGCCAAGGTAGTAAAGGTTGAAGCCTCCGATAACAGTCCAGTCGTTAGATCGCTTAGTCTCTTTCTTGATACCAATGGTAAGGTCGCCTATCTCGATGGTGTTTATTTCTACTTTGTTGTATTCATCCTTAGGCATATATTTATGCAGTGTATCCATGGCTTCGCAGGCTGCCACCATGTCTTCGGGTACGGGATGGCCATCATAGAGTTTGGTCGACCACTGTCCCATTTGATGTATCTCTGATGGGTCATCAGAGATGGCCATCACATCGGCGGTCTGCATCTCCGTTGCACCATGAGCGATGTAGAGTTTGGCATTGCGCTTTATGCTTCCGTTGTTGTATGCTGAGTAGTGGGCCGACGAGCTTCCATAGCGATAGTAAGCTTGCGCTTGCAGTTGATATACACCAGCGGGCATGCCATAAAGTACCTGATACATATCAAAGGTCGTATTGGAGAACTCTGCTATGTTATAGGTTATCGATGCCGGAGCGGTAGATACAGTCCATGGAGTGTAAGCATTGTTTTCAAATGATGCTTGTTCAACTACCCTGTCAGTCACATCAATGGGGCTCTTTCTGCTGCCATTTGCTACGGCATCGGCCATTAGATAGCGATTAGTTATTCCCTTGACCTCGAGTACGATGGTGGCAATGTCGTTGTCGTCATATTCCCCTGCTGCAAGCTTGCTCTCTACATCTCCCAATTCTTCGGCAAATGTTTCATTTCCATTTTCTTGCGGATAGGTTGCGGCTTTAGCGTGTGACACGGCGATTTGTGCAGCCAAAGGCTCGTAGGCTTCAGCGGAAACTTTAGCGCTGCTCACTGCCGCAGGGATAGCCTCTAAGGCACTTATCCACGCTTCTACATCTGCCGGAGAGGTTGCGCCGCTCTCGATGTGGCTGATATAGGTGTCTTTAGCTGTGTTCATGGCATCTACTACTGCTCGGAGTGTTGCTTTTGCGGTAGCATTCATGGGTTTATCCACGAGAGCTACTGCCTCGTCAAACAAATGGTTGGACATGTTGTTGATGCCTTCGATGTATTCAGCCTTCGTTCCTTGGAATATCAGCTTCACATTGTCCATGGCGATGTTAGTGGCGCTAACTGAAGCGGTGGCCTTGAGTCCAAACTCCATCTTGCCGTCAGCAGCTACGCTACCAATGATGCTGCGAAGTGTGGCAGTACGATTATTGGCAGAGTTGATGGTCAGTGTCTGATCATTGAGGAATAGATGTTGATTTTTTCTAGCAGAATAGCTGTTGTAATAGGCATATACATTTGCCATCAACTTGTACTGGCCTTCAGGTAGGTAGGTGAGTGTCTTGCTCAGTGAACTCTCTCCTGCAGCTGTGGTGCGTACATAGGGTGAGGTTAGGGTGCCTGAATTCTCTGTATTGCCCGTCCATGTAGACCACGATCCCGTGTATGTCCAGTTGCCCAGATCATCTGCTATGCTCGGGATGCGCTCTGCTGTGATGTCAACGCCTTCGTTAGGCACAGACTCATTGGCTACACCCGTCACCTCCTCTGCGGTGAGAGCATAGTTGTAGAGACGTACGTCGCTCATCATACCCTTGAAGGCGGGATCGGCGTCAAACTGCGAGCGGCCCAGGTAGCTCATTGTAGGAGCCACGTCTGATGGACGTAGGGTGATGTCTGCGCTAGAGGCATTGAGTTCACCATTGATATAGATGCTCACGCCGCCAGTGCCAATGGTCACCGCTACATGCTTCCATGAACCAGTCCCGAGTCTTGAAGTGGTGTTGATTCCTTGTATTACGCCATCCTTCTTAATCTCAAATCGCATAACGCTGCCATTCGTTGGGGTAAGGAAGAGATACTCATCCTCGCCGTTACCGAAGTCGAAGATACGCTGCCAAGCCGTGGTGCTGCTACTCTTAACCCAAGCGGCAAAGGTCATCTGTTCCATATCGCCTATATGATAAGGAAGCTTCATGTAGTCATCCTTGCCGTCAAAGGAGAAGACTGGGCGCTCATTGTCTGTGGTCAACGTTACACCATTCATTACGGCATGTAGCTTATTGCTTCCGCTGTCTCTGTTTGAGAGTCCAGTCCATTGAGCGATACGGGCATTGTCGGCAGCAGTCTGTCCTGTCACCTCAGCTGATGCTTCACTCAAGTTATATGCAACGTCGAGTGCTTTGATGCGGTAGCGCAGAGGTTGGCCCTTGCGGCAGGTATTGTCGATGAATGTGGTTCCTTTAACCTTACGGCCTATGCACTCCCAGATATCAGCTCCATCATTGTAGCGATATACCATATAGCCGTAGATGTCGCTCTCCTCATTGGCTGTCCACGTGAGCTTCACACTACCTGACTGTGCAGTTGTTGCCAGCCCTACGGGAGCTTGAGGTGCGGTAGTCTCTACCTTGCTGTCAGCAGGGATAAACTTCCACAACAGGTTGTCGCTTCCGTTATTGTTCAGTTCTACGACATTGGCCCCGTTGGCAGTACTGCTTCCACTGATGCCAACGTACAATCCTGTGAAGTGGTTGATGATCTGATAGTAACCGTCACCCATATAGCGCAAGTACCAGCGCTGCCATACATTGGGATTAGTGCTCAGAGCATCTCCGTCAGACTGTACCGTTACATTTGCTCCGCTATCCATGGCCCACTGCTGTGCGTCAAGGTAGAGGGGTACGTTCGAGGTATTGGCATTGCGGATGACCACGTAGCTATAGTCAGCTACGATGTTTGCACCGTCGGCATTCTTCATATACTTGTCGATGGGGTATACATCCCACGTTTGGTTAGCCTGTCCACCATCGGCCCACTGGTATACATTGCCACGCACGGCCTTACCTCCATTAAGCGAGAGCACCTTGCCTGTAGCTTTGTTGACAATCTTGTACTGTCCGTTGATGGGCTCTATGGGTACATCCTCACCCGTATGTATCTGGATGAGTCGCTCTGCGTTGGTCTGTCCCTTCTGATAGGCACCTGTGGGGTCGCCCGGGACCTCTTCTGTATGGTCATAGGCGGGGCCATGGCCATCATAGTAAGCCAATCGGTCCCTAGAAATGAAGGTAAATGCCGAGGCCACGGCCTGACGCTCCGAGGTGCCGATAAAGGCCTCTACACGTCCGTTCTCGCCGGTGTATTTGTTTACCGAGGCGGTCATCCACTCATTGGGGCGCTCCTTATAGGCCAGCTGTGTACCTCCCTTGATCATGCGGATGTATTCACCACGGGTGATGCCTTCCCATCCCCACCAGGTACCGGCTACACCGCCATAGTTGATACATACCATCGCCTCCATCACGTTGTGCATCTCGTCGGCAACGGGGTATTTGCCATCCTTATAGGCTTGAGTCCAGAATCCTGTATAGTCGGAGAACTTACCACCTGCCAGCTGGTGTGTGTTGGCATAGTTGACGTTATTCTTTACCGTAGCGTACCATTTGGGAGCCTCAGAGCTGTTGAGCGTGCTGGGACCGAATACCCTACCTGCCAGTTGGGGTCTTGTCTGCATGATGGCTGCTACTGCATTGAAGTTGGTGGCAGTACCCGTATAGGTCTTCTCGAAGTCTGGTTCGTTGAAAGGAGCCACGGCAAACACCTTGTAGCCCTTGCCCTCGACATACTCCACGGCGCGTACGATGTCGTCCACATAGTTGGTGCGTGTTGTCTCGTTCCATACCGGAGCGCTGGTAAGGTCGCCTAATTGGTCGCCCAAGTTGCCTATGCCGCATAGGAGGAAGATGGACTTCACACCCGTCTGCACGATATTTCGGAGTTCGGTATCCATAGTGGCTTTCTGCTCTGCGGTGAGTGCGTCGTAAGCCTTGTCGAAACGCCCATTAAATCCCACGCGAGCGATGTCAAGGTTCTCCCTTCCGCAGTGGTTGCGTTGCTGAAGGGCAAAGAAGTCCCAACTCCAGCCACCCATACCGAACTTAAATTCATACTTTGTGCCTTCGTCGGCAATGTTGTAGGGTACACTTACTGCCCATGGACTTGTTGTCATGGAACTGCTGGATGTGGCTGAATTTTGTGCTTTGGCGCATAATCCGATTAGGATCGTCGCGATGAGAAGGTTTAAGCGTTTCATCATAGTATAAATAGAATATTATCGCAACAAAGATATGTAAAGGAGTGTTAATAAACAAATAATGGACGCAAAATCTTGCGTCCATTACGGTCAGTATACTAATCTGTGTTTGTTGTTCATTACTTGATGAATACTTTGACTATGGTGCCATCGCTCATCTGCAGGATGTTTACTCCTTGCTGCATGTCGTTGAGGCGCATGCCGTTGAGGGTGTAGATGGCTACCACGGTGGCTTCATTGTCACTTGTCAGTGAATCATCCATTTCAGTTGCGTCCTCATCTTTTGCTGCGAAACGGTAACTGATGCTCTTGGCAGTGATCTTCGAAGTGAAATAGGCGCGGAATCCTTTAACCTTATCGGGATTCGCTGTATTCACGGAGCGGTAGAACTTGTTCCCACTGATGAAGTATGAGCCTGTGGGGATGTTGCCTTGAGTATAGGTACCGATGAAGCTTACATGATCTGTCTCTACATTCTTTAATGTTGTATTGACGATCACATCCTGTACCTTGATTTGGGTTGTCGTTTCGTTTACACGCACCATATAAGGTACTCCGGCTTCTATGATTGAAGCATTATCGAAGAAAAGTGAGATGTTATCTCCATCACAAGTGCTACTTATCAATTCCTTCACCTCCCAGCCCTTAGGAATTTCCATGTCGAAGGGTACTACGAAGGTAGACCAATTTGATACCTCTTCTCCTTTGTTCACGTTGATGGTGCGGTTAACGGTTACGTTATAGTATCTGGTGTCTACGATAGTGGGCACGGCCTCGGTATCTGACAATACGAGACTTGTGGGTGCCAAGTAGGTGAGGTGGAAGTCATCGGCTTTGTACCATATGTTGTTCACGCCTTCGACGGTGATTGTCAACTCATTGTTGGTTACTATGCAGGTTACTTCTGGGTATACGCCAATCTTTTCGCCGACAACTACGTTGGCGACAGCTGCATCGATGATTGTCTCTGCATCATTGGCGATGAGTTTGATTTGCTGTCCTTCAGTTGAGGCTACCATAGCTGTCACCTTGTATGTTCCATTGGGTATACCTGTCACGGTTTGGCTGATGGGGTTACCATTTCCTGCATTCCATGTGTTGAATACATAACGACCATCGGTACCGACAGTGGAATAGGTGGGGTGGTCTTGTGAGGCTACTTGTGTATCGCCGGTCTGCTCGACTGTCCATCCATTCATATTGCCTGTCTCGAAACTGTGGTTGGTGATAGCCCAAGTCATGTCTGCGCCAATTGTAGTTTGTGCTTTGGCTGCTGTTTGCAGAGATGAATGTATTTCAGCTACCTCTGCGGTACCATCGCCAGTAAGCGACTTGTTGTTATATTGGGTCTCGTACTTGCTGAGGTTTAATGCGGCTTGACCAGCTGCATCGAGTGTCTTTTTTACAGCTGTTGCCTCGTCAAGTGCGAGCTTGAGGCGGCCATGAGCTAAATCGCAGATGCGTCTCATGTGGAAGTCGTCCACTTTGTACCATCCTCCGATGTAATAATATTGTCCATTGTGGTGGCCACCTACAGCGCCTACGGTAGCTGTGCCATTCTCTACGAGGAAGAGGAGCGATGACTTGACAAACTTGTTGCCACCCTCAGCTATCTTGCCGGCATGATAGCCATTACCAATGAGGTACACGGTGTTGCCTGCATCTGAAGCAATCAGTGCACTCAGCTCATACAATCCATTCTCCAAACCCTTGATGGTTTGTGTGATAGGAGTAACCACGGGAATTGCTGCCCATGCGTTGAAACGGTATGTGCCATCCTTCCCTTCCTCGCCGCCATCTCTGACGTTTGTATCCATCCAGGAACCTACAGCAAGTGCTTGTGTCCAACCAATGTAATTCCCTCTCTCGAAGCTGTGATTGTAAAGTTCTCCACTATAGAGTATGTGTGCATTCTTTGCAGCTTCCAGTGCTGCATCAACCCTTGATAATGCATCATAGTATTGTTGTCGTGTGGTGATATTATTCAAATTAACTCCAAGGGTATTGTTGAAAACATCAATGGCCTCATCGCATAATCCCTGGGTGAGTTCTTCGATATTGGCATTCAGGTAGCTCTTGAATTGAGCGGCTTCATCGATGTTGCTATGCGCGATTTCCTTTTCTCCGTAGTAAAGTAGGGTGAAATCATCAAAATAGATTTGACTGGGATAGGAGGTTACATTTCCATTACCTAACCAATTCTTACCATCTGAAGTCTTTGTGGTTGCAGGCTTTGAGATTACGATGCTTACCTCTTTTTCTGAAGCCAAATAGAAGGTCCCATGGTGTTTGTAATTATCGTTGTCTCTGAAGATTCCTGCTACGGATTCTCCATTGTCGTAGATGCTATTGTCAGAGCCATAGCTTTTTAAAGAATTCTTCACGCCTCCAACGCTTATAGTAGCGTTCATTGTTCCGTTATCGGAGGTCGTTGTACTATTTATACTTCCCCACTCATATTTATCCACCACCTTCATATACTTGTAGAAAGCCTCGAACGAGAAGTGGTAGGTACCCTTAGGCAAGGTCATCTTGTAAGTGACCGTTATGGCATCGGCAGAACCGTTGATGATACCACAATAGTTGTAACCTTCTGCCGTATCACGATAACCGCAATGCGCACCATATTTAGCATAAGTGTTATAGTTCACCCATGCCTGATTATAGGGATTTGCAGAATTTAAACTTGCAGGTGTATTTACATTAGCATCCCAAGAGTCTACATAGTCAAAGGCAGCACCCTTAATGGATACTGTCACGTCGTAGGGACATGTGGCTGAAGCATTGGGCATCTTGTTGGCGCGGATATCATCACCATTAATGAATACCCATCGTTGTGATGCTCTGCCATCGAGGTCCTTTAGCGTTAGTATGCCAGCAATGTTTCCCACTGAAGAGAGTACGCGGTCGCCAGCACCATAGAGATAGTATTGATTGGTATAGCCTTCAACCTTCGTTAATCTCCATCTGGACGTTTCTTTGGGTTGGTCCATGTATAGATTTTCACTATTCAGGTAACCTCCAAAGCTTGCAATGGCAAATGTGCCATCTCCATTGTCTTCTATGATGATGGGGTGGGCTGCTTGGGTTTCGATACATTGAGTACCATACATTGCTCCATAACTCATGTGGAGACCGGTTCCTACGTTCTTAAGGTAGTAGGTCGCTACTCCGTCTGTTGTGGGTTCTAAGCCCGCAATATTCAGCAAATTATCGGTTTGTGCTGTGACTGAGTATGCCCCCATCAAGAGCATCACGAGAAATGAATAAATCTTCTTCATTGTGTTTGTCGTTTTGTTATCCAATCTAATCTGTCTATTGTCAACGGCCATGTTGCCTGGAAAAAAGCCCAGGTATTTGGCTTCCCTTTTTACATAGCCCTTAAAAGAAAGCCTTCCGTATTAGGCCTAATACGGAAGACCAAGACTCAATATGTCTTTAGTCTCTTGTCTGTGAATGTTATTTCCAGAGGTTACCCCACTCGCCACGGTGTCTGTTGCCATCAGACTCTTTACCGCCTTCACTATCTCCGCCCCACCCAGTGCCGGGGAGTGTCTCGCCAGCATTCATGGAGCCAGCAATCATAGTAGTTACTTCTATCTCTACAACTTCCATCACAGGGGCAATATACTTCTTCTTCATAGCAATATGTTTGTTATTTTTCTAATCAGGGTTATTAAAATACGTCTTTTTTTTACTTCGTTTTATTTCTCTCTCTTACTTAATTACAACTTTAACCACACTTCCATCGCTCATCTGCAGAATGTTGACGCCTTGCTGCATCTCATCGATGCGTACACCATCGAGCGTGTAGATGGCTACCACGGTAGCTTCATTGTCACTTGTCAATTGTGAATTGTCAATTTCCGTTGCGCCCTCCTCCTCTTCTGCAACGAAGCGGTAGCCGAGGCTGCGAGCCTTGTTCTGGTCCTTTGGCTCCAGGTATGCACGGAAGCCCTTGATATTATCGCGGTTGGTCGGGTTAACTGCGCGGTAGAACTTGTTTCCGCTGATGAAATAGCTGCCAATAGGCACATAGCCCTTTGTCCATACTCCACGGAAAGCGATGTGGTCAGTCTCTACATCCTTTAGCGTGGTGCTGATGTTGATGTCCTGCAATGTGAATCCGGTGAAGGGATTCTGTGCTGTGATACCCAGGTTGCGTACCATATAGGGCACTCCTGCTTTGATGCCGTCTGTAGCATCGGCAAACTCGAGGGTGATGTTGCCATCTTCGTCCATCTCAGTAGCAGCCAACTCCTTCACTTCCCATTCGCTAAGCCATGATGCGGGGATGTCGAAGGGCACTACGAAGGTGCTCCAATTGGTGTTCTTGATAGGACGCTTGAGGGTCACGTTGGCATACCAATAGTCGGCAGTGCGCAACTTTTCTAACATCGCATCCGTGTCGTTCTCGTCCAACACCAGATGGTCGTTGAGGAGTGTGAGACGGAAGTTGTCGGTCTTGTACCAGTGGCGTCCGCTTCCTCCACCTACTACACCGATGGTGGCAGTTCCGTTGGTTACTTTGAACTTGACCGAGAAGTCCTCGAAGGTTCCCCCTCCCTTGGTCAGTGTCACCTCACGCTGGCTGTCGTTACCGATAAGGACAACGGTGTTGCCTGCATCCGAGGCCAACGATACGGTCATCTTGTACACTCCGTTAGGCAGGCCTGTAATTGTTTGAGCCAGGTGCACGCCTTCTGAACGGGTGTTGAACAGGTAGTTGCCATTGATACCGGTAGTTGTGTAGCTGTCCTTATGTCTTACGCCAGTATCCGTTGAGTTCTTGTCAATAGACCATCCTGTCAAGGTGCTCTTTTCGAAACTGCGGTTTTTGATGGCGCTGCTGAGGTCGGCGCTACCACCGTCAACGATGTTACCATTCTCGTCAACGATATTGCCATTCTCGTCTGTGGTGATACCACCCAATGCCTCCTCCTTCAAATTCTGTTCAACTTTGGTGACTGCTTCCTCCAGTTCCTTGAGGGCATCGTAGTAGTCCTCTATGCTGTTGATGTTATCTCTGTCGATGAGGTTATCTACAGCCTCTCTTGCAGCCTCCTGATCCTCCTCGGGGAGTGACTCGATGAATTCATCGATGTTCGCATCGAGGTAGCTGTCAAACAGGGCATCATCATCTATCTCCTCCTCGGTAAGGTTGGTCTGGGGGCCGAAGTAGAGCAAGGTGAAGTTGTCGAGGAAGATTTTGTTAGGATAGGTGGTAAGTCCACTTCCCGATGTCGTTGCACCTTTTGAAATGACGATGCTTACGGTTTGCTGTCTGTCGAGCGTGAAGGTGCTGCGGTGGTAATAATCCCTATCATTGTCTCTTAGTACGATGGCTGCCTCTCGTTTGTTCTCAAATACAGATGTTTTGCCGTATCTTTTCAGTTGGTAAGGGGTGTCATCAGCCACTTTGACCGTTGCGCTCATGGTCTGGTTGTAAGTGTTGATGTTTTCGTAGAGAACTGCGCCGAAGAGCTTAACTTGCTCGCGCTTGACATATTCGTAGAATCCTTCGAACGAGTACGAGTAGGTACCTGCAGGCAAGGTCACTTGGTAAGTCAAGGTATAGGCATTTTGTTCTGCGTTGATTTCACCACAATAGTTATAGAGGTTTGGATCCCATTCTTCGCCGTCTGCAGGCCAGTAACCGTTTGTTATGATCTCTTGGCCTTTCCAATAGTTGCTCAAGTAGGGCTTAAGGCCTTTGAGTGCTTCAGGCTCGTAGGGGCGCTCGGCGTTACCTCCGACCGCTTCGCCATCGGCCAAGTCGAATGCTGCACCCTTGATGAAGGGAGTCACGTCGAAGGGCTTCTCGGGTGTGGCGTTGGGCATTCTGTTGGTGCGGATTTCCTCTTCGGTGAGGAAGATCCATCGCTGGCTGGCCTTATACTCCAATTCCTTCAGTCGGAGCAAGCCGGCGCTATTACCTACCGAGGTGAGGGCAAGGCCATTGTTGCTTACGATGTAGTACTGGTTGACGTACTCGCCGCCCACGGGCTGCAAGGTCCACTTTGAGTCGGCTTGCGCCCAGTCCATCCAGAGGCTTTCGCTCTCCAGGTATCCTGCCAGGCTGCCGAGGGCTACTGTGCCATCGCTGTTCTGTGCCAATACGAAGGGGTGGGCTGCTCTGGACTCTTTGCAGTGCTTACCATACTCGGCGCCATAGCTGACGTGGAGTCCTGTACCTACGTTCTTGATGTAATAGATGCTGGTGCCATTAATCGTGGGTACCATACCCTCGACCTTCAAGATGTTGTAGAGCACATCATCTTGCGCCATAGCAGTAGTGCCAAATGCGGCCAACAGTAGACAGATGCAACAAACAAACTTCTTCATATCTTTGTTATTTTATTCTTTACCCGATACTTTTCGCTACAAAGTTAAGGAAACTTTCCGATTTACAAAGGAAACTTCATTCTCAATATTTCAGTATTTCGGGCCATTTGTATTGCAAATTCCCACTTTTGTCTCATTGATATATCTGTTTTGTATTCTGTATGTTACATTTCTTCGTTTTAGCAGTTCCTTAAAACAAGCAATTCCTTGCACCTGTTACGATGCAAGGAATTGTCCATTCATTTCGTTCTTTGAGTAGTGTGATTGTCAGTGGTACATCACCATCTGCTATCCTCCCAGAGGTTGCCCCATTTACCACGGCGTTTGTTGACGTCGGCTTCCATGCCAGAGCCATAACCGCCAGATCCTGTGCCATCCAACGAACCTTCTGCCGAGAGACTAAGCATCATTGTCTCTGTCTCTATCTCCATAACCTCCATCTCGGGTTTAATATATGTCTGTTTCATTTCGTTCATCGTTAATCGTTCATCTTTTTACCATTACTTAATCATCACTTTGACTACGCTACCATCGCTCATCTGGAGGATGTTTACACCCTGCTGCATCTCGTTGATGCGTACACCTCCGAGGGTGTAGATGCCTACTACGGTAGCTTCATTGCCCACTTCGTCAATTGCTGTAGTGCCTTCGCCTTCAATGCGGAAGCTGAGTGCGCGAACTTTGGCCCCTGCAGCAACGGTGAAGTATGCACGGAATGCCTTGAGGGTATTGGTGTTGTCCTCAGCCTGATAGAAGGTGTTGCTGCTGATGAAGAAGGCTCCTTGGGGGACATAGCCATTCTTGTATGTGCCAACGAATGTCACATTGTCCTTTGTGGTGCTATTCATAGTGGTGGTGTTCACCTCCACGTTTTCCATGCTGAGCTGGGTGAGAGGATCCTTTTGGTTACGCACCATGTAGGGTACACCCGCCTTGATGCCATCCTTCGCATCACCAAATACCAAGGTGATATCGTCATTGTCCTTCACCTCTGTTTTTGTAAGTTCTTTGACCTCCCAACCGCCGAGCATGCTTGCGGGAATGTCGAAAGGCACTACGAAGGTGCTCCATGTATTGGCTTTGATGGTACGGTTGACCGTTACCTTCTTGTAGGTCTCGTCCTTGATGGTGGGTACCACCTTATCCGTCTCGTTCAATATCAACTCGGAAGGACTCAGCAGGGTGAGGTGGAAGTCGTCGCACTTGTACCATACATCGTCCACTCCTGCTACGGTGATGGCTAATGTTCCGTTCGTTACCTTACACTCCACCTCAGGGAATACACCCGAACTGTTACCATTTGTTGAGGCAACGATAGTAGTCGAAGTGCTGTTACCTGTGAGTGTGACACTCTTTTCTGCATCTGTAGCTACCATAGCGGTGAGTTTGTAGGTACCGTTGGTGAGGCCCGATACCGTTTGGGTTACTGACTTGGCGGTGCCGTTGTCCCATGTATTGAACAAGAAGCGGCCGTCAGCACCTGCTACGGTATAGGTGCCGTTCTCCTGTGATGCTGCTTGGGTGTCACCACCAGTTTCACAAGTCCATCCGGTATAGTCACCTGTCTCGAAGTTGGGGTTGGTGATAGCCCATGTCATATCAGCATTCTTGGTGCGCTGAGCCTTGGCTGCAGCCTGCAGCTCATTGTAGATTTCTGTTACTTCAGCTTTACCATCGCCGGTGAGAGACTTGTTGGTAAATGCATTCTGATAGCTGCTGAGGTCGAGGGCTGCCTTGCCGTATGCATCCAATACGGCAGCATTGGCTTCGTCAAGTGCCAATTTGAGACGACCATGAGGCACGTCGCAGATGTACTTGAGACGGAAGTTATCGGCCTTGAAGAAGCAACCCTGGAAGGGCCAGTAGTGGATGAACTCAGAGCCACCACCCTTGTTGCCACCGACAGCACCGATGGTGGCTGTTCCGTCCTCTACGAGGAAGTAGAGGGTAGCCTCATGGAACACACCCTTACCCTGAGTGGTTGCCACCTTGCTATGGTATCCATTACCAGTGATGTATACATAGCGATCGGCAAACGAGGTGACCTTAACCTTTAGCTCATACAATCCGTTGGGAACACCCTTGATGGTCTGCTTCACATAAGCCGTATGGCCATCGTCACCACCGTATGAGTTGAACATATAGGCACCGTCACAGCCTGTCGCCTGGAAGGTTTCATTGGAGTTCGGATATACATTTACATCCCAACCACCACCTTCTGCAGTCCAACCAGAGAGATCACTCGTCTCGAAGCTGGGGTTAACAATAGCTCCCGTGAGATCGCCTCCATTCTGCTGCATTTGGTCTATCGCTTGCTGCACGTTGTATGCGTTGTGTGCTGCAAGGGCATTGGCATAGGCGTGGTCAACGTAGTCGCACATGGCCTTTGCAATGGCGCCAGTGGTGATTTGGTTGTTGTTGTAGCGGTCGATTACGACGGAGATATCGTATACGGCCTGACCTGCAGCATTGAGTGCCATCACCTTAGGATAGGTCTCGTTTACCTTGGCGCAAACGATATCCTTGAATTCCTTATAGGGATCAACAACTGCCTGTCCTGTACCGTAATACATCAAATGGAAGTTGTCTACGCAAATCCATCCTTGGGTACGAGAAGATCCTGTGGTTTTGGGCATCTCCACTGATAAGGTTACACTTCCGCTTGAGTTCATCTTAATCTCGCCAGAGGTTGCATAAGAATCATTTTTGAAAAGGCTATGTGCATCGGAATTTATGTCTGTATTCTTATTCTGTTTTACAGAAACACTACCAGCAGAACCAAATTTGACCGCAGCAGAAACGGTCTCTTCTGTCTCACTGCTGTACCAATTTTTTTTGTACTTAGCGCGATAGAATCCCTCAAAAGTGATTTGATAGGTACCATTGGGCAACGTTCCAAGATTTTGACTCATTGTCGCTGCTCCACTTGTCGTCGCAGTGGTGTAAGCATAAGTTGAATATGCATTGGGATCTTCTCCCCAGCCAGTGCCAGCGCCCATAAAGGGACCACTTGACTGATTGAAACCTGTCCATTTAGCAGTCCACCCATCTTCATACTCAATCACGTCAAAGTCGGCCGACTTGAGCAGTGCGGTGAAGTTGAATGGATATTCACCTGTTGCCTTTTTCATTTCGGTGCGGATACGATCATCGGTGAGAAATATCCACTTCTGCTTGTCGTCGTTGGCATTGCCTGCTTCGCTCTTGATGGGTTTATGAGTCTCGGTGATATTGGCCGTCAAGTAGAGATTTCTAGTGCTTCTGATGCGGTACTGGTATGAAGTGCCGTTTACGGGCTCTAAGTACCAGGTACCTGTTTGGTCAAGGTAGGTGTAGTCTCCATCACCCACGTGGTTTCTTGATGTCTTCAGCACCCAAGTGTTGCCGCCGTCCGATGTGATGGGAGTAATTGGGGTACCACCATAGCCTCCTACAGCTTCTGTGTAGTAGGCTCCGCCCCACTTGATGTATTCACCCGTACCTACGTTCATCAAGTAATAGGCAGTTCCACTCACTACTTTCTCTCCTTCCCATTTGGGCTTTTGGTTGCCCGCTTCGCTTTCGTCGAGGGTCCAGTTGTTTTCCTTTTCAGCGTCGGTAAGTGGAGTTCCATTGGGATCGGTCAAGGTGAAGTTTACAACTACAGGCTTGTGGTCGCTGACCTCGACACTCTTATCCCACAAATAGGTGTTGGCCTTTAGGGTCAAGTTACTTTTATTGGTGTTGATATAGAATACCTTATCTACCACCTCGCCCTTTTGTCCGTAGTCGCCTGTCATCAAAGAACCGGTGCCATATTCGGGGTATGCTCCACCCCACATCAAATCTACCCAGGGGTCGTTGATGGTGAGGCGAGAGTCGGCGTTGATGTAATCGATAAAGCCCGCCTTCAACTGCTCACGAGTGTAGCGACAGTTGGTGTCACCAATGATAATGACAGGGCGATTGTTGTGATTGGCTATGATATAGTCTGCAAGCTGCTTGAGCTGTGCCTCGCGAGCTACGATGTTTTTGTCCTTGCCATTGCTGTTGTAGTCATCATCACTATCTGCAGTGTGGGCATCCATATGGAGTACATATACATCCACAGCTACACCTGTAGCGATGGTGACGGTGTACATACGGAAGCCTTTGGTAATCATATTGTCGGCGCCATTGTCACCGATATTGGTTAAGCCGCTACCTCCATATTCTGTGCTCCATTGCACTTGTAGCCCAGTGTTGGTGTCTCCTGTGAACGTAAAGCGTTTGGTTACTGCAATGCCCAAACCATCGATTTTGGCTCTGGTAAAAGCTTGGGTGATATTAGTGGTAATGCTGCCAGAGTGTTTACCAAAGTTGTAATAGGAACTGGCAGGGGCAGCTGCAACGTAATTGTGGAAATTGAAGTCCTCCGAGAGACCTACAATGTCCCAGTTGGAGTTGGCAAGATAGTTACAAAAGTCGGTGGCACCAGCTTCGTTCTTTCCATCAGGATTAAGATTAACAGTCGTTACAACTGCGCTGATTTCTTGGTTAGGCAATCCATCCACATTCAGCGCTGCCGCATTGAATGTGTAGCTACGCTGTGCCATGGCACTAAGCATCGCACTAAGTGCGACGCATGCTAATAAAATACGTCTTTTCATATCGATATGTGTTTTATTTTTTGTCTCTTTCTTGTATGGCTCTCCAGCCAATTTGGGGCAAAGGTAGGCAAAAAATGTAGTAATTACACTTTATTTTGCTCTGTTTTGCTATTTTTATGTTGCAAAACATGTTTTTATGCAATAATATAGATGTTTAGCCAATCTATGTATTTCCGCGTTAGTGTCGTGCTGAACGTGGTTCAGGACGACAAGATCCTTTGGGTAAACTGCTATATTATCTCCTACATTTATCAGTGGTGTGACGGGATTTTTTCGCACGTCCGGCGAGAGAGTGGCTCAGGTGCGAAAAATCTGTGCCGCAGGTGCGATAGCGCTAACTCGCTGATCCGAGAGATACGCCACGTGCGGAGAGAGTTTTCATACTGAATGTAAACTTCAGTAGGGATATGTAAACATTTGCAGGAATGTGTAAAGTTTTTAGTTAACGTGAGTTCGATATAAGCGATATTCTTACTATGTTAATTGTGAGCGCTTTGCAAACTCCCCCTCTGTTTATAGAGGGGGTGCCCACAGGGCGGGGGCGTTACAAGCATAGCGCGTAGAGAAAACAAATAAGAAAAATATTACTCCGCACTTCGTTTGGAACTCCCTCCGCC
>JAZONP010000204.1:0-13272 GCA_045654565.1 Bacteroidaceae bacterium
CCTTACGACTTTCGTTTCCTCCTCCTTACTCGGAATAATCAAAGTGAACTTTGCTTCTACCCTCGCTCGTTCGTCGGTTCGCACCTCAGCAGAGATTAAGCAAGCTTATCTTTGCTCTCGGTTTGGCGTCGGTTGTCATCCTGAACCTTTAGGTCGACGCCCGTAGGGGCTGAAGTCAACGAAGTGAACCTTTAGGTCGCTGGCCCGTAGGGGAAAAGCAAGGATCTCGCAAACCTCTCATGCTAAGTCCCAGCGCGAGATCCCTCTCTAAGCTCGGGATGACAGAGACTTCTGGGTAAACATCTATATTATTGCCTTTATTTTTAAGTGAGATTTGCTTACGAGAAATGGTATTTATTAAGGTGACAGTTATCAGAAGAATGCCTCAAGCACTTGCTTGAAGATATCATTGGGAGACACCTTATTGAATAGGTTCATGCAGCTCTGAAGTTTCACCACATCGATATGGCTTCCCATGATGACATCGATATCTCGTTTCCCCCTATGCGTCAAGAGCGCTTCGCTAATCTCTCTTAATCGAGCACCCAATACGGGATGTGCCAGATAGGCAGCAGCCTCCTCTATACCATCAAGGCCGTAGAACTTAGAGTTGTTGCTATGTCCCAGCCCCTTGCGTTGAGGGAAGATGTACCATATCCAATGGCTCCGCTTTTGACCGTTCTTAATCTCGCTCAGTGCTATATCGTAGGAGTGTGCTTGCGCCTCGACGAAACGGTCGAGATCGAATGATCGGGTTTGTACCGTACCGATGACATCCCAGAAGGATTGGGGCAGAGAGACATTGTCCAACTCCTTGCACGCTTGGAACAACGGGGCAATCTCTCGCGGGCTATAGCCTGCAATGCCACAGCCGATAGGTGTGACCAAGAAATGCATCTGTGGATTCTGTCTGGCAAACTCGCAGAACGTCCTTACATCCTCCTCCATGTCGGGGATACCGCTCATCGAATTTATCGCATAGCTCTTACCCTGCAGACCATGTCCTTGTCCCATGACAGCACCAAAATGGTCTACCGCTACTCTGGCTGCACCACCATAATGCAAGCCTCGGGCATTAGAACCAAACACGAACACCTCGTTTCCTGCAAGTCGAGAGATGCGCTCTGGTGTAACCCTACTCTGAGGATTATTGGTGGAGGCATCCAACTCCTTCAACAACTCAGCCTCTACCACAGCCTTCTGCTTCTTCCACTCCTGCAAGAACTCTGCCATGTCGTAGCGGACATCTTTCAGTTCCTCCTTTTTGAAGACACCGCTTTTAACAACATACTCATCGATCTTTTTCTTCACAGTAGCCTCGGTCTTATGCACCGCCATCTTCTTGGGGTCAAGCTTGAAGTCAAATGCTCGTCCTACCTTCTTGCCACCAATGGTCTCAAACTTAATCGCTGTAACCTTGATTAACATATGTTCCTAATATTAGATTCTTACTTATTTCCGATCTCACGCAAGGCACGGGCAAAAGCCGAACTCTGCACATCATGTCGCGTAGCCAGTGCAAACTCGACCGTCTCGAAGCCGTACTCCTTCAAGAGCTCTACAAACACCCGTGCTATGACCTCAACAGGATTCTTGAAAGCTCCGCATCCCCATGCACCGAGAATAAGTACCTCGTTCCCCTCCTTTGCAGCCACATCGAGTATCTTCCTTATACGTCTACGAATCACGCTCTCATAGTTTTCAGGGAGTTTTTTTGCGATTTGCATCTGAGGGGCAGCACAAGTAATCACATTCACTTTGAACCACTCCTCGTGCGGCATCATCTGTGGATAGACAGGCTCGGTACGCTCATCCGTCTTGAACACCACCACATCAGGAGTATAGATAAGGTCATCACTACCCATAAAGTCCATCTTTCGGGACATATAGAGGTCATGATGCTTCTGATAGAAGGGTTCCTTCATCGCCCGAAGGCACGGAAGCAGCGTAGAGCATCGGCAGAGCGACTCCTCCTGAGCACCCGCAAAGTAGGGCGCTCCGCCTATCGAGAGATTGTTGGCATAGTTGAGTACGGCAACCTTCTTACCCTTGTAGTCTTTAGCTGCCTCGAAGCTACGCTTCCCCGACACGATGTATCTCGTACGGCTCACATCCGTCGTCATCCTGTCAAGACACTCCTCCTCGGCCACCATATATTGATTAGCTACAGAGTACGCTATTGCATCCATCAGTTCGGCATGGGTGGAGCAGCGTTGTGCGGTGTCTGACATCACCTCATAGTTGATATCTTTGTAATTGTATGCCATATATATCGTGTATTAAAATTCCAATCTAAATCCTTTTTGCTTCAGTTCCTCATATTTGTCGGGATTGAAACGGTACAGTTTGGCTTCACGCTTGGGAGTGGGCCAGATGGTTTCGTCCAGCTCGGTCAGAATCTCGAGGTGCAGCATTTTCTTGGCAAAGTTTCTGCGGTCGAAGCTTATCCCCAGTATAGCCTCATAGAGTGCTTGCAGTTCCTTGAGCGTAAACTTCTCGGGAAGGAGCTCAAACCCGACGGGTTGGAAGTGTATCTCCTCGCGCAATCGTTGCGTAGCCATACGGAGGATATAGTCGTGGTCGAAAGCCAATGAAGGAATCTCACTCAGTGGAAACCAGCGTGCCGAGGCTGCATCATCGCCCCCGTGCACCTCCTGTATCTTCACCAAGGCATAGTAGGCGATGGTGATCACTCGTTCGCGTGGGTCGCGGTGAGGGTCACTGAAGGTGTGAAACTGCTGTATGTAGGCACGCTCCAGCCCCGTCTCTTCTCTCAACTCACGCAGTGCACCCTCCTCGGCCGTCTCGTCCATCTTGAGGAATCCGCCTGGGAACGCCCACCTCCCCTTGTAGGGCTCGATACCACGCTCAACGAGTAACACCTGTAACCTCTCCCCATCAAAGCCGAAGATCACGCAATCCATCGTCACGGCAGGATGAGGGTATTTGTAGCAATACATATTCTCTTCCATAATGACAAGTTCTTATTTTAGTTTTCAACATACTTATGATAGAAGTTTTGCATTACCCTTATAAACTTGTTGGGTAATCTCTTCAACACTTCTTTTCTTATATATTCAGGTACATCACCGTAGTAAGCTTCTGCAATACTACCTGTTATGGCTCCCATTGTGTCGGCATCACCACCCAATGATATTGCCAAACGGACAGCACTTTCAAAGTCAGTACTATCCAAGAAAGCTATGATTGATTCAGGTACAGAACCTTGACAACTCTCGTCAAATTTATAGGTAGGTCGTATCTCATCACAAGTGCGACTGAGATTATATCCGAATGTGTGTTCTATGTATTCCTTTATTTCCTTTTTGCTCTTTCCTGTGCGAGCCAAGAAAATACAAGCTGCTACTGCCTGTGCTCCTTTGATACCTTCAGGATGATTGTGAGTTATCTCGGCACTTTGCTTGGCCGCATCCAATGTTTCTTCCATCGTATCGAAAGCCCAACCAATAGGACTTACACGCATAGCTGACCCATTTCCAAAACTATGGTATGGTTTGGGATTATCATCTCTTAACCAACCAACGAACAATCCTCCCCAACCAGCACCGGGGTAATGATTCCCGTATTTTTTCATGACATCAAGCAAGTTATCACCCGTGAGCAGCCAGTCTGCATTAGCTACAGTCATGATTGTATCGTCTGTAAATTGGGAGTTTGGTGAGAACAAACGAAAATCAGTACTTTTTATCGCACTCCATTCGTATATTGAGCCTATAACATCACCAGCTATCGCTCCACATAGAATCCTCATATCCAAAGAAATGGCAGATTTTTGATTAGGATTAACATACCAGTCGCTAGCATCTTTCGAAACTTCCAGATTCTTTAATTGTTCAGCCTCTACTATAAGTTTCTGCTTCTTCCACTCAATCAGGAAATCTTTCAAATCGTATTGAAGATCTTTTAATTCATCCTTTCTGAAGACGCCGCTTTTAGCTATGTATTCTTCTACCTTTTTCTTTACTGTCGCTTCAGTTTTATGCTTGGCCATTTTCTTGGCGTCCATGGGGAATGAAAAAGCCTTTCCAACCTTCTTCCCACTAATGATTTCAAACTTGATAACATTGATTTTCACCTTCATGGCATGCGAATTGAAATTCATTTTTCCATCAGATATTTCCTAATATATAGTTCTTAATCAATGAAGCATGGGATAGTGGCTTACCTGGATTCTCAATGTCTTCGTTCGTGTCATAGTCGAGCAATACTACCGGTTTCGCCTGGCTTATCACCTTGATTTTCTTAACCAAGTCGGCACATCTGTTCTCGAGCATCCACTTATAGCTCGGGACATAGATGAGCTTTCTCGCTTCGATATATCCCAGGAGCTGACCATTATAGGAGTGTCCCAAACACGGTCCATGGGTGCGACAGGTGCGTTTCAGCCCCTTCATCGTCTTGTTTCTGAAACAACTTGAGTCCGTACCCTCTCCATCGAACATCTTCAACCCTTGCCAAATGCCTTCGACCGACATCGAGGTCACCCCCTCTTTGCCAGGAACAGGTATACCACCTACAGGATAAAAGGGACTGAGACGAACGAAGTCGTCTGCTGCCTTACTCGTCACATCAATGATTACCGCATCAGGGTGCTCCTTCCTGATGTTTGCCACGGAGCATTTCTTATTCTTTACAATGATCATATGCATATCTACTGCTAAAAAAACCTGTCTCGTCCTTAGTCTCTACCATTTCCATAAGTGCCTCATACACGACTTCTCCAAACAGCCCCTTATAGTAGTCGGCCATGTCGTCCACCTCGGCAATCTTGCGCAGCATCTCCTCCTCCTCGGTAAACCGACCCTTATTGTTCTCATTGAATAGGAAATCTCCCACTTCATCCTCCGTTTTTATCTCCTTTTCATTCAACAACGCCTCAACTCCCTCTTCCCATTCTACTCTTAGCTCTTCGTCCTCTTCATCATATAGTATATCTGTAGATCTCACCTGCTTCACTTCAGCAGTATCTTCATCCACATAATCTATCATATACAGATTATCAACAAGCCATTCATAATTCAAATTATTCCAATTGACAAGGCTATTTTGAACTTTACTATCCGAAATCGTCATATTACCCTTCAGCTCTGAGTTCTCAATAATTGATCGCATTATAAGCACTACGGTTGACACCATCTTATGCATTTCGGCTTTGTAACGTGTGTTCACAATTTGCGAATCAACAAGAACGGCATAATCCAATTCCGAATCGGCATCCACAAACGACTTCATCACAACGCCCCTCACTACGCCTTCAACAACCGAATTCTTGGCAACAAAGCCTCCACTAACATATCCTTTCACAACAGAGGTATCGCAAACGCATGAATCAAAGTGAACCCAACCTCCATCGGCCAAATTATCATACGAAGCGATGTATCCGCCTAGGTCGCCCTTCTTGGCATACTTGCAATCTTCCACACACTCGATTTGATACAAAGTTTCTCCATTGAAAAACTTCTTGTTTTCAGTCAACTTATAATTCATACGGCTCAATAATTTAATAAAACAACGTTCTTGCGTAATTATTACACCGCAAAGATAGAGAGAAGATTTCAATATACCAAACGCGATAGTGTATTTTTTACGCAAGAATAAAACTAATAGGAAATAACGGTACAATCTGAGCAATAAATAAGCCAACTTACCGATGGCAGGTTGGCTTATTTTGGAATATGCTGTTTTTATCGTCGAATGTTAGTTCGCATAGCCAATGCCGTGGCTTCACCTACGAGAAACATATCGGCAATCTTATAGTGGCGCATGCCTTTCTTCTTCTTGGTTCCTCCTGCAATCTCTGCCGTACAGAGCATCCGGTAACGGAATTCCCAATCGCCAAAGTAGGTGGCCGCACCGAATGCGAAGGCAGTACCCCCGGCACTAATACCCTTGACCACGAGGCCTGCATCGCCTGGCATCATCTTGAAGTCGGGAGACTTGCGCAAGTACTCCTTCACACCACAGATCTTTTTTCCCATAAACGTGTCGTCCTTGCGCATGTGCTTACACATCTTTTGATATTGGTCACGAGCAAAGTCCTCATCGACCAACGAGAGGTAAGAGCAATTGAGGGCAGTGTGAGATCCGCGCATCACCATTCCTCTTACTCGTCTGCTTTGACCGGGAAGCTGGCCAGCCAAGAGTCCAGTCTCCTTGTGTATCCACATCGTCTTTGCATTGGTAAGCCAACGATTGATAGTATCGTCATACTTCCCTCCATAAAGGCGGCCATAGTTGCGCAAAGCCACAATGGTAACCAACATATCGGGCAACCAGATAGGTTTATGGGGGAATGAGAGCAGATTTAGGTCGTACTTGCTCTCCAACATGCGGCGATTTAAGGCCTCACATAACTTGTGCAACATCGCATCGAACCTCTCATCACCACCCGCCATCTTATAATTCGTTACCATCCAAGCCAAAATGCTAAGATAGGTCATGTGATGCTTGGGACCATCGAGGGTCTCCATCGCATCCTCCTTCCATTGCATCGTGTCATATTCTCGTATCGTGGGCGTGTTGACGATATCAATCATACGAGCGATCAGCGCAGGACATTTATCCTTCTTGTCGGGATAAAGGTATGCAATGTTTGCCAGGGCATGCGTGAGCATAGAGCAGCAATAGATGGACCACTCGCCCTGATACTCGCGACCAATCATCGATGGTGCCTCATTCATCAGTGTCTCCGGGTCGGTGATAATCTTCTTACATAGCCAATTGGCTCGTTCAAGAATATCGTCTCGCTCTGCCTCCCAATCAATATGGTCAGGATTGGCCGTGACATTCTTGTCATTGCCAAAGAAGAGGCTTCCAGTAACAGAAGTGGCTACCGATGCCATAGAAAAGATATCTTTCAGAGAGGTACCCTTGAGGCCTTTGTGGTTGCTTTGTTTCATCGCCTTAGATTGTATATTATCTTGTAAATCAAACTTTCATACTCACTTCACTTGTTTTAAATGCTTCGAATAAAACACATCTACAGGTGCAACCGCATATTGTTCGGTTGTAATTCCTCGCGTCTGCATCGCCTGCTTTATCTTAGGCAGCCTACCTGATCCAAGTATCAAATAGTCCCCTACTCTCTTTGGCTTGCAGAGTTCGATATCCAACTGATGCTTGTAGATGTCGTATATCAGCTCCGAGCAATAGAACTTACCATTGTCAAACTTGAATTCCAAGTCGTATGGTTTTCCTAAATAGTTTGCGTATTTAATTCTTATGTCATCCTTATCTGGGCGTTTCAACCAATACTTACCACCCTTGCCACGAGCAACGAACTTATCCAATGGGGTGAGCACGAGAGTCCTCAACGTCTCAAGCACATAGGGTTGTCCATTCCTCATGACGATTATCCCACAATGGGTAATCGTCGACCGCGTACCGATTTTTATCAAAGGTGATTGTTGCGACTGAGAAGTCTGAAAGATCACATCGCCCTCACGAACATCTTCAATAGTCTCTGTGCTTGCTGTCACAGCCTCCACAATCATGGAACGAAATGGCAGTATAAGCAATATGGCCAAAATTGTTACGCCAAAAAGAATTTTCTTCATAATAATTTGATTTTGTTAGCGGATTCTAATTGCAAACGCAATCGATCACCATTTATAACGAGTCACATATACTGTATCGCATGAATGTTTGAAAGTAACAGTACACCCGACATTCATATTATCTTCTGATGTGTAATATATTATATTGGGATTATCCTCATCAATCTTCCATTTGTTTATCACATCGGATTCAGAATGCGGATTTGAAGCCTCTTTTGAGGCTAATTCATAAATCTCATTCCACACAGATTCAGATATACCTTCGGAGACATATATTTTTAATTTCACATTATATTCAGTCTCTGCTGGGGGGAAAGATACATATTTACATTCTGAATCTACAATCTTATACTGTGGCAATTGAACTCCAACCACTTTATCCAAGTAGTCGTTCTCATCGAATTCACGATATACCATATCTCGGAAGGCTTCTTTACGATCTTCTATATCTTCTTCAGAGAGGGGATAAGACATCACTATGGCGAAGATGGCGCAAAGCCAAGCTATGATATATAATAGTGTGCCTAATATTATCCACAAGACTTTCCACACGATTTTTTTGATTTTGTCAGCAACGAGCCCTATTATTGCCCAAATGAGAAATAACAACGCAAATGTTACGACACCAAACGACAGTTTATCACCTAAACCATATGGTAGGTGGTGAATTGCGATCGCAATTGGAATAAATAAAACAACGGAGGTGATAATCCACCAAAGATTCTTTTTGATTTCGCTTTTCATAATAACATTCTAATTTAAGTGGATGTAAAAATCTATTTATAGGCATATAGCAAGAGTGGTTTGCTGGATGCTCGCTGCACCTCTTCGAGCTGCTTCATCATCCGTTGAGAGACAGCAAAGCAGCCTCTGCTCATGGGAATAGCAGGGAGTGGAAATAGTTGGAAAGGAGGATTTCCCTTATGGATAAGGATACCACGGTCCAAGGCGTTGGAGTTTGTCTTCTCCAATCCATAGAGTACGAAACCTGGCCAGTATGGCCGGCTATACATCTGGCGAATCTTCCCGACCCGATACTTGCCTAAACTGGAGTAGTTACTTCCCGGTTCGTTGCTGAACTTCCGGCAGAAGATGTTCCACTCCTTCCCATGCCCGTTGGCACATAGGCTCCTGTGGATGATCTTGTCTTCACGGAAGCTGTAGATATAGAACCTGTTCACACCCGAAGGCCGAGAGAAATCGACTAGGATGCAGTGGTCTGTGTCGAAACCATTGTTCTTACAATATTGGTGCAATGCCCGAATATCAATGTCTTTTGAGGGTATGATAGCGCGAATGCCTAAAATCAACAATATCGTCCCCAATACGATGATAACGGTTTTCTTCATGATTCCTTTTGTGTTTTTTCATTCTATATATATCCAATTCGTCTGCTTGTGTTGGGTGAAGATGGCTGGGGCAAACAGGGGGACGGTGACGGGGCCCTGCTTGATGTAGCCGTAGCCATACTCGCCCATGTCAAGGTAGGTGGCATCGGTGCATCGCTTGCTACACTCGAGGGCAAAGCGGGTGAGCGTCATCGGGTAGTTGGACTCGAGGATGAAGGCTCCCTTGGCATCCTTACACAGGGCACGACGCATGGATTTGTCTTGGCTCTTGAACCTCATGGCTCGCGAGTTGTACACCAAGGTGAGTTGCTGGAAGCCATTGTCGCTCATCCACCGAGGGCTAATGTAGAAGATGTTGCCCTTGAGCGATACCTTCATCTTGTACGTCTCCTTCTGGTGGGTCTTGCCATTGAGTCGGTAGGCACCCGCTACCTTGCCATCCTCGGTCGTGAAGGCGGCAGGAATGCACATCTTGTGGCATCCTTGGGGCGTACGGTGGTCCAGCGCAGCTCTCCCTCGGGCAGGTCGTAGCGCGTCACATGCTTGCTTATCTGTGAATAGGCCATAGTAAGGCCTACACAGAGGAGGGCCAATGTCAGTAGGATTCGTCTCATTGTCGTTGTCTGTTCTTCACAATTCGTTTCACAACGGCAATCACCAAAAGCACCACTCCCCAGAGAAGCATCAGATGGACACAGAGGTAGATGGCCACGAAAAGGAGGATTCCCTCCGACTCGTCCACCGTATAGTCCATGTAGGCATGGTCACGGTGTATCTCACAATCGATGGCATAGAGTTCGTCTACCCCACCCTCTGCTGTATATCGGTAATATCCTTCCTCGTGGTTCTTCTGCCAATGCAGGCTATCGGTGCGACAGAGTCGATCCAACTTCTTGATGCTCTCCTCGGACAAGGCTTCACCGAATTGGACACGATGCGTATACACATCCCAACGTGATGCACCGCGGTCCAGGTTGTCCTCCGACCCCACCTCTACAATCTCGGGGAGGTCTACCTTCACTATTCGCTCTATGGCATAGGGGTCACGTGCCAGGTCGTGATGAGAGGGTATCACCATAGCAACCACCACGGCCACGATGGCCGCAACGCCAAACACTGCCCATGCCCACAGATAAATCTTCGATGCTTTTTTCATGATCAATATCGTTTTTTTTTGCGTTTTTTTCAGTAGATAATATATCAGTTATCCAACAACACTAAAAATCTAATCGATGTTAACTCTTAGTTTTCCCGAGGAGTCCCTTCTCACCAGGGCACTCTGCGAGATTGCCTTTCCCTTTGGCCGGCGACCTAAAGGTTGTCTCGCTTTGCTCGAAATGACACGAGACGTTTTGGACAACATCTATATT
The DNA here is from genome assembly GCA_045654565.1 of Bacteroidaceae bacterium. Lineage (GTDB taxonomy): Bacteria > Bacteroidota > Bacteroidia > Bacteroidales > Bacteroidaceae > UBA1189. The sequence goes on from JAZONP010000204.1 coordinate 10,297, forward strand.
ATTGCTTTATATATACTTCGACAACTTCTCACCCCAGTATCCAATGCGTTCGTACGTCACCTTACGACATAGCCAATCGGTAAACTTTCCCCATTTCCGATAGAAAAGATTGAACATCAAGTAAGCTGGTACTTGTCTGATATCTCGTGGCATGCGACGCAAGATGTTCTTGTAGCTATAGACCTCCTCGTAGACCCATAGGTAGCCTTCGTACAGCTCCTGCGGCGACATGTTCTTGGGCTGCATCACCACGTGAGCAGTGTCGTAGAGTCCTAAATCCGTCGTAAGTATTCGACCCTCTCGCGACATCTGGTCGTAAGTGGCTGTGCCTGGATAGGGGGTCAGGATGTGGGATGTGACGGTCTCGATCTTATTCTTTACGATCCACTTCACGGTCTCAGCAAAGGTCGATGTGGTGTCGCTATCCAATCCAAATACGAAGCTTGCATTTATCATGATGCCCCGCTTATGTATCTCCGCTACCGCATATTCATAATCTTTCACATGATTCTGCACTTTATGCACATTGGTCACCGAACCAGGATTGATACTCTCAAATCCGATAAACAATCCTTGACAACCACTCTCCTTCATCTCGTCGAGCAGACCTGGAATATGGACTACGTTAATCGACACTGCTGCATTCCACTTGACAGAGCGTGCTCTCAATTCCGCCAATAATTGTCGTGTCCAACGCAAGTTACCGATGAAATTGTCGTCAATGAACATGATGTGTTTACAACGCGCCTCATCAATCTCTTTCAGCACGTCTTCGATGCGACGGTTCATATATCTTCTCTCAGCAGAGCTGTTGTAGCAGAAGTCACAACGAAACGGACATCCCCGACTGGTATGAATAATATTGCAGTAGAGATAATCGGCCTTCCTTATCATATCATAAGCCGGAGAGACAATCTCATCTCCCGCAAAGTGCCGAGAGGACCTATATACACTCTTGAGATTACCTTCCTCAATATCGCGAACAATCTGAGGCCAGGTGTCTTCAGCCGCACCAATGCAGAGCGTGTCAAAAGCATCTTCGGGGATGAACTCCCTTGCTGTGGTAATCAATATGCCTCCTGCCACGACAGGAATCCCTTGTCCGCGAAATATGGCTGCCAACTCCATCGCACGTGGCAATGAATCAACATTGACAGAGATACCCACAACATCAGGGCTATCGTCAAAATTAACCTTACCCACATTCTCATTCTCCACCGAAACACGATGCTTGTCACGAAACATGTTTGCTATTGTATACAGCCCCAACGGAGGAGACATCCTATTCTTAATGTCAGTATCCATCGGTCTGCGATGCATCAGTGGTTGTATCAGCTTTATATACATATGCCGCCTCCTGTCAATTTAATTGCGACTTGCGGAAAACCCATCTTCTCACCCTACGCTTTCCCAACACATTCATTGCAAATGATATGCATAGAATACCGAAATCAATCAACACATTGCTGTTCTCTGCATACTTGCAATCCCAAAACCATGACAACTTCCGATGTTGGCCGCCATAGATCTGTGCAAAGCCGGATATTCCCGGTTTGATGCTCCATCGACGTGAATGATGCTCATCATCCCATCCCAATCTCTTGATGTCGGCCATCGTCAAGGCACGGGGACCTACGATACTCATATCACCCTTGAGCACATTGACAAATTGCAATATCTCATCCAGTCCTGTGCGACGTAATATCCGTCCCGTGGCAGTGGGGACCTCGTCCACCATCGTTTGAAACTTGAGTATCTCAAAGGGTTTCTTTCCCAATCCTATACGCTCTTGTCTGAATACTATGGGGTGCTTTTCCTTGAACCTTATGAACATACAGATTATCAGCATAGGTATAGAAAACACGACCAATGCAATGACCGAAAATAAAATATCAAACAATCGTTTCATCATTCCAACGTTAAATATCAATTAATCTTATAGTCGCATCTGACCACATTGACAGACCGATCATCTGCGACCTATCGTACATTCGCCTCCTCCTATAGTCGCGATACACGATGAGGCGTCTCATCATCCGTTGTTATATCTATGCATACTTCTTTATCAACCTCTTCGCACCCCAATTCATAAACAACACCAACAGGTAGAGCACGACGAAGAGGATGAGGTTGACGATATAATACTCGGTCCACCCTTCCGTGTAGTAAGGCAAGGTGTCGGGGATATTAAGGTGTGACCCCAATGCCAGGAGGTCATCCTTGCAGAGCGTAAAGGCTGCATCACAGCTCATTCTACCGTATCTATTGTATAAGAATGCACCCAGCCACACGAAAGGCACATTGTAGAGCACGGACAGAACCAACACCACCCATCTACGCCTCGTTGCCTCCTGAAACAGCATCCTTGCCGCTACAAAAACAACAGAGAGAGCAGATAACATGAGTACTCCACACTGCAAATACAGATTGATGTACACGCAAGCCTCCGTGTAGGTCCACCCTAACCACTTTGCCAATAATTCAATAAATCCACAGCAGGCATAAAAGACGAGTGCAATGATGTAGAAGAGCCAGTTTGTCATAGTTATTACTTTTCAAATGCAGAGACAAAGCAAACGAACGCGAAAATAATTAATTGGCATTTCCTCATTGAGTGCTGCCTATCTTCGCCTCTTTCAAGTGCAAAGTTCATTAAAAATGCTCATACAAACAAGAATTTTGTGCTTTACTGTATGAAAAGGCAGTGTTAGTGTATGAAATAATGAGTTTTCACACAGATAACGACGTCAATACGACGTTACAAGCGCTGACATAGAGGGAGAAAAGAGGAGATAATCAAAAAAAGAACAGAAAATACGTGGCAAGAGACGCATAGATATACAAAAAAACAAAGAGAGGAGTCATCCTTATGGATAACTCCTCTCTCCTGAAAACGGCGGCTACCTACTCTCCCACAAACGCAGTACCATCGGCGCGGTCGGGCTTAACTTCTCTGTTCGGAATGGGAAGAGGTGG
>JAZONP010000205.1:0-28557 GCA_045654565.1 Bacteroidaceae bacterium
CACGCACTTGTAGGTTACCTGAAGCAGATGCCCACACTGTGCGAAAAAATGAACGAACTTGCCGCACGAATAGACGCAAAGCTATAACACCAACCAAGTATTATGCCAGATTTTAGAACATATTGGCAACAAAAAGAGGCCAAACTAAGAGAGAATTGGGATGCGAGGTATAAGAGTTTTATAGCCAAGCATTGCTCTCTGGAAGAGATCAGAGAAACCGTGTTGCGTCCTGCAGATTATGCATGGAACTTCGCTAATCAAGAGTCATTCTTGAGTACCCATTTTACAGCTGCCAATCCGATGGCCGAGTGGCATGAAGGGCAGTTCTCCTTTTCAGAATCGGCCCTGCGCCAAGCATTGGAAAGCGAGGAAGCCGATGTACAGACCTTCAAGATGGAGGTAGAGAGAATATCCATTCGCGGCATGGAGGCGCCCAAGCCTAAACCGATAGATGCTAAGGCTTACAAGGAGAATGGAGATGCTCTTCGTGCTGTGCGCGAGATGGAACGAAGGTATCATGCATGGTTGGAGCAAAGGTATAAGGTCTGCGTAGCGGTAGAGACGGTGACCATTACCTATCGCCAAGCTATGATGACCATCAAACGGTATGTACTGCCCGATACCCCTCTGGGCTACTACGAAATACATCCTTGCAAGCTGCAGATGCAGTTGCCACTGTTGATGGAAGAGACGGGATTCATGACGCTCGATGTCCCCTTCATGCTGATGGATATGGCTGCCGAGTGGGAGTTGCGCAACGAAGAGTTCAGGTATTATGCCAAGCAGCTCAAGATCCGCCAGATGGAGTATCTCACGACCGATGGTATCAACCTCGAAGGATGGGATGAACTGTCGCGTGAGGAGCGGCTCGCAAGGATTGAGCTATTCATGTCATATGTTACAGACGCTGGCAGTGATGCGGACAGGATAGATATGTGGTATTGGGGGAGAAGAAGGATTGATTATGTGATGAAATATGACCTGATGCCCTATCTAAAAAAAGCAGGAATGAAGGAGGTGATCTGTAGTCATATTGGAGGAAATAACATCATTCCCGAGCTCAAGGACGATGTAATCGTGATGGAATATCAGGGTAGGCGCGCGGCTATCACCTGTCATGATCATTACCCGGTAACCTGTATCCGCTTCTATCCGAACTATCCCTGGACGACACCGTTGTCCCCGAATGAACGGGAGGGACACTACATCGACTTTCAGGTACTCGCGTTGAATGCAGTAACCGCGTATCTCAAGTTGATGCCTACGCTACAATGGGAGGATAAGATGTGCACTGATGCTTGACATTATCACAGGAAGTAAGTATCTTTGCACCATACTGCCGTCGGCAGTATTTCATAAAATAAGGCAATAATATAGATGTTTACCCGTGTTTCTGTCATCCTGAGCGAAGCGAATGGATCTCGCGTTGGGACTTAGCCTGGGGACTTAGCGAGATGCTTGCTTTCCCCTTGACTTAAGCCCCTTCGGGCGTCGACCTAAAGGTTCGGCCAGCGACCTAAAGGTTCACTACGTTGACTTCAGCCCCTACGGGCGTCGACCTAAAGGTTCAGCATGACACTAACGCAGAATAATAAATCGATAGGTAAAGTGCTATATTATCTCCTAAAATAAAAAAGACGCAATGAAAAAGATTCTTTATATCTATGGTTATGGCGGTAGCGCATCGGGCTCTACCGTCACGATGCTGAAGCGACTGATGCCCGAGGAGTATACGGTGGAGGCATTCACCTACACGCAGGCCGACTGTGCCAAGGCGCGTGAGGAGATTTTTGAGTATATCCGTGAGCACGAGATAGACTTGGTGATTGGCAGTTCGCTCGGTGGCTTCATCACCCACACGCTGCAGGGCATGCCGCGCATCCTTGTGAACCCCTGCTGGCTGCCGAGCGTGGAGCTACCACGGATAGGTGCATCGCCAGAATTGGTGGCCACCTATGCCCCCTTCGAGCAGTGGGCCGAGGAGCATGCAGCCGAGGACAGCGCACGAGTACACGCCTTCTTTGCCGACGAAGATGAACTGCTGGGCGACAAGTACATGACAGAGTTTCTCCGTCACTATCCCGAGCAGCACTGCCATCGCATCCACTCGGGTCACCACCTCTCGGAGGAGGGTGCAAGGGTGATTATTGATTACCTCGACCGTATGGGGTGAGGGTTAATTGAAAATTGACAATCGTGTTGTCAAACTCCTAACTCTAAGCAAAATCCTTGCACCATCGGCAATAAATGCGTAACTTCGCCACTTGAAAGAAAAACATTACAAAAACTACCGATATGAAGAAGTATATCCTTGACCTTACCGTACGTGAGACGGTGGCTGTGGGCAAGCAGGCTGTGCTGTTGCGACTCACTGCTGACGAACAGTTGCCCGAGATGCTCCCGGGACAGTTCGTGGAGGTGCGTGTGGACCAGACTCCCAGTGTGATGCTGCGCCGCCCCATCTCTATTCATTATTATGACAAAGAGCTGAATGAACTGGGCCTCCTTGTGCAACTTGTGGGTGACGGTACCCGCTGGATGGCTACACTCAAAGCGGGCGACACAGTGAATATCGTGCTCCCCTTGGGTAACGGCTTTACCTTGCCTGCTGACAAAGCAGTGCGCCCCTTGCTCGTAGGTGGCGGCGTGGGAGTGGCTCCCTTGCTCTACTTGGGTATGAAACTCAAGGAGATGGGCATCGAGCCTACGTTCCTCCTCGGTAGCCGTACGGAGAACGAACTGATGCAGATTGCCGAGTATGAGAAGGTAGGTCGCGTGTTCATCACCACCGAGAATGGTGCCGTGGGAGAGCAGGGCTATGTGACTCAACACTCGGTGCTCAAGAATGAGCAGTTTAATCAGGTGTATACCTGCGGCCCCAAGCCGATGATGGTGGCTGTGGCTCGTTGGGCCAAGGGTGCAGGCGTGGCGTGCGAGGTGTCGCTCGAGAACAAGATGGCCTGTGGCGTGGGTGCCTGCCTCTGCTGCGTGGAGGACACCAAGGAGGGTCACGTGTGTGTATGTAGTGAAGGTCCCGTATTTTCAATAGATAAGTTATCATGGCAGATTTAAGAACTTCGATAGGCAAGCTCGAGCTTGCCAACCCGGTGATGACGGCATCGGGTACATTTGGTTACGGCACCGAGTTTGCCGACTTCGTAGACCTCGACAAGTTGGGCGGTGTCATTGTGAAGGGTACCACCTTGCATCGCCGCGAGGGTAATCGCTATCCTCGCATGGCGGAGACTCCCGCGGGCATGCTCAATGCGGTAGGTTTGCAGAACAAGGGTGTGGACTACTTCTGCGAGAAGATATATCCCACCATCAAGGACTATAAGACACGGATGATTGTCAACGTCAGCGGTTCAGCCATCGAGGACTATGTAGCTACTGCCGAACGTATCAATGCGCTGGAGAACATTCCCGCTATCGAACTCAATATCTCGTGCCCGAACGTGAAGCAGGGCGGTATGGCCTTTGGTGTGACTGCCAAGGGGGCCGAGGAGGTAGTGAGCGCTGTGCGCAAGGCCTACGACAAGACCCTCATCGTGAAGCTCTCGCCCAACGTGACCGACATCACCGAGATTGCCCGTGCTGCCGAGGCTGCTGGTGCAGACAGTGTGTCGCTCATCAATACCCTATTAGGTATGGCCATCGACGCTGAGCGTCGTCGCCCCGTGCTCTCTACCGTGACGGGTGGTATGAGTGGTCCTGCCGTGAAGCCCATCGCGCTCCGCATGGTGTGGCAGGTGGCCAAGGCGGTAAACATCCCCGTAGTGGGCTTGGGTGGTATCACCAATGCTACCGATGCCATCGAGTTCCTCCTTGCCGGTGCATCGGCTATCGAGGTAGGCACAGCCAACTTTATGGATCCTGCCGTGACAGGCAAGATTGTCGACGGCATTAACGAGTACCTCGACCGTCACGGATTCGCTTCAGTGCGCGACATCATCGGGGCGCTGGAGATTTAATATTTATTGGACAACAGACAACGGACAACAGACAAGGTTTGTGCAAACGAGCGCATATAAGCTTGCTTAAGATGCTCAGCGAGTGCAGCCAAAGCTCAACAACGAAGTTGTTAACGGACTCCATCCGGCAGGAAGCACTCCGAAGGCCTGAAGACAGACTCCTCGTCTGTTGTCCGTTATCCATTGTCATTGACTCTTCGTCCGTTGTCTGTTGTCCGTTGTCATAGAAAAGAAGTTGCGCACCGAAGAAGAATTGCTCATGCATCGCCTCCGTCACAAGTTTCATAAGACGGCGGCCGAGTACGCTCTCATCGAAGAGGGAGACCGCATCCTTATTGCCGTGTCGGGAGGTAAGGACTCTCTCGCACTACTTGAACTCATGGCGGCACGTGTGCGTGTGCTCAAGCCGAGATTCTCTATCGTGGCTGCCCATGTGGTGATGACCAATATCCCTTATCAGAGCGACACCGAGTATTTGGTGGAGTTTGCCCAACGTATCGGCGTAGAGATGCATATCGTGGAGACCTCGTTTGACGCGAGTACCGATACGCGCAAGTCGCCCTGCTTCCTCTGCTCGTGGAACCGTCGCAAGGCACTCTTCGAGACGGCCAAAGCGCATGGGTGCAACAAGATCGCTCTCGGGCATCATCAAGACGATGTGCTGGTGACGTTGCTGATGAACATGACCTTTCAAGGGGCTTTCTCTACCATGCCACCTGCACTGAAGATGGACAAGTTTGACATGACCATCATCCGCCCTCTTTGCCGTATCGAAGAGAAGGAGATACAACGCCTTGCCGAACTGCACGAATATAAGAAACAGCAGAAGAACTGCCCCCATGAGCATGCCTCGAATCGTAGTCGCATGGCTGAGGTACTGGCAACGCTCGAACGGCTCAATCCTGAAGCACGCTACAACCTATGGGGCAGCATGACCAATGTACAGACCGACCTGTTGCCTCCTAAGGTGTAGGGCTTGCTTTAATCAATAATGATTTTATTTGAAAAAGTTATCCTATACTTTTGCGTTGGTTTAGGATGACGTAGATGATGATGGGTGCTCCGATAATGGGTGTAATTGCATTAAGAGGAAGCATGCCATGGTCGCCTGGTAGCATGCTAATGAGATTGCATAGTAGGGCTATGAGGCCTCCTATAAGTAATGTCGCAGGTACGAGGATGCGATGATTACCTGTGCCGAGTACGAGACGGGCAATATGAGGAACTGCAAGCCCGATAAAACTGATGGGGCCGCAATAGGCAGTAGTGATAGCAACAAGAAGACCTGTTGATAACAATAATAGGATACGGGTGCGGCGGATATTGATTCCCAAGTTGCGGGCATAGCGCTCGCCGAGAAGTAACGCATTGAGTGGTTTGATGAGGCTAATGGTTATGGAGAGTCCTATAAGGACGAAGACTGTAAACAAGGGTAGCTGGGTGCGTGATACACCGCCAAAGTTGCCCATTCCCCACATCATATAGGATTGTACTCCTTCTGCAGTAGAGAAGAAGTTGAGCAATGAGACGACCGATGATACTACGTAGCCTATCATCATACCAATGATGAGTAGCATGGTGTGACTACGTAATCGGGATGCGAAGATAAGGATGAGCATGGTGACGAGGATTGCGCCAATAAAGGCTGCGCCTACCAATGCCAACGAGCCGCTGAAGAGTAGGTTGCTTGTGGGAATGATTCCTCCGAAGAGGAGCAATACGATGGCAGCTCCAAGTCCAGCACCGGAGTTGATGCCCAGTATGTCGGGGCCAGCCAAGGGATTGTTAAATGCTGTTTGTAGCATGAGTCCTGAGGCGGATAACGCAGTTCCTGTGAGTAGGGCGGTGAGGGCTTGCGGAAGGCGCGACTCCCAGATGATGTAGTTCCATGAGAGGTTTGTGCTTTCATTGCCAAGGAGTATGCCGAGCACCTCGTTGGCTGGTATTCTAACCGAGCCATATAGTAGATTAGCAACAAAGAGTACAATGATGCATAGGATGAGAAAATAGGGCAGTATGCGTCTCATAGGGCTTATAGCTTGTGAAAATAGCGTAATGTGTCGTTAGGTAATAGGTCGGGATGTAGTATGCGTATGAAGTCTCGCAAGAGTCTCTCGGGGTGGAAGGGTGTCTCTTCGTAGAAGATAAGTTCGGCTGTATTGCACCCATACACGTTGTTCTGCTCGTAAGCTTGAAATAATGTGTAGGGGTGATACACCTTGCCAAGGTCGCGGAGTTCCATACGTGATTGGCTATTATAACGTATGAGCCATGTGTCTGCATTTCTGCCACGGTTGAGTACATTTTCAAAGGAAAGGGGTACTGAGCCACTCTTGGTGTTGTCGCTAAAGATGTATTGTCCGCCAGCATCGGTGATAAGCTGGGAGATGGTACTACGTCCCCCAGGAACGTACCATGCCGACCCATTGCGTGTGTCAAAGAGTACTGTAGGTCGGTGTTGGATACTGTCGGTAAGTGACTTCAGCCTGTTATAGTCGGCCTCAATGGCAGCGAAGAGTGAGTCGGCCTCATGGCTTTTACCAAATAGACGGCCATAGAAACGTATCCACTCGGCACGTCCTAGGGCCGATGTCTCCATATAGTCGGCACATTGGATAATGGGGATACCGAGCGACTCGAGATTGCCGTAGGTGGAAGCATTCTCGTAAGGGGAGAGTAGTATGATGTCGGGGTTGAGGTTGACGATGCGTTCGCGGTCGGGAGTCATGGCACTACCCATATCCTGAATGCATCCCTCGGCGATTGCTTTTAGTAGTCGCGGATTGGAGATGTATTCAGTCTCGCAGATACCTGCGATAGCTCCCATGCATCCAAGTTCTTCGATGAGATTGCTATGGGTGGTGGTGAAGAAAAGTGAATGGGAGGGAGAGTGAGATGATTCTATTCTCATCGTCTGTAGCAGCTTTCCTTTGCTCCAAGGACTGTGTATCTGTACCTCTGTATAGTCGGCATACTCAATCATTGTGAGATATTCAGCATATCGAATCTTCAGCGTATCACCCACGGCGCTGGATGCCTCCGTGTGTCCTCCACGACATGCTGTAAATAAGAGTAGGCATACAAGAAAGCTTGCCATTGCTCTGAATCGTGTTGAGTGGGATTTACAGAATATTTCTTTCATACACTACGTGCTCTCTTTCTGCTACAAATGTAATGAATGGCAGATATAAGGTTTATTGATGATCTATTTAGTTGTTTTCAGACAGAACTTCTCTATCGTATCTACTGTTTCGTTTTCGTCGTCGGTTAGAGACAGCAATAAGTTGCGGTATTTCCCTTTGGTGGCGAGATGTTGTAATAGAAGGTATACGGGCATCTCATTGGTCCAATAGTCCGTGTCGAGAAAAATCATTGGGCTGGCATATCCGAAGCTGAGGTAATGATTCTGTACCGCATCTTGGAATATCTCCTGCATAGTGCCTGCACTTCCTGGTGAGTAGATGATGCCTCCCTTGGCAATGGTGAGTATTCCATCTTCACGGATGGCGTTCTCGAAGTATTTGGCTATGTGTGTAGCAAAGGGGGTGGCTGGTTCGTGGCCATATAACCAGGTAGGTACTCCGAGACTCGAGAATCCATTAACAGGGTAGCTGGCGCGTACTCTCATCGCCGTGTCAAGCCATAATTCATCTTCGTATGAAGGTGCTTCAGATAGTATGTTGATGGCTTGGTCTACCTCTTCAGTGGTTCGTCCAGCCATCCAAGCTCCCAAGTGTGTGGCCTCCATAGCTCCAGGGCCTCCACCGCTCACCATCAAGAACCCTTTTTCAGTGAGATGTTTGCTTATGTTTACTACTTTCCGGTAGGCTGGGTCAGTACGTAGCAGTCCGTGCCCTCCCATGATTCCTACAACACGGCGTTCATCATAGTTAGCGAGAAGGTCGTGCATGGCATCACTCATTGAGTGGTCGTGAAGTGTACGAGCCAAGGTCTCCTTGATGTCAACGGCCTGCTTCCCCATACGCAGATAGTGATCGTATACCTTGTGGTCGAAGCATTTGTGGTAGCTGTCGGGGATTCCTGGAAGGTAATTGTCATATAGCTCCTCTGGGGTATACAATCCATTGTGGAAGCAATTGTAGGGAACGCTGATCTGTGAGAATATGAGACAGCTCTTATCAATCTGTATGCGCATGGGCTTGCTGAATGTGCATCCCATAAACAGACAATCAAAGTAGCGTGCTGTGTGGCTCTCTTCAGTCACTTCCGAGAAGTCCATATCTTGGAAGACACATCTTTCTATGCGTTCATGTGTTGCAAGCATCTCTCGCAATGCATCAACAGAAGTTATCTCGTGGTAATGAAGGGTATTCATTGTTTTGTTTTCAATCATTCTAAGTAGATGTTTATTGTCATGGGCGTGTCTGCCACGTTTACGGTCAAGCGTTGTTGTTCACCAGCACCATTGGCATAGCGTAGTTCGTAAGTGGCATTTTTAGGTACGAGGAGAGTGAACAGGTCATTCATATCCTGCTGAGGACTGGAGGTGAGGCCTCCTCCCATCTGTACCGTCCCTGAGAATACGTCGACCCCAATGATGGCTCTGTCTGTGGAGTGTTGTGTGACTCCCTGTTTGGCATAGCCGGCGATATGTAGGAGGGTGTGGGTGCCAGCCTCTAGATGAAGTTTCTGTTGCTCATGAGCGAGATCGATGTAGTGCTGTGTTACATTCTCGGCCCCGATATATCGGGGGAGCGAGTCGATGGGCTCGTTCTCCTCCTCGGCACACCATACCATGGGAAACCACTCTGCAGCTTGACCAAATCGGGTAGCATAGATGGCATAGTTGCGGTCATTGGGGTCGGCCTTGGCTGCATCGGCCATGAACCAGAGGTGGTCGAGCGCACTGGGGAAATAATATTCGGTGACGCGCCATTCTCCATCCACCCACACTTCGGTCCAACTGTGATTGCCGCGATTGTCGTGCCATGAGGCCGTGCCAACAAAGCGAGCGGGGATGCCCACGGCGCGGCAAGCATCGACAAGAAGAATGGAGAGGCCGGTACATGATGCCATACTCTGGCGCATCGATTCTCGTGGACTTTGATTGGTCTTCTCACGTCGAGTGTTATATTCTACACCAGTCATCTTGGGGATGTTTCTATTGACGGCACAGATGGCGCCATATAGCGTGGTGCAGGTGTCTACGACGGGAGCAAACAGTTCGTGGAGTTCGCGGCGCCATGAGTCGCGCACCTCGTCCACAACGTAGTAGGGTAGTACATCGCCATAGAATATCTCCTTGGGCAAGGTCTGTGTCCAGGGGTACTTGTCATAGGCCATGAAGGCATACTCGACATTCTCTTTGAGGAGGTCAAGCGACATGGTGTCGCGATCGGCTTTGGGCATGTAGGTAATGAGGTATTCGAGTGCCTCACGGTGTGCTCCGTTATATTGTGCAAGGAGTTGATATAGTGCTGCAGGGCGTGATGAGGCATTGATGGCTGCTTCTATCTCGGGGGAATATGTCTGCTTGGGACGTATTGTCAAGAATGCTATGATAATGCCTAAAGTGCAAAGAATGAGAAAGAAATGATTTTTCTTCATGGTTATAGTCGTTTGATAAGTTTTACTATGGATCGAGCCTCCTCTTCATCGACAATCCTTAAGGTATATTCGTCTATGACTGTCGAGCCTCCCATGGAGATTCGTGGGTTGCGGTATCGCATGTGTCCGGGAATCATCTTTTTGGCACTGAAGTGTAGGGCGTCGACTCCCGTCTTGGCCAGCAGTGGGGCATTGGATGCTACGACTCCGCTTCCTGCCATGATCTCAATGCGTCGCGAGGCGAGGGCAATGGCTTGTGTGATGTTGTCGATGCCCTCTATGGCTTTGTCGTATCCTCCCGAGGTGAGGATTCGTGTACATCCTGTACTGATGATATCCTCCACGGATTGCAGGTAGTCTTGTGTCATGTCTATGGCGCGATGGAAGGTTGTCTCCATCCCCTGTGAGGCCTGTACAAGTAGCTTAGTCCTTTCGATATCCACTCTTCCCTCTGCTGTGAGGATGCCGAATACGACACCCGTGGCACCTGCTTGGCGTGCATGGCCGATGTCGTGAAGCATCGTGCGGAACTCTTCGTCAGAATAGAGGAAATCTCCTCCTCGTGGACGAATCATGATGCTGACTTCAATGCCTGGAATAGCGCAAGCCTCTGTCATCATTCCCATGGATGGGGTGATGCCTCCGTCGGCAGGAGAGGCGCATAGCTCTACGCGGTCTATCCCCAATCGTGCTGCTGTGCGGCATGCTTCGAGGCTGTAGGAGCAAAGTTCACTTTTCATAGGCGTATGTTCAATTTAGTTCTACTACGGTGATGCCTGCACCGCCAAATTGCACGTGCTCGTCGCGACAGCTTGCCACGGCAGGGTTGGCTTGCAGGTATTGGCGGATGAGTGTGCGCAAGATGCCGTTTCCTGTGCCATGGAGGATACGTACACGGGACATACTGAGCAGCACGGCATCGTCGATGTAGTAGGTGACTGCTTGCAGCGCTTCCTCACCACGCATGCCACGCACGTCAATGTCTTGCTTGAAGTGTAAGCGGCGCTCCGAGATGTTTTCTTGTGTCTCCTTGCTCAGGTAGGTGTAGGCGCGTGGACGCTCAGCCTCCTGTTGGCGTGCAGCTTCTTGGGTGGAGGGTTCCAGCTTAGAGAGTTTGGTTGTGGTACGCATCATGCCAAAGGTGACGACAGCATTCTTGCCGTTAATCTGCTCTATGGTACCGATGGTCTGCTGTCCCTTGATGCGTACGAGGGAACCCACAGTGAGAGTCTCTCCCTTGCCCCTCCCGAGGATGGGTGATTCAGTCGTCGCGGAGCCAAGTCCCCCTCCTTGGGAGGGGTTAGGGGAGGCCGCTTTCTTTTTTTCTTTCTTACGTTCTTGTCGTGCACGTAGCTGCTCCATCTTGCGCTGTATGCGTGCTTCGTACTCGTCGGCAGTGTTGTCTGTTACCACTTCGCGCCACTCGGCCAGTTCCTGTCGTGCTTGTCGGGTTTGTTCCTTCTCGGCTTGTGCCTCTTTGATGGTGCGTATGGTGTTTTCGATGCGGGCATTAGACTCCTGCAAGAGTTGCTTCATCTCCTCCTTGGCCTCTTTGATCACGCTCTTTCGGCTTTTCTTTAGGTCCTCCATCTCGCTTTCGTATTGGGCGATGAGGCTCTCGAGCTGCTTTTCCTTCTGTCGGATGTTCTGTCGTTTGGTCTCCCAGTAGCGCTTGTCACGTACGATGTCCTGCAGGTATTTGTCGGACTGTATGTATTCGCTGCCCACGATTTCGGATGCATCAGCGATGACCTCCTCGGGGAGTCCTATCTTACGGGCTATCTCCACGGCAAATGAACTTCCTGGATTTCCTATCTGCAGTTGGTAGAGTGCCTGCATCAGATGACGGTCGTAGAGCATGGCGCCATTGATTACTCCTCGGTGGTTCTCGGCAAACTGCTTTAGGTTTGAGTAGTGTGTCGTGATGACGCCATAGGCCTGTTTGTCGTTGAAGCGCCTAAGCACTGCTTCTGCGATGGCTCCTCCGATGAGTGGTTCGGTGCCACTGCCGAACTCGTCGATGAGGATGAGGCTCTTTGCATTGGCCTCTCTCATCATATTCTTCATGTTCAGCAGATGGCTGCTATAAGTGCTAAGATCATCCTCGATGCTCTGTTCGTCACCTATGTCAATGAAGATGTTGTGGAATATCCCCGCGCGGCTTGCTCTTTTCAGTGGGATGAGCATGCCGCATTGTAGCATATATTGCAAGAGTCCCACAGTCTTCAGACATACCGACTTACCTCCGGCATTGGGTCCCGATATGATGAGTATTCGTTGCTCTCGGGTGAGCTTGATGTCGAGCGGTACCACCTTCTTACCATGCTTGGCTAAGGTGATGCGCAGTAAGGGGTGCTCGGCTTCCACCCAATCGATGTAGGGGTGGTCACATAGCTCGGGGCGTATGGCGTCCATGTCGATGGCAGTGAGTGCTTTGGCGCGGATAAAGTCGATGGTGGCCAGGAACGAGTAGGAATCCAGTATCTCGGGAATCTGTGGGCGCACCTCGTCGGTAAACTCGGTGAGTATGCGTATCACCTCGCGGCGTTCCTCTCCCTCAAGTTCACGTATGCGGTTGTTGGCTTCCACCACCTCGGCGGGTTCGATGAAGACCGTCTTTCCTGTGGCTGACTCATCGTGCACGATGCCCTTGATGCGGCGTTTCAGTGCTGGCACTACGGGAATCACCAAGCGTCCATCGCGGACGGTAGGGTTCACGTCCTTGTCTACGATACCTTCGGCTTGTGCCGAACGCAGTATGGAGTTTAGTGTGCGTGATATGCTGCCCGTGGTAGCTGCCAGCTCGCGGCGTATACCAGCAAGGGTAGGTGAGGCGTTGTCTTTGATCTTTCCAAACTTGTTGACGATGCCGTCGATGCGGCGTATGAGGTTGGGGAAGCCTTGTACTTCCGAAGCAAGCTCCTCCAAATAGGGATACTTGCTGGGCTCGTCCTCCTCTCTATGAAAGAATTGGATGATTAGGCTTATTGTTTCGAGCGAGCGGCGTAGGTCGAAGAGTTCCCCTTCGTCCATATACATACCTACGATGCTGGCGCGGTGTAGGGCAGGGCGTACATCAAAGAAGTGTTGGTAGGGAAAGGCGTCTTCTTCTTGTACGATGCGAACAAACTCGGCCACCTCATCCAATCGTCGTATCACGTCGTCGCTTTCGGTGGAGAACTGCATGTCGTCCACCTTGTCCTTACCTAAGGTGCTCAGACAACGTCCACTGATGAGATGACGTATTTGGTCGAAACCTATCTTTTGCTCGAAATTATTGGGGTATATCATTTTGAGTTTGGAATTTTTGAGTTAGGATTTAAGATTAGGCCTTCCGTATGGCAGCTTATTGCTCATTGCTGAAAACTCATCTTTCATCGTTCATCTTCAAACGTTAAACGTTAATCGTTCAATGCACATCACTTTTTGCGCTTGTTTGCTGAGTCGGTAGCGTTCACTTCCGCGTAACCCTACAGCCCAAACGATATCTTCTCCATGGCACAGCACCCACTGGTTTGCTTTCTCGGTATAGGGTATTTTGAGGTCGGTATAGAAGTCGCTCAAGAGTTTGCTTCCCCTCATCCCGAAGGGGGTAAAGCGGTCGCCCTGACTGGGGTGGCGAAGAACGAGTGGTTGATTTATGTGTGTAGCGTCAAGGCATACGATGTTGTTACTTCTGGGTACTTGCCATTCGCTATCTGGCTCCACGCAATATATGCTGAGTAGGGAGCCGTCAGGGAGCTTTAGTGTACCCTCTTCGGGCAGTATGTATGCTGCATTCTCCAGTGCTTCAGGATGCCTCTTTCGTACTTGCAGGTGAGTACGGTCGCGCAATAAGGTGTAGTCGGCACTTGTAAATAGTCGCCCAGGCTCAGCTGTCAGTGAGCGTAAGATGTCTTTCTGTTGTGCCGAGTTGAACCCATAGGGATGTAGTATCTCAAACAGGTGTGTGTGCGGAATATCGGTGTTGAGCAATGCCTGTATGTTGATGTCGATACCATCGGCATGATGCTCTACGATGTCTTTGTTGGTTTCCCCCATTGCCTTATTGTATACGGTAGCAGCTTCGCCCAGGTGGATCGCTGCTTGCATGATATTGTCTTTGGCAGCGGGGTTTATCTCTTGCATCAGTGGCAGCAACTGTAGTCTCACCTTGTTGCGGGCATACATGTCTGTGAGGTTCGTGCTATCGGTTACGTAAGCCTGTCTCAGATGGTCGAGGTAGGCTGTTATTTCCTCCCGTGTGAGGCATAGCAATGGACGCGTCACATGTCCGTTACGTACCTTAATGCCTGTCAGTCCATTGATGCCTGCTCCTCGAATGAGGTTGAGCAATAGAGTCTCCACGGCATCGTCCTGATGGTGTGCTACGCAGATAACGTCGAGTCTTTGTGCTTGGCGTACACGCTCAAACTCCGTGTAGCGCAATTCGCGGGCGGCCATCTCTATCGATATCTTGTGCTGGGTGGCATAGGCCATCGTGTCAAAGTGTATCACTTCACACTGTACGCCCAATGCATGGCACAGTTCGGTGACGAATTGTTCGTCCCGGTTGCTCTCTTCGCCACGTAGGTGGAAGTTGCAGTGCACGGCATAGCATGGGTATCCCATCCCGATGAGGAGTCTGAGTAGTGCCACTGAGTCGGCTCCGCCGCTCAGTGCCACCAGTACTTTGGCATTGTCGGCAAACAGTTGCTGTTTGCGGATAAACTCCTGTACGCGCTTTGCCGTCTTCATCGTTCTACTCTCCTTATCTTTTGTACTGCGAAGTTACAATAAATAAGGAGACAAAGCAAGAAAACATTACGAATTGACCAAAAAGTGAGGGCTTCGTTGGATGTATTCTGTGATGTTGAACTTCCATTGATAACTCCACCTGGAATTCTTCTCTCGTCTTCCCTCATGGATACGGAAAAAGGCGCGTAACATTACGCGCCTTCTTCCGTATAGTGGTTAAGTATTTACTTCTTTACGATTCCGATGTTCTCCAGAGTCTTTCCTTCGCTGGGCCATTTGTCGATAAGGCGTTGTGCCTCGTCGTAGGTGATGGCGATGGTTGTTCCGTGGCGAGGAGTGAAGATGTCGGTATTTGCCGAGTTGCACACGTAGGTGAAGTTGGTGAGGTCAGTGCTCTTGCAGTACTCGTAGTGACCATTCATGTAGCAGTCATACATAAGGATCCATTCGTCAGAGTCGATGAGCTTGAATACAGCAGAGCCCTCTACAGCCTTCTTGCTCTGTTGCAGGTACTTGTACTCGGGAGTCCACTCACCACGCAAAGTCTTGGCGGTAGCCTTCTGGATACCGTTGCCCTGGCCTTCGGTCTTGAAGAACATGTGGTACAGGCTGTCGGCATACACGATGTCTGCGTCGATGGTGTTGGCGTTGTGGTCATAGAGTACTTCGGGCAAACTGATTTCGGTGAAGTCCTCATTGGCATATGAGCAGTAGGTGATGTAGTGTTGGCCAATCTCTCCGATAGCGTAGTAGAGCATATACTTGCCTGCTTCGCGGTCATAGATTGTCTGTGGTGCCCATACCTGTGTGAGGCTGTCTCGGTCAAAGCGATCGGGCCATGTGGTGGGGAAGTCGATGGCCGAGTGGGTCCAGTCGATCAGGTTGTTTGAGCGCAGCAGTACGAGTCCGTCGTTTGAGGCCCATCCCTGTGACGAACGCATATCGGTTACTACCATATAGAAGTTGCCGTCTTCGCCACGGAGAATGTGTGGGTCGCGTACAGCCTTCTTGTTGGCGATGGTATCAGAGCTGATGATGGGTTTGCCATCGTTGAGGGGAGTGTAGTTGTATCCATCTGCACTGAGGGCAAAGCAGATCTGCTCTTGCCAGGGTGCATTACCATTGAAGTAGGCGAAGAGGTAGCCTACATAAGCCTCCTTGTCGTGCTTTTCACAACTGCTGAAGAGGCCGACTGTTGTCATTGCGCCGATGAGCGCGAGTGTCTTGAATACTTTGTTTCTCATAAATATAGTTATTAAAAGTTGGTTTTATCCGATTCTGCTAATCTTTTTTAGTTCTTCTTCATTGATGAGCTTTATCTTGCGTCCATCAATGGCTATCAATCTCTCCGAGGCGAAGTTTGAGAGTGTGCGGATGGCATTTGATGTCGTCATGTTTGACAAGTTGGCCAAGTCCTCACGTGAGAGGAAGATACTGATGGTGGCCCCATCTTCTTCTAGTCCATAGGTCTCCTTCAAGAAGATCAGCGACTCGGCCAGTCGTCCGCGTATATGCTTCTGCGTAAGGTTCACCGTACGCTCGTCAGATATGCCGAGGTCTATGGCCAGCAACTTGATGAAGAACATCGCCAGTTTGTTGTTCTCGGCAACAAGTTGGGTGATGATTTTCATCGGTATGGCGCAGAGGATAGATGCTTCGAAAGCAGCAGCAGCCGTCACAAAGCTCTCCTCGGCAAACCACGCACGGTAGGCAAAATATTCCACCGGTTTCATCACGCGCATGATTTGGCATCTGCCTCCCACGCCTTCGCGGTAGATCTTTACCTTACCTTCGAGCAAGCATAGTAGATGGCTGGGTGTCTCGCCTTCTGCGTAGATTTGTTGGTTTTTCTTGTATCGTCTGACCTCCAAATGATCAGCCACTAAGATACGTTGCTCATCTGTCAGCAGGTCCCACATATCGGCAATAGCCGCAATGATTTCCTCCTGCTTAATCTCTTTTTTCGCCATGTCAATCTTTTTACCTAATACCTTATTTTTTTTGAGCTGTTGGCTGTTAGCTATTGGCTATTAGCTGAGTACTAAAAGCCAATAGCCCAAAGCCAATAGCTTAGTCGATGATGTCAAATCCGCAGTAGGGCACCAGCACTTTGGGGATACGGATGCCTTCGGGGGTCTGATTGTTTTCGAGGATGGCAGCCAGTATGCGTGGCAATGCCAATGCCGAACCGTTCAGTGTATGGCACAACTCGGTCTTCTTATCCTCGGCGCGGCGATAGCGGCACTTCAGGCGGTTAGCCTGGTAAGCGTCGAAGTTGGATACCGAAGAAACCTCCAGCCAACGCTCCTGAGCGGCAGAGTATACCTCGAAGTCGAAGCAGAGTGCTGCGGTGAAGCTCATGTCGCCACCACAGAGGCGCAAGATGCGGTAGGGGAGCTCTAGCTTCTTTACGAGGCTCTCTACGTGTTCGAGCATCTCCTTGTGTGATTCCTTAGAGTGCTCGGGTGTGTCGATGCGCACGATTTCGATCTTTGAGAACTCATGCAGGCGGTTCAGTCCGCGCACCTCCTTGCCATATGATCCAGCCTCGCGACGGAAGCACTGGGTGTATGCGGTGTTCTTGATGGGCAGATCCTTCTCCTCGATGATCACATCGCGGTAGATGTTGGTCACGGGCACCTCAGCTGTGGGGATGAGGTAGAGGTCGTCTGCTGTGCAGTGATACATCTGTCCCTCCTTGTCGGGGAGCTGTCCTGTGCCATAGCCCGATGCTTGGTTTACTACCGTAGGAGGCATGATCTCCTCGTATCCGGCGTTGCGTGCTTCGTCAAGGAAGAAGTTGATGAGAGCGCGCTGCAAGCGTGCACCTTTGCCTCGATATACGGGGAATCCTGCACCGCTGATCTTTACGCCGAGGTCAAAGTCGATGAGGTTGTACTTCTTTGCCAGCTCCCAGTGGGGCAGGGGGTTGGGACCCAAGTCGGGGATCTCGTTGCCGGTCTTCTCCACCACGTTGTCCTCTGCATGTGTACCTTCAGGAACCTCATCGTAGGGGATGTTGGGTATGGTGTACAGAATGGTCTGTGTCTCCTCAGCAGCCTGCTTCATCTCCTCTTCGAGGGTAGCATTAGTTGCTTTGAGTGTTGCCACCTCAGCCTTCACGGCCTCGGCCTCTTCACGCTTGCCCTCCTTCATAAGGGCGCCGATACGTGCAGCCAGTTGCTTGGCTTCGGCAAGGTTTCTGTCAAGGGCAGTCTGTGCGGCACGACGCTTCTTGTCGAGCTCAATTACTTGGTTTATAGTCTCTACGGCATTGCCGAAATGTTTCTTCTCAAGGCCTTTGATTACTCGTTCGGTCTGTTCGGTGATGAGTTTAATCGTAAGCATTTTTAATCTTTGTTTGTGAAATATATACTTTGGGCCGCAAAGTTAACAAAAACAAATAAATAAAGCAAATAAATAAGTCGGTCAGATTTTTAGAATTGTATATGTAGCCTCACTCGTACGCCATGCTTGCTGATGCCTGGCAGGTCGGTATAGGTGAGTCGGCGTACATAGTCGACTTCCAATACTTTGAGTATGTTCTCTATGCCGAGCGACAGCTCCATGTAGGGCATGTGTGTGAGCGGATGCTTGTATTCGGGGTCTAATGGGAAGAGGTACAGTCCCCGGCTGTCCGTGATGTCCGGTATGTTTCCCTGACGTAGGCTGCCATAGAATCCTTTGAAGCCGATGACCTCTCTCCATCCCAGCCTCTTGATGAGGGGCAGGCGGTTTAGGAGGAGTCCGTTCATGTAGTATGTCGTTTCCCATGAGGCATACGTGTCGGCGACAAACTCCATCGGGTTCATCAGTGCGAACGCCTCCTTCTGTATCGTATAGGAGAGGTTGGCATTGGGTATGATCAGCAGTGGGTAGGGCACGTCGTTCCATACCCGTCCTCCCTTGACAACGGCATCGATGTACCCGAACGATGATAGCCAGAATCGCTTGTGTGCGCTGGCCTCGGTGCGCTGGCAGGTATACTGGCTTCCGAGCACATCCTTCAGTGCCACGCTATGAGTGAGGGTGAAGACGGGATGTTCCGGCAATAGGGCCTTGCGTCGCCACTTGCTCTGTGTGAACTTCTCTCCCGGAGCATAGCGCAGGCTCAGTTCGAGCTCCGTCTGTGGCAGTTCATCCATGAAGTGTGCGATACCTTCTCTGCGTGTTTCGAACGGCATCAGAGGGCTGCTTTCATACACCTTGTTGCGTAGGGTCAAGGCATAGGAGAAGTGGTTGTAATGCTCTCGCTTGTATGCGAGCTCTGCCTTGCGTAGATAGCCCATCTGGGTGTTCTCCATGCGCTTGATACTGAGAAACATGTTGTCCTTATCGGCATAGAGGTAGTCCTGTCCATAGTGATAGGCGTCGTTCTCATAGCGCAGTCGCAACGAGTGTATGGGAAACTCGTTGATATGCTCCTTTTTCTTCTTGAACGAGTACTCCAGTTCCCCCATATACTTCACCCGCTCATCGCCAATGCCATAAGCTACGTAGAAGTTACCCATGAGGTGCGGATTGAGGTATGCCGAGGTCATCCCTCCCACACGCAGTCTCAGCCCCTCCAGGGCGTTGTGGCTGATGCTGGAAGTCAAGGGGCCGTAGAAGAACTTGGGCTCCTTCTGCACGATGGGTATGTAGTCCGTGTAGAGGAAGGTAAAGGCCTTCTCGCACCAGTAGTAGAGTGGGTATCGGCGCAGTTGTGACACCATCTTGTCTACGGTGCGCTCCTTCTCGCTGACGTAGCCTATGCGGTGCTCCTCCCAGTAGGCCTCACTGCGCCGGTGTGCTCCCTCTTCTTCGACGACCTCCCCGGGATGGTCTAGCAAATCTGGGTGTAGGGTCATGTCAAGCAGGTAGTTGCGGTAGCTCACCTCTCGTTTGACGTATACGCCATTGATCTGTGGTGTCACCTCGATCTCTGCTGTGAGTGTCTCCTTGTCGAGCAGGGGAGTGCCGTCTGCTGCGGGGCTGAAGGTCTGTGTCACCCCCAGCGTGCGCACAAAGTTGAGGTTGATGTCATGCGGTGTAGTCATCTGTACCCACTTGATGAAGTGTGTGCTGTCTGCCGTGAGGTACAGGTGTCCGGTGAAGCCGTGTGACTCGGAGTTGAACGGCACGAATGTCAGGTCTATGCAGGGTATACCCTCCACCTCGATGGTGTCCATGATGTAGTACTTGTATACGCTGGGCGCTATCGACGATAGCGGACTGACGAAGCGGTTGCGCAGTAGCTCGATATCGTTTTGGAAGATGTCTACATCCCTGAACACCTCTTCGAAGACGGCATCGATCTCCTGTCCCGGGATGAAGTCGTCCACTCCTGCACGGCGGCGAGCCGTGACATACCTCTTTTGGCTCTCGGGACTCTTGCGGTAGTGGTCGCTGGCGATGAGCTCGCGCGACGAGATATTCAGTATGGGCTTACCCGACACCAGCGAGGTGTCCATGTAGTGCTGCAGTACACCCATCCGCTCCAGCATCTCTCGTTGCATTTCGCTCTGGTCGACGTTGCTCAGTGCTACGGTCAGCAACTCGTGTCGGTCACGGCTGTAGTAGTCGTGGCTCTCCAGGCTCAGCTGTTCGCGTTGTCTGATGAGGCTTTGTACCAACGCTACAGCAGGGTTCTCCTTGCGTCGGTAGCGCTCCCGTTTGGGCTTGACCTCCACCTCGCCCAGTTCATAGGTGGTGGGTGTCAGCGCTACGTGGAGTGGGTAGTGAGAGTGGGTGTCGATGGGGATATGCTTCTCTTCGTATCCTACCGACGAGATTATCAGCGTGCCCCCATCTACCGAGGTGAGGAACGAGAACAGTCCCTCCTTGTCGGTCTGGCAACCGTCGGTACTGTTTTGTAGGTATACCGAGACGTAGGGCATGGCTTTTCGGGTGGTTGCGTCAATGACCTGTCCGTGAATACGCGTGATGGCATGCAGTGGAGCGATGCCCCATGTGGTGCAGAACACAAGCATTGTCAATAGACACCGGATGTGACGTCTCATATTCCCTCTCATCTTAGTTCTCCTGTCGTTGTGTCCTCATTCCTGTCCGTCGGGTAGCAGCGTAGGGCCCCGACCATAGTCGCCCCTACCATAGTCGACATGATAGCCGATGCAGTGCAACTCCTTTTCAAGTTGTGCCAATCCCTCGGCCGCTTCGGCACCCCACGAAGCCTTGTTCTCATAGATGGCATACTTGGCTCTCACGCTCACGGGCGACAGGTTGGGCATCACAACGTTGGCTCCCGAGAGGATGCCCTCGGTGCGTCCTGTGGGCGATAGGGTGGCCAGTGCCGTGGTAGCGGGGATAAGTGCCTCGGGTAGTAGCAGACGGGCTATAGCTATGGTGCCCAGTGTGAGGTTCAGCGCCCCTGCGGGCTCGCCCGCCAGTGGCGTGGCAGGGTGGGGGATAAAGGGACCTATACCCACCATCTCGGAACGCATGCGGGCCATTAGGAGCAGGTCTTCGGTCAGGTGATCCAGTGTCTGTCCCTTCACGCCTACCATCATGCCCATGCCCACCTGGTAGCCGGTACGCTGCAGTGCCTCCACGCAGTTCAGTCTATGCTGTTGGCCTCGGCCATGAGGATGTAGCGAGTCGTATAGCTCCGTGTTGGCCGCTTCGTGACGCAAGAGGTAGCGGTTGGCTCCAGCCTGGTGCAGGCGTCGGTAGGATGCTTCGCTACGCTCGCCCAGCGAGAGTGTGATGGCTGCTTCGGGGTATCGATGACGCATTCGGGTGATGAGCTGCTCGAGCCACTCGTCGGTGTGGGTGGCATCTTCGCCGCCTTGCAGCACAAAGGTGCGGAACCCCAGGCGGTAGCCCTCGTCGCAGCAGGCCAACACCTCCTCTTGGGTGAGCCGGTAGCGCTCGGCGCGGGTGTTGCTGCGGCGCAGTCCGCAATAGAGGCAGTCTCGGTGGCAGTAGCTCGACAGTTCGATGAGGCCACGTACATATATGCCACGTCCGAACTGCTTGTGGGCAGTCCGGACGGCCATGTCGCGCAAGTCCTGGAGCGTGTCGGCATCGTGGGCAACGCACTTTAGCAACTGCTTCATTGCCGGGGCGTCGAGCGTGTGCTTTGATGCTAACTGCTTAACCAACTCCTTCATCGTGACTCTTTATGGGTTTGTGAGCCAACAGCCAACAGCCAATAGCCTTATCTTTTCTTCAGCTCAGCGTCGAAGGTCTTCTTACCATCGCCATAGGCCGTGTGTACGCTCGGTCCCGAGATACATCCGCCCTCGCAGGCCATCACCTCGATGAATTGAGCCGGTGCCTTGCCCGTCTTGCCGTAGGCCTTGAGCAGTGCTACGCTCTTCTTGTTCAGTCCGGCGATCTGCAGTGTGGTGAAGTCCAGCTTGTCGCCCACATACTCCTTCACGGCTCCTGTCACGCCGCCGTTTTGGGCAAATCCGTGTGCGGCACGGCACGATGAGCAGTCCACAGGGTGTACGTTTGTTGCTCCCAGCTCGATGTTCATACCGCTGAGTATGGCATGTATCTCCTCGAAGGTGAGCACATAGCTTACCTTGCCCTCGATATCCTCGCGGCGAGCCTCCTTGCGCTTGGCTATGCAGGGGCCCACGAATACTGTCTTGGCATTGGGGTATTTCTCACGTACGATGTCGGCCGTGTACACCATGGGCGAGTAGGTCGATGAGATATATTTCTGTAGGTCGGGTGCATGCTTGCGTGCCATCTCGATGTATGATGGGCAGCACGATGTGGTCATGAAGGGCTGTCCCTCCTCCAGCTTCTCGGCCAGCTCGTGGGTCTCGTTCTGTGTGGTCACCTCGGCGCCACGTGCTACCTCCACGACATCCTTGAAACCGATGGCCTTGATGGCGCCATACACCTGCTCGATGGGAGCGTTGTACTGTGACAAGATCGAGGGAGCCACCATGGCTACCACCTCCTCGCCACGTCGGATGGCCTGCAATACATCAAACACCTGTGATATCTCAAATATCGCACCGAAGGGGCAGGCGTTCATGCACTTGCCGCAGTAGATGCACTTGTTCTCGTCGATATGCTCCACACCATACTCGTCCTTCGATATGGCTCCTACGGGGCACGCCTCCTCGCATGGTACGGGGATGTATACGATGGCGTGGTAGGGGCAGGCGGCATAGCACTTGCCACAGCTGATGCAGTTTGTCGTGTTGATCCTTCCCTGCGACGTCTCGGGGTCAAACTCGATGGCGTTCTTGGGGCAGGCATGCTCGCAGGCACGTGCCTCACAGCCACGGCACAGGTTGGTGATGGCGTAGTTGGTATGTACACACGATGAGCAGGCCTCGTCGATGACACACATGATGTTATCCTTCATCGTCCCGCGCTCGAGGGCTTTCTTGGCATAGTCGGCCAGGGGTGTCAGCTCGTCGGTCTCGTCCGTCATGTCATAGCCCAGCAGGGGGAGCGACTTGTACTTCAGCACGGCGCGCTTCTTGTGTATGCAGCAGCGTCCGCTGTGGCGTGAGCTGCGGGGGACAAATTCAAGGGGTACGCGATCGATCTCCTCTGTCAACTGACCTTCGTTCCATAGGCTCACCAGCTTTGTCAGGAGCTTCTGACGCACGATCATTACGTTGTTCTTTATAGCCATACGTTTGTGTGTTGATGTGTTCTTTTCTGTTAAATAGCGCAAATGTAGCAATATTTTTTATAACGGACAACAAGTATCGCCCTCTTTATCTAAATAATGCGAAAAAGCCTTATTTCTGATGCAAAGATACTACACAGGATTTTGAGGCTCCGACTTAATGCAAATAACTGCAAATAACTGCAAATAACTGCAAAGTTCGTGCCAACGAGCGAGATGCAAGTTAACTTGCTATCTCTCAGCGAGATGCAGCCGAACTAAAGGGGCGAAGCCACTAAAGTTGTTTTGCTTAGTGTGCTGATAATGAGCGAGAAATGTTTTTTTTACTTTTTTGAGCTGCCGCACTTGCCTCGCGCCCTTGCGCAGCCTCCCTCCCGACGCGGAGCAGCCCTGCACCGCACACTGTCGCACCTGCGGCAGACCAGCACCACACCTGCGCCAATCCTAATTCCTAATTAACAACTCCTAACTCCCGATTAAATAAACATCCTCATCTCTGTCATCTCGAGCAATGCGCCGACGCTTTCATACCGCGTCGGCGCTTTGCTCGAAATGACACAAGACGTTTTGGACAACATCTATATTTTTGCCTATTTTTTTGGGGGTAATGATATAGCAGCTTACCTTCATTCCTTCCCCCTCTTTTGGGGTACTCTTTTTTTTGCTTCCTAAGAATAAGAATGGCCGTCATCACGACGACCATCTTCCAAAAAGACATATTTTATTAGATTAGTGTATTTTACGATGCAAATATAACTAATTTATTTTTAATATCGAAATCCTTTTTCTAAAAAAAATACCCAATTAAATAGTCTGTTAGAGCAACGAGTTAAATATGATTTTGAACTCTTACTCTGCGCTAAATCTTGTGTCGTGACGCAGTTTTTTTGTATTCAAACGGTACGAATATCTTTTTTATCAACTGATTTTAAACAGAACTTAAACTGTTTTTTCTCACGGAGTCAATCTGTGTGAGATAAAAAAAGGGAGATAATATAGCAGTTGTCCACCAACACTAAAATCTCATCGATGGTGTCATTGCTTTCAGCGACCTAAAGGTTCCGACAAAGCGAAGCGCCGAGGGATCTCGCGCAGGAACTCTGCCAGGGCACTCTGCGAGATCCTTCACTTCGTTCTGGATGACACTAACGGGAAATACATGGATTGGGTAAACATCTATATTATTGCCAAAAAAAGAATCAGCGTGAGACTTAAAACCGCGATGCAGGCACGAACAGGGTAGCCACAAGGCCAGCCCCTACGGTAGGCGACAACGACAGGTCTTTGTTTCCTATGTTCTTTTGTTCTTATGTCAAAAAAAAGAAAAAACTTATGTACAGAATTTTCAGAATGGAGAATAGTGGTACATGTCTTTTATCGGCGTGAATGCTTGTTTTTTTATGCTCTTTTGTTGTAAGATTTTACATGTTGGTACAAAGTTGGTTTTGTGTTTGTATGTGGTTTGTATACAGATTGTTATGGTTATTTGTATTGTATGTTTTTGTACGTAATATGAGGGTGTTGTTTCTTTGTGCGCGAGGTGTAAAATCGTACAATTATCCACACCTCAAAAAAACTTCTTAAGGAGTGATGTTGCGGTGTGTATGTAGTCTCTTGAGGTGGTCTCTCGCCTCGCTGGGTAGTCCTGTTTTGAGGTTGCAGAGCAAAGTATTTGTGTGCACGATGCAATAATTCGTCATCTACCGCGTTTATCAATAACGTGTGCGCGGAGTGTGCACAGCAAGAAAAGAGACAAAACGGAGTGAAGCGCGACATATTGACCATACTGTTTGCTGTGATGTCCTTTGCGATGGGCGCAAAGGCACAGCATGCCGTGCAGCCTGTCGACTCACTCGACGCTAAACACTCGGCACTAAACGAAGGAAGCCGCTTCGAGGTGGCCAAGACCTCGCCCGACAATGCCGAGGACCTGGAGCGCAAGGCGGTGGACCTGCGCAACCCTGATAACCTCACCACGGAGACGACCTACGACGACAAGGCTCACATGTATATCGTGGGCAACAAGATAGGTGACTCGTACCTCTCGGTGCCGCTGCTCATGACGCCCGAGGAGTATGCTGCATGGAGCATGCAGCGATCACTCGATGCTTACTTCCGCGCGAAAAACCAGGAGGCCTACGAGAAGGAGGGCAAGAAGGAGAAGTTTGACTTCACCGACATGAAGTTTGACCTCGGCCCGGCAGAGAAGATCTTCGGGCCCGGAGGCGTGCAGATCAAGACGCAGGGATCGGCCGAGCTGAAGTTCGGATTCAACCAGAAGAGCATCGACAACCCCTCGCTGCCTGCACGTAGCCGCAACACCTTCGGCTTTGACTTCGACGAGAAGATCAACCTCAGCATCAATGGTAAGGTGGGCGACAAGATTAACCTCAACATGAACTACAATACGGAGGCGACCTTCGACTTCGACTCCAAGAAGATGAAGCTCAAGTATGACGGCAAGGAGGACGAGATCATCAAACTTCTCGAGGCGGGTAACGTGAGCTTCCCTACCAACTCGTCGCTCATCTCGGGTGCTACGTCGCTCTTCGGTATACGTGCCGACCTGCAGTTTGGCAAGCTGTCGCTGCAGACGGTGGTGTCGCAGAAGACCTCGGAGTCGACCTCGGTGAGCACCAAGGGAGGCAGCTTGCTCACGGAATATGAGATCGACGTGGCCGACTATGACGAGAACCGCCACTTCTTCCTCGCACACTACTTCCGCGACACCTATGACCGCAACATGGCTCAGCTGCCCACCATCATGTCGGGCGTGGTGGTGACGCGCATCGAGCTGTGGGTGACAAACAAGACCAGCAGCTATGACAGTCCGCGCAACGTAATCGCCTTTGCCGACCTGGGTGAGCCCTCGCGCATTGGCAACCCGATGTGGAGCGCCACGGGGGAGCACATGCCAAGCAACACAGCCAACAACCTCTATCGAGAGATGGTAGGTACCTATGGTGCCATACGCGATATCGACCAGGTGGGCGCTGTGCTGGGCAATATGCTGAGCGGTAGCACGGACTATGAGAAGGTGGCCAATGCGCGCCTCTTGACGCAGAGCGAGTATACGCTGAACAAGGCGCTCGGATATGTGTCGCTCAAGTCGACACTCAAGGCCGACGAGGTGCTGGCCGTGGCCTTCGAGTATACCTATGCCGGCAAGACCTATCAGGTGGGTGAGTTCTCGACCGACAAGAAGGAGGGGGGCGAGGCGCTGTATGTGAAGCTGCTCAAGTCGAACAGCTCGTCGCCATCCAACACCACGTGGGACCTCATGATGAAGAACATCTACTCACTGGGAGCCAACAGCATCGCGTCAAAGGACTTCAAGTTTGACATCGAGTATGAGAGCGACAGCACGGGTACGAACCTTACCTATCTGCCCGAGAGCAATCTGAAGAGCCGCACGCTGCTGCAACTCATGAACCTCGACCGACTGGATGCCAAGCAGAACGCCAACCCCAACGGCTTCTTCGACTACGTGGAGGGCTATACCGTGTTGCCGCAGACGGGACGCATCATCTTCCCCGTAGTGGAGCCCTTCGGTGAGCACCTGCGCAGAGTGATAGGTGACGATGCGGTGGCCGACAAGTATGTGTTTGAGGAGCTCTACGACTCGACCAAGACCACGGCTAAGCAGATTGCCGAGAAGAACAAGTTTGTGCTCACGGGCGAATACTCCGGCTCGGGAGGCAATGTCATCCAGCTAGGAGCCTACAACGTGCCGCGTGGGTCGGTGAAGGTGACGGCCGGTGGCGTGACACTCACCGAGAACAGCGACTACACCGTAGACTACACCATGGGTACGGTGACCATCATCAATCAGAGCATCCTCGATGCGGGCACGCCGGTGAACGTGTCGATGGAGAGCAACACTGTCTTCAACATGCAGCGCAAGACGATGCTCGGCATGAACTGGGCCTATGACTTCTCCAAGGACTTCAAGCTGGGCGGTACGCTCATGTACCTCAACGAGAAACCCCTCACGAGCAAGGTGTCGATGGGTGATGAACCGCTCAAGAACACGCTGTGGGGACTCAACATGGCATGGAAGCACGAGAGCCAGTGGCTCACCAACATGCTCGACTACCTGCCTGGACTGCACGTGACACAGCCCTCGCGCATCAACTTCACCGCCGAGTTTGCCCAACTCATCGCGGGTGTGTCGCACCAGGTGCAGGGCAGCGCATCGTATATCGACGACTTCGAGAGCAGCGAGAGCGGCATCGACATCAAGTCACCCTCGGCCTGGATGCTCGCGGGCATACCCTCATCGCAGCCCTATGCCAACCTCACCGACGACATCCGCACGGGCATGAACCGCGCACTGATCAACT
Source organism: Bacteroidaceae bacterium (assembly GCA_045654565.1). Taxonomy (GTDB): domain Bacteria; phylum Bacteroidota; class Bacteroidia; order Bacteroidales; family Bacteroidaceae; genus UBA1189. The sequence continues at coordinate 27,225 of JAZONP010000205.1, forward strand.
GGTACACCATAGACCCGCTCTTCACGCGCCGTAACTCATCGCTCACGCCGGCCCACATCAAGAGCGACCTCGACCAGCTGTCAAACCACTACGTGCGTGAGGTCTACGAGCGCGAGCTCTACCCCAACAAGGAGAGCACCTACGGCGAGTCGTCGACCCTCTCGGTGCTCAACCTCGCCTACTACCCCGACGAGCGTGGCCCCTACAACCTCGACACCAACCTCACCCCCGAGGGCAAGCTCACCAACCCCGAGCAGCGCTGGGGCGGCATCATGCGCCAGCTCACGACGACCGACTTTGAGAGCTCCAACATCGAGTACATCGAGTTCTGGATGCTCGACCCCTTCATCTACAACCCCGAAGCACGCGGTGGCGACATGTACATCAACCTCGGTGAGGTGAGCGAGGACGTGCTCAAGGACGGCAAGAAGTTCTACGAGAACGGTATGCCCGTGACCGACGTGCAGGGCAGCTATGTGGAGACCCAGTGGGGCCGTGTGCCCACGGCGGCCAGCCTCGTCTATGCCTTCGACAACACCAGCGCCAACCGCGCCAAGCAGGACGTAGGTCTCAACGGACTGAGCAGCGAGGAGGAGCTATCGTTCCCCACCTACATGAACTACCTCGCCGACATCCAGGGCCGCGTGAGTGCCGAGGCCTACGAGCGCACCAAGCCCGACCCCGCGGGCGACAGCTACCACTACTTCCGTGGCGACGACTACGACGCCGAGCAACTCTCTATCCTCGATCGCTACAAGCGGTTCAACAACACCGAGGGCAACTCCCCCTCGTCGGAGGCCAGCAACAACAACTACGACAAGAGCGCCAAGACCACACCCGACGTGGAGGACATCAACCAGGACTACACGCTCGACGAGTATGAGAAGTACTTCGAGTACCGCGTGTCGCTGCGCCCACAGGATATGGTGGTGGGCCGCAACCACATCACCGACATGCGCACCTACCGCACCAAGCTGCGCAACGGCAATACCGAGAGCATCAACTGGTACAAGTTCCGCGTACCTATCGACAAATACGAGAAGGCCGTGGGCAGCATCCGCGACTTCACCTCGCTGCGCTTCATGCGCATCTACATGACAGGCTTCAGCGAGCCCGTCATCGTGCGCTTGGCCACCATGGAGCTCATCCGCGGCACCTGGCGCAGCTTCGACCAGCCCATCTACTCGGCCCTCAACAAAGCCCCCAAGATGAGCGGCACCATGGTCGTTGCCTCGGTCAGCATCGAGGAGAATGGCGACCGTAAGCCTGTCAACTACACCATGCCTCCCGGCATCTCGCGTGTGCTCGACCCCTCGCAGCCCCAGCTCCGTCA
>JAZONP010000206.1:0-2050 GCA_045654565.1 Bacteroidaceae bacterium
GATACTTGAAATATCGTTTGGAATGTAAACCTATTTTGGATTATCTTTGCAAAGCGTAAACTCAGATAGGAATAAATATTCTCAGCGTAAACCTATATAGGATTCTAAGTTTAATCTGTTAACTTATTTCAGTACACTTCAGTGAAAAATATTTATCGCACCTGTGATAATTTTTTGTCACTATAGTGATAATATATTTTCAAGCCTATGAAAAAGTGTGACAAAACAGCCCTATTGTTGTTCAATGTACTCGCTTTGAAAAATATCGGAACAAACTTCATATTTATTGCTCGTTTGTTGCTACCTTTACAGCAAGTATGAAAACCGCAGAGCAACTTCATCTTTATGCGATGCCCAACAATCGGGCTACGGCATTCAGCACCACTCGTCATGGCGGACGGGGTAGTGGAGCGTATGGCACTTTTAATTGCACGCCTTACACTGGCGATGAGCCCAGTGTAGTGCTCACCAATCAGGAACTATTGTGCAAGTTGGTGGGTGTGACGGCAGAAAGACTCATCATTCCCTACCAGACGCATAGTTGCAATGTGATGATCATTGATGAATCATTTATGCAATTATCGGGTGATGCACGCCAGGCTACGCTACAGGAGAAGGATGCCATCATCACCTCCATTCCTAATGTATGCCTCTGCGTGTCTACGGCTGACTGCGTGCCCGTGCTCCTGTACGACTCGGTGCGTGAGGTCGTGGCTGCTGTCCATGCCGGATGGCGCGGCACGGTGGGAAGGATTGTGGCTCACACCCTACAGGTGATGCGTGAGCATTATGGCACACAGGCTGCTGATGTGCATGCCATCATCGGTCCTTGCATTTCACTCAAGGCTTTTGAGGTAGGCATAGAGGTGTATGATGCCTTTGAACAAGCAGGCTTTGACATGGAGCAGATAGCGCATTGGCACACTGAGAAGGAGAAATATCATATCGACCTCCCTGCTGCCAATCGCCTGCAGCTGCTTGCCGATGGCGTGCCCGAAGAGCAAATTCACGACAGTGCTATCTGCACCTACACCCAGCACGAAGACTTCTTCTCGGCTCGCCGATTGGGCATCCGCTCGGGGCGTATACTCAATGGAATAGTAATTCGGTAGGAATCTGCTTTGTACATGATCATTTGCGACCGAAGTCGGCAGGTATCTCGCCCCACTGCTCTGTCTCCCACTTTACGATGGGGATGGTGACGCGGTGTGCCTTGAGCCATGTCTCGGCACGCTCGATGAGTTGGAAGAGTTCCTCGGTCTCATCATTGCGCTCGAGCAGGGTCTTGCAACATTTCTTGCGTACCCAGCTGATGGCTGTACGGCTATCGCTGTAGATGGTCATCTTGAGCCCCTGCTTGTCGAGCATGGCCAAGGCGTGTACGATGGCAAGAAACTCGCCAATGTTATTGGTGCCGTGCACGGGGCCGAAGTGGAAGATCTCCTTGCCGTCGCCGAGGTATACGCCACGGTACTCCATAGGGCCAGGGTTGCCGCTACACGCGGCATCTACGGCAAGGGCATAACGCTCCACTACGGGGGGCAGTGTTTCGAGGGTAAAGGTAGGCGTGTCGGCCTTCTTCTTCATATAGGCATGAGCTGGTGAGGCATACGCACGCTCGGCCTCTTCCTTCGAGTCGAACGACTTGTACACCGCGCCCTTGACGCCCTTTATCTGCGCCTGGCAAGCGTCCCAACTGGGGTATATACCTGGGTTGAGACCACTCCAGACGACGTAGAACTTTTTCTTCTTGCTCATGGCTTTAAGGGAGTATAGAAGTACAGGAGTTTAGGAGTTCAGACAAATGTTTCGACTATGACTATTGTTGTTGTCAAATCTGCGAAATAAGTATTGTCTGCACTCCTAAACTCCTGGCTTCTGAACTCCTAATTAATTACATGCGCTCAGGAACTTCAATACCGAGCAAGCCCATGCCGAGGCGGATGATCTTGGCCACGTTGGCTGAGAGCACGAGGCGGAAGCGCTTCACGGCTTCGTCCTCTTCACGCAGAATGCTGTAGTCGTGGTAGAACTGGTTGAACTCCTTCAC
>JAZONP010000207.1:0-6812 GCA_045654565.1 Bacteroidaceae bacterium
GTATTCTTGACGCAGGTCTACGGAAAGAATCGAATGGACGGACATGGGTTTTCACATATCCACGATTATTGGCAAGGAAGAGGCATGGATAGCATGAGGAGTACTCTGCTGTATCTTCCAACACGCGACGATAGATGGCCCATCGTATAGTTTGTCATTTGTGAGTTGACATGTATACCTGTGTATCAAGCATACTGAAAAAGATGGCTTGATAGATAATGGTGTATATATGTATAAGACACGACAACATGTGATACGGTGCGCCGCTATGCTCTTGCTTGCGGCACAAGTGATGACTGCCAGTGCCCAACTGTCGCTCGACAGCATACAGGCTCTTGATGAGGTGACAATCACCTCCAAACAACCCTCTCGCACTATGGCTACATCGCAGACCTTGCAGGGTGAGGAGCTACAAGCACTGAGCAACACATCGGTGGCTGATGCGCTGAAGTATTTTGCTGGTGTGCAGATCAAGGATTATGGTGGACTGGGCGGACTGAAAACCGTCAACGTGCGTTCGCTCGGTGCGCAACATGTGGGTATCTATGTGGATGGTATACGCATCACCAATGCCCAGAACGGCACGGTGGATTTAGGCAAGTTCTCCCTGTCGACGATGGAGAACGTATCGCTCTACAACGCAAACAAGCTCGACCATTGCCAGTCGGCCTCTGAGTATGCATCGGGGGCTACCGTGTATCTACGTACACGAAGACCCACAAAGGATTCGTTGTCAGTACAGTTGCGTAGAGCCTCGTTTACCACCTATATGGCGAAGGCTAATGTCCAGTTTGAGAGAAAGGGCTGGAGCGGCTTCATTGATGGTGAGTGGACCGACTCGCGTGGCGACTACCCCTTCCGCTACCACTCGGAGTATGAAGACACCGTAGGGCGTCGTGCCAACAGTGACATCCGCTACGGACGCATCGAAGGAGCCCTGTTCAAGGGTGGTTTCGCATCTCATATTTATTATTACGACAGTGAGCGTGGTTGCCCGGGCGGCATCGTGAGGCGGTTGAGCGACAAATATGTCAACGTGGGCCGTGAGTGGGACCGTGACTTCTTCGTTCAGACCTCGTACCAAGCACAATTCGCGGAGCACCACCACTTGAAGGTCAATGCTAAGTACACCAACGAGTATCTGCGCTACTGTACCGACTATCCTGAAAACCAGAATACAGCTCGCGTCGACAACCATTATTACCAGCAGGATGGCTACGGCGCACTATGCTATGCGTTCACGCCCTGGCAGTGGCTGTCGCTCTCGGCAAGCTACGATGTGCGCTACAGCAAGCTGGCGGCCGACCTAAAGAAGTTTGACGATGTGTTCCGCCTCGACCAGAAGCAGGTGATGGCGGCACAGGTCAACTGGCAAGGTTTGCAAGCTGCAGCTTCGCTGCTACACCAGCATTACCGCGATGTCACCTTTGCCCATGTGGGGGCTGCCGACCCCTTGGAGCGCTGGACACCGGCTCTCTCTACCGCCTACACTTGGGAGGGGCTGACGCTGCGCGCCTGGTACAAGAAGATCTTCCGTGCACCCACGCTCAACGACCTCTACTACACTCAGGTGGGCAACCGAAACCTGAAACCCGAATATACCAAGCAACTCAATATGGGGGTTGAGTACCACTTCGATTCTCCGCATTGGAATGCCTCCGTGCAGGCCGACGCCTATCAGAACAAGATTGAGAACCGTATCGTGTGCCTTCCCCTGAAGGGTACCTATACGTGGTCGATGATGAACTACGGCTACACCTTTTGCCGAGGGCTCAATGCTACAGCACAGGGCCGTTACCACACGGATGACTGGCAGTTCTCACTGCTAGGTTCGCTGACATGGCAACGCGACGTGAACCGTACCGACCCCGAGGATGAGGATACGTATGACAAGCCCATCTGCTATTCGCCCACATTGTCGTCGGGAGTCACGGCTATCATAGGCTGGCACAACCTACAGTTTACCACCTCTTATCTCTATGTGGGCGAGCGCATGTGGAGCTATGCAGACCCCGAAGATGTGCTAAAGCCCTATCACAACATCGACATGAAACTGACCTACACGCTCCCCATGGATAAGACGCAGTGGGGCGTATGCCTTGAGGTGTGCGACCTGCTCGACATACAATACGAACACATACCGCGCTACCCTATGCCCGGGCGCAATTATAAACTGACATTATCCTTTGGAATATGAAAAAACTGATTCTATCACTCCTCTGCTCCATCGCCTTGAACGTACAGGCTCAGGAGCGTATCATCCTGCTGAACGAAGGCAACTGGCAGTCCGACAATGGCAAGATCTCCTACTTCGAAGATGGAAAGATTGTCAGCAACCAGTGGTTCAGAGACGCCAACAAACGAAAACTTGGAGACACCCCCAACGACATCATCCAAATAAACGAAGACCTCATTGCCATAACAATCAACTGGAGCAACATCATCCAATTCATATCACCCGATGGGAAGCGTGTGGCCGAGACAGAAGATGTGCCTAACAACCGCAAACTCGCCACCGACGGCAGATATGTTTATGTATCTTCCTATGGTCATGAGTGTGGCACCATCAATGGCTACGAAATGTTTACAAAGGGGTATGTGGCCAAGATTGACATCCATACGTTCGAGGTTGTCGCTACCTGTGAAGTGGGATACGAGCCTGAGGGTATAGCTTACTACAAGGGACATCTCTTCGTGGCCAATACGGGCGGCTATGCGTTTCAGGAAGACCATGAGTATGAAACGACCGTGAGCATCATCGATGCGGAGACTATGCAGCTGGTGAGAGATGTCGACACGGGCCAGATAAACCTCTATGGCAAGCTGTCGCAGTCGGGCCAGTACCTGTGCATCAACTCCCCTGGCGACTATTACGATATTCCTGCTGCCACAGTCATCTTTGACTGTGAGGCGGCTTTGGCTGGCAGCGATGACTGCTTTGTCGTACTGGAGTATGCCTCTACCTACAGCTGCACGATGCTTGATGGCAATTTCCTGGCTATCGGTGCACGGTTCTCCTATTACACCAGCGAGTATAAGTTCAACTACGTAGTCATCGACCCTCGCGAGGTGCTGGCTACCGAAGGGGCAGGCGGAGTGGAAGAGTCCTTGCCTGGCACGATGCTCGACGACCTGAAAGATTTAGGCATGCCTTATGGTGTATATGTCAACCCCTACACTGGATATATCTATGCCACCGATGCCGGCTCCTTTGCTGCAGCTGGTGCATTGATACAGTGGTCGCCCGAAGGGGTCTTCCTCGGCAGACACAAGGTATATATCAATCCGGCACACTTCCTGGCGCTACCGCCCGATGGCATGGAGTTTACAGGAATAGAGTCTGCCACCAATGATGCCAAGCCTACCACCTCCTACGGGATATATGACATGCGAGGAGTGCGCATGGACGGACTCTCCACACGAGGCATCTATATAGACAATGGAAAGAAGATATACAAACATTAAATATTAACCATCTTTTAACAAACTAGAAAAAATGAAAAAGTTACTTTTGAGTTTGGCCGCAGTGTTAGCATGCTGTATGAGTATACAGTCGGCCAATGTAAATGTCACCGTGAAGATGAACACCACTTCTCCGTGGATGGCTCTTGTGGACAAGGCTACAGGAGACACCCTTGATGTAGGTGAGGCCGTAGACAGAATATACACGTTGGATCTAGCCGCAGGTGTGTATGTACTTTCAGCCTATGCCAAAGATAGCACGACGATAAATGGAACTATCGAACTGAATGTGAGCGAAGACAGCGTGCAGCAAGAATTCTCAATCTTGACCAACACCGTCTATGCGACGAACAAGCACGAAGACAAGACCAATTGGGAGGCCGACAAGGACTACACCATCTCTGTAGATGTATCTTCCCGCGAGGGCGAGCGCATGGTGGTGACATTGGGCAATAGTGTCACTGCAGGCCGCAAGACCTTCCTGGCACTGGTGGGCAATAGTTACTACGTATCGCTCATCCCCAACGAGGAGCATCAGGCCGAGGGCTATATGACCAACGATCGCAGCGGCACCTTAACAGCAGGTATCACCGTAAGTGGTGCCATCCCCATGGGAGGCGACTATATCGCGACCATACCCGCAGATGCCGAGATGTTTATAGGTAAGAAGTTTAGCCATTTCACAAACTTCACCAAGGTAGAGTCCGTAAAGACCGTCATTGAGGGCGACACGAAAAAGGTTCATTACCGTCTTGCCGACAATCAGGTATACAACTTCCGTACATGGAAGCCCGGTGGGCTCACCCAGGCTGGATACTTCACCATGGATATCGATGGTGGAGAAAACTCGTACCTCAAGTTCTCTGCCAGCAGCTACGAGGCCTTCGGTCCTAAAACCATCAAGCATGACGTGAACTGGAATGGCGGCTACGAGACTGGTAATATCCTTGTCAACATCAATGAGCGTGGACACCTGCAACTGAAGGTTGGCGACACCTATGACGCACTCGCCATGCGTTCGTGGCAGCTGACCGACACACAGACGGCCAACTACTTCACCGAACCCGACTTTCACTACACCATCATCGACCTTGACGGCAACCCCAGTACCGGTGTCATCGAGATCGACAATGCACACTCCACTACAGAAACATGGTCTACCATCAAGGCAGTAGGCAAGGGTACGGCTATCGTCCTGGTTACCTATGATGCTATAGCACTGAACTACTATAAGTACAACGCCAAGGCCGACTCGCTCACCAAGACCCCCTATATGGGCGGTGAGTACTGGGGCGCCATCTGGCCCGAGAACACAGCAGCCTATGTGGTTTCTGTAGGCGACGATGCCACTACCATGCAACCCAACATGTTCATCAATGAGGACTACAACGAGGGAGCCCTGAAGACTGCAGGCAAGTATGTCGATGCCGAGCACGACGTGTTCTATTACCTCGATACTGAAGAGGGTGCTACCTACACCTTCACCCCTGAGGGCGTCGACCGTATCGAGATCGCATACCCCACCATCGGTGAGCAGATGGCAACCTACCACGGATTCACCACTGAGGGTGTACGCAAGAATGACGACGGCTCATATACCCTCTTGTTGAAGGAGGGCCGACAGATTGTCAAGCTCACCGACGCCATGGGCAACTCCATCTATCAGGTGCTGACAGCCAAGCCCTGCCATCGCGAGATTACCAATGCGAGCCGTGAGGGAAGCACCATCTTTCAGGCTGGCGACAAAGTCAAGATTCAGTACAGCGGTCTACATCACCCTGCCAACAAGCTGGCAGGCATATATAACATGTCGGCCTATGTGACCTACAATAATATTCCCAATGGTTCGTCACTCATTCTCGGTGCAGGGCAGTACACCTTCGCTTCAGCACCTACGGCACAGATGGTAACCGTAGACATCCCCGCCGACTACACCGCAGCTGAACTCGTCATGGACCAGGGCGTAGTGCAGGTCAACGGATTCGGTGACCCCATCGGTGCTCACCGTTCGATAAACAAGAACCTCGGCCGTTCGCCCAACTTCACTGCCATTGCTCACAAGACCTATTTCGGTCAGCTTCCCGAGGTGCGTATCCCTATCACCGAGACAAAGTACTTCGTCATCAACCTCCAATCCGATGTCGACAGCATACAGTACACCATCACCCAAGAGGGCGACACACTGCGCCCCGATGCCAATGGCATATATGCCGCCACCTACGGCACCTACATCATCAAGGCCTCCAAGCCTGGCTACCGCTGTTTCCGCACCACGCTGACCATTGCCGACGATGCCGAGGGAGAGCAAACCTGCATCATAGAGATGGTCAAGGCAGCCGATAACGCATGGGACGGAACCACTCTCACCGAGCCCCGATGCGAGGACAACGTATATCAGATCAGTAGCGGTGCCGAGCTGGCATGGTTTGCAGCCAAGGTCAATGGCGGTGACTATAAGTTATCGGCCAAACTCGTGAGTGACATCGACCTCTGCGGCCACGACTGGACACCTATCGGTGGCAGCAAGTCAAACACAGCCTACCAAGGCACCTTCGCTGGCGACGGACACACCATCGACGGACTCTACATCAACAACACCCTTACCTATCAGGCACTCTTCGGCTACACCAAGGATAGCCACATCAGCGGCATCACCGTCAGTGGCGAGGTCAATGCCAAGCAATATGTAGCAGGTGTCGTAGCCTTTATGGGTCCAAAGGCAACCGTAGACCGCTGCGCCAACAAGGCTAAGGTTACAGGCGCATCCACCTATGTTGGCGGAGTCACCGGTTCGGTATCACAGTCAACCGCTACGCTCACCAATTCGTATAACCTGGGCGACATCACGGGTACGACCAACTGTGCCGGTGTGGCTGGATACAACCATAAGAGCGCCGTCATCGAAAATGTATTCAGTCTGGGCACGATTACCGGAAATAAGGTAGCAGCCTGCATCGGTGGCACCACAGCGAAGGACAATGCTCAGAACATCTTTGCCATACAGGAATACGACATCTCCGAAGGACAAACCACCGTGACAAGCGACCAGATGGTATCTGGTGAGGTGGCTTACCTGTTGGGCGAAGCTTTCGGCCAGAAGATAGGTGTCGACACCCACCCCGTGCTCGGCGGTGAGCGTGTATACAAGGTTACCTACACCACCAACCTATCAGCGGATATCGACTCGCTCTACACCAATGGTGCACTACCACAATTCGAGGACGTCGAAGGCCACCAAACCATCTGGAAAACCTCTCTCGATGGCGAAGAGTTGACAGAGGTTAGTGCCAATAGCACGCTTTATGTGGAATATCACAAGATCACCTACGCACTCACCTACGTTGTCGATG
>JAZONP010000208.1:0-1641 GCA_045654565.1 Bacteroidaceae bacterium
GGGGTTAGCCTCTGCCTTGTTGTATCTGTGGAGTCTATATTAGATCTCCTCGTTCTGACGCAAGCTCTGAACGTATACGGCGCGCTCCATCTTGAGACGCTTAACCTCAGAAGGCTTGTTGAACTGCTGACGACGACGGAGTTCTTTTACAACGCCAGTCTTCTCAAATTTTCTCTTGAATTTCTTAAGGGCTCTTTCGATGTTTTCGCCCTCTTTTACGGGTACTACAATCATTTTGTTTTAGTTTTTATTATTTTTGTTATTACTCTTTCTTTTAATCAGTTGCGTGCCTCGCACGCGTCGTTTTTAGGGTTACGTTTTGATGCGTATTTCTTCTAAGCTTGTACCTCCTTTACATTCTTTGGGCTGCAAAATTAGTGCAAGTTGAGAGAAAAAACAAATTTTTCATTTGGTTTTTCCGAAACGCCGCCTAATTTCAAGCTGCGAAGCAGATTAAAGATAGTGCAAGTTGAGAACGAAAATGCAAATTTATTTGTAATTTTCTGCCGACGCGGTATGAGAGCGTCGGTTGCGACGACGGGAACTTCAGTTTCCCAAAGGAGTGCGACTTGTCGCCTGCCGCCTACCTTCAAGCTGCGTAGCGGATTAAAGTAGCGTAACCGCAGTGAAAATCGTCAAATAAAATCGCCACCTCGCAAGTAATCCTCCATTGTCTTTCGCTTGTCGAAAAAAAACATTATTTTTGCATCTTATTTTAGATATAACACTACAAACCATATGCTGTACTATCTTTTCGAGTATCTTAACAAACTCAATGTACCTGGTGCGGGAATGTTTACCTACATCTCATTCCGCTCGTTGCTGGCTGTTCTCATTGCCTTGCTGGTGTCTACCGTTTTTGGTAAGTACTTTATCAATATGCTAAAGCGTCAGCAGATTACCGAGACGCAGCGTGACGCCAGCATCGACCCCTTCGGCGTGCAGAAGATAGGCATTCCCACGATGGGAGGCGTCATCATCCTGGCGGCTATCCTCATCCCCTGTCTGCTGCTCGGAAAGTTGAACAATGTGTACATGATCCTCATGCTCATCACCACCGTGTGGCTCGGCGCCTTGGGCTTTGCCGACGACTACATCAAGGTGTTTAAGCGCGACAAGGAGGGCCTTCACGGGATCTTCAAGATTATCGGGCAGGTGGGCCTGGGTGTCATCGTGGGGCTCACGCTCTACCTCAGCGACCAGGCCGTCATCCGCGAGAATGTAGAGATGCAGCGTGTCGACGGCAACACCACCGAGGTGGTGCACAAGAGCGAGGCCATCAAGTCCACCAAGACCACCATTCCCTTTGTGAAGAACAACAACCTTGACTATGCCAATGCCTTCAATTGGCTGGGCCAGCACAAGCAGCTGGGCGGTTGGGTACTGTTTGTCTTCATGACCATCTTCGTGGTCACTGCCGTGTCGAACGGTGCCAACCTCAACGATGGCATGGACGGCATGACGGCGGGCAACTCGGCCATCATCGGCGTCGTCCTCGGCATCTTGGCCTACGTCTCCAGTCACATCTCGATGGCAGGCTACCACAACATCATGTACATCCCTGGCTCCGAGGAGCTGGTAGTATACCTCTGCGCCTTCGTGGGTGCCCTCATCGGCTTCCTGTGGTACAACGCCTTCCCC
>JAZONP010000209.1:0-8009 GCA_045654565.1 Bacteroidaceae bacterium
TGGAATTTTGTTTTAATTAGATATAGAGACTCTTTTTCGCGTTGTTTGAGTCCCCTCCCTCACAGGGCCGACGCGAATGGAGCGTCGGTTGCGACAACGGGGACTTTAGTTCCCCCAAGGAGCGCTGCGGAGCAGCATTCCTTGGGTGGGTCCCCTATATCAACAACTCCCTCGGATAGTTTATCACATACTGCGCACCATTGTTCAAGGTTACCAAGGCCAGTTCCTTCTTGTTTACGGCATACATCTGATACTTTCCTATATAGAAGCTCTCGAAGTACCCCGTATAACCCATCAGTCCACCATTACCCCATGTCTTTATATTACCTTTCAGTTCGCCCTTCAAGATGGGACGCACAGATTGGATATCGTCCAACAGCTTGTGTCCAATGAAGAACTGCACCACGATGCGGTCCTTCTCGATGTAGAAGTAGCGAGGGGTGCGTAGTGCCAAGAACCATATTACCGCAAAGACTATAGGCGTCACAATGCGGTCGGCCCTGTCGCCTCCCACGAAATATACATCATAGAAAACATATATCATGAGCAACACGACGGCAAGGGCCATGGCAATAACTTTCCAGTCTCTACGAAATCGGCATATCATAAGGCTTCCCCTTTCTTCTTTTTCATTCGCCCGCTCTTCTTCAAGGCCTCGGCAATGATCCATTGCAACTGCCCATTGGTAGAGCGGAACTCGTCGGCCGCCCATTTTTCAATAGCAGCCATCGTTTCGGCATCTACACGCAGAACGAAACTTTTGGTTTTATTATCTTTTTCAGCCATAATATAACAGGAGACCCACCCCAACCCCTCCCTCTATGGAGGGGCTTTGCAGACATCGCGGACCAAAAGTCCTCCCTCACAGGGAGGATTTAGGTGGGTCTTCTTTTTTAATGATTCAACGTACCCGAGTTAATCACTGGCTGTGCAGGCTCATCGGCACAGAGCACCACGAGCAGGTTGCTCACCATGGCCGCCTTCTTCTCCTCATCGAGTTCTACGATGTCTTCCGAAGCGAGCTTGTCGAGCGCGAGCTTCACCATAGACACGGCACCATCGACAATCTTCTCACGAGCGGTAATGATGGCACTTGCCTGCTGACGCTTGAGCATGATGGCTGCAATCTCGGGGGCGTATGCCAAATAGTTGATGCGAGCCTCTACCACCTCGATACCAGCCATAGAGAGACGCTCGTTGAGTTGCTCCACCAACTCCGAGTTAATCTCGTCGGCGCTTGAGCGCAAGGTAAGCTGCTCATCCATTGCCGTATCGGTATCATCGTACGCATAGCGGCCAGCCACCTGACGCAATGCTGCATCGCTCTGCACACGCACGAAGTTCTCAAACGCACGCATACGGCTTGCTACGGCTGTTACACCTGCCGTGGCACCGGCCATCGTCTGTGAGTCGATCTCGAAGAGTGCCTTATAGGTATCCTTCAACTTCCACACCAGTACCACGCCAATCATGATGGGGTTACCTGTGAGGTCATTCACCTTGATAGGCTCGGGGTTGAGGTTACGAGCGCGGAGCGACACCTTCTTCTTCTCCACAAAAGGATTAATCCAATAGAAACCTGCACGGCGGAATGTTCCCTTATACTTACCGAAGAACACCATCACACGTGCTTCGTTAGGCTCTTGTGTCATAAAGCCGATGAGGTGTATCAGCCAGAAGACACCCAGTACAGCAGCAGTAACACCGCCAAGCACGCTGGGTATGTCTCCCTCTATCGAGGCCTTAATGAGCAATACCACAGCTGGTATCATCAGTAAGTTGAGCAACAAAGCCAAAAAGCCGTTCATCACGAAACCTTTGTAATCTTTTTCTTTTGTTTCCATTTTCTTAGTTATTTAGAGGTTCAACAAGTAATATCATTTTGATATCACAAAGATTCGATAAAAAAGATGACATTTCAAAATATTTTTCAAAAAAACTGCCTCCTACTTTGAATTTTTTTCCTTTTGATTCTATATTATGAAAAAACGAAAGAAATTATGGCAAACAAAAAGACTACCAAAGCAGCAAAGAGTGTAAAGACAAGCACAAAGTTTCCCACCCTGCTTGAAGCCATCGAGCGTGTAGTGGAGCTATCCAAGGATAGCAAGATGAGCGATGACTTTCTCCTCGCAGCCTCTCCCGAGATTGGGCTCCTTGCCGATAGTTATGGCATCACCGAGCAGCAGGCGGTGCTGTTCTGCATCTGCATGGAGCGTGGACCCCGTCGTGTCGACTACGATGACTTTGCCCACCACCTCGACATGAGCAATATCCGCGTGCTCAGCTATGCGTCTGATATCGATGCGCTTGTTCATCGTCGTCTGCTCCGCTATCGCGATGTCAATGATGAGGACTCGTTCGATGTGTACCAGCCCGTCATCAAGGCACTTAAGCGCAACGAAGCCTATCAGCTTCCGTCGCGTAAGGGGCTCGACTGCAATGAGTTGTTTGACCTGCTGAATATGCTGTTTGACGACCTTAGCAATGATGCCATCACCCCCGATGACTTGCTGGCTGAGTTGGAGACTCTCTTGGCCGACAATCCCCAGATAGGCATGGTGCAACACCTGAATGAGTTGCATCTTGGTGGTGAAAACCTCCTGCTCCTCTTGCTCTTTTGCCATCTGCTTATCAATAACGATGACAACGCCATTCGGCTCAATCAGCTGGAGGGCGTGTTCAGTGAGAAGGCAGCCTTCACTCGTGCCAAGGGCGAGCTGCGTCGTGCCGAGCATCGCCTCATGCAGCGCGGCCTCATCGAGCACCGCTCTGTCGATGGCATTGCCGACACCAACAGCTATTGCCTCACTGCCCATGCCAAGCGTACCTTGCTGGCAGAGATGAAGCTCAGTGGGGCAGAGGAGAAGATTGCCGATGTGCTGGGCCATGCAACGCTCACTGCGAAGCCGATGTATTACTCCGAGGCCATCGAGCGTCAGGTGACCGAGCTGGGCTCCTTCTTCGCTCCCGAGCAGTATGCCCAGATACGCGAACGCATGCAGCAACGCGGCTTCCGCCACGGCTTCTCGTGCCTCTTCTACGGAGGTCCCGGCACGGGCAAGACCGAGACCGTATACCAACTGGCTCGCCAGACGGGTCGCGACATTATGGTAGTCGATGTGCCGCAGATCAAGAGCAAGTGGGTGGGCGACTCGGAGAAGAACATTAAGGCCCTCTTCGACCGCTATCGCGAACTCGTGAAGCGTTCTGAGGTAGCTCCCATCCTCCTCTTCAATGAGGCCGATGCCATCATCGGCATTCGCAAGAATGGCGCCACCAATGCGGTCGACAAGATGGAGAACACCATCCAGAACATCATCCTCCAGGAGATGGAGTCGCTCGATGGTATCCTCATCGCCACCACCAACCTCGCCGACAATCTCGACACCGCCTTTGAGCGCCGTTTCCTCTACAAGATACAGTTCTGCAAGCCCGACGCCTCGGTACGCAGCCAAATCTGGCAGCAGATGATACCCGAGCTCACCGCCACCGATGCCACCACGCTCGCCGCGGCCTACGACTTCAGCGGTGGCCAGATAGAGAACATCGCCCGTAAGCACGCCATCCACGCTGTGCTCCATGGCGAACCCGAGAGTCTGCTCCACACCCTACAGGGCTACTGCGCCACTGAGAAGCTCGACTCCAAGTCGGCGGTCAAGAGAATTGGATTTTAAGAAAAATAAACTATATTTGCAACAAAAAAGAAAAGCTATGCAAACCATCAACGTAAAATATGCCATCACAGATGGTGTCATCACCATCGCTCCAGGTGTAGAACGCATCGAAGAGGGAGCGTTCTGCGAAGTTGACTTCAAAGAAATCTATGTTCCCGTCAGTGTCAAGGTCCTCGAGTATCCACTCGACCTGAGCGAACAACTTGAAGCCGACCTCTATCTCTATGGTTCCGACACCGAGATACGCTTTGCCGACCATCTCCGGCGCATCGTCAAGGCATGTGTCTATGTCATGCCCGAGTATGAGTCCCACTATGTGGAGCAGCTCGATCAGACTCACCCCGACAATTGGCGTGAGGTCATCGCCATAGAGCCCATGCCTGCCGATAAGCAGCACCGCTATGGTGATGTAGAGGTGCGTACAGCCCACGAAGAACCATCGCCCCAGCAGCAAGCTCAGCTCGTCGCACTCGAGGCTGAGTATCATCGCCTGTTGGCAGAGTGGAAGGTACAGTGTGCTGAGCCCTTCGCCGCAGCGTTGGGCGAGTTGCGTGCCGAGGAGGAGACCTTCAAGTCCTCCTTCAAGCTCGTCGAGCGTCGCTTCTGGCAGTTCCCCTTCTGCGACAAGCCCCAGCCCAAGAAGGCGCTCAATCGCATCTCCTTTGCCCTCCAGTATGGCCGCTATCTTGAAGAGGAGTTCAACGCAGTAGCCAAGAGGGTAGAGGAAAACACCGCCAAGGTCGATGCCCTCATGCAGCGCACCGAGGAGCGTAACATCTCATCGGTGACCAAGCGCTTGAAGCAACTCAATGGCGAGTGCCAGCGACTCATTGCCGAAGGTGTCGATAAACTGCATAGCCTCCGTATCCATATCCCCGACCTCCGTGCCGACCGCTCCAAGCTGGTGGCTAAGCCCACATTCAGCCTCAAGCGCACCCTCATCACGATAGGCATCCTTCTAATTGTGTGCTTGCCTTTGACAGCACGCTTTGCTGATAGTCCCGTGGTGGACAATGTGTGCTTAACACTATGGGCGATTGTCCTGATAGCCTTTTGTATCTATCTTGTATGGTGGCTCAATGATTTCATCCTGGTGATCAAGCATCGCTCCGATAGAGGGGTAGAGATTAGTGAAGAACGCAAGTCGAAGCGACCAGAGTAAAGGTAATTACATCCCCCCCCAAAAAAAAAAGTTACCCCGATTTTTGAATTTTTTCCTTTTTGTTGCTATATTATATGTGTAATCACTAAAACTATTCATATATGTTCGACAAACACACAGACAAATTTTTCGTAGCAGGTGAAAATCGCGTATACCTCGGTGAACTTCCCCATCACTTGGCCCATAAGGGCATGCCCAGCAATGTGGCACGCACAGGCCTTTTCCGCCTCACCGACCGCGAGGGCAACACTCTCCACTTCAAGACGGGCGTTCGCTATGCCACCCCATGCTCGGGCAAGGTGCTCACCAATCCCAAGACGGGTGAGGAAATCTGTTTCATCGAGTATCGCGGCTCACGCATCCAACTCGAAGCCTCTCACTATATGTCTGGTGGTCGTCGGGTCACTCGCGAGGAGCTGGACACCCTCCGCACCGATGACGGGCGCACCCTCGGGCAGTTCCTTGCCGACGAGGCTGCTAAACCTTTGGAGGAGAGACTATGAACACCATTTCCGCTATCGATACCCTGGAGCAATTCTGCCGTGATCGTGGCTTCCTCTACCATGCCCACGGTAGTGGCCAGTGGGGTAGGCATCGCTATTGGACCTACTACAAGGTCGAGCAGGGCGATACCCTCTTCTCCATCGAGTACTTCCCCATAGCACAGAGGGTGAAGATACGCGTAGGGACCAGTCGTTACGAAGGGCAGGTCGAGTCATTGCTCCACCTGCAGGAACTATTGGCCGTCATGCGCATCGATGTCAGACAAATCAAAATTTAGAATTCATAATTCATAATTCAAAATTAAAAATGCTATATTTGCAGCATAGAAAGGAAAAACACTAAATAATACCTCGCGATGTATAGGCAATCGCCAAACAGACACGATGAAGACTTCACTATCCAAATCGCGATATACCCGCTATTGTCAGTGCCCGAAGTCACTTTGGCTCAGTATAAACAAGCCCGATGAGGCAACCGTGGATGCCGGTGTCGAGGCCCGCTTTGCCGAGGGCAATGTGGTGGGCGACCTTGCCATGAGCCTCTTTGGCGACTTCGTGGAGGTCACCACCATGAAGGACGAGCGCCTCGACCTGAATGCCATGATTGCGAGAACACGCGAGGAGATGCTTCGCGGCACAGAGGTAATCTGTGAGGCTTCGTTCAGCTATAACGATGGTACAGGAAGCAACTACTGCGCCGTGGATATCCTGCGCAAGACGGCCGACGGATGGGCCATCTACGAGGTGAAGAGCACGACCAGCCACATGGCCGATGTGGCAACGATGAGCAAGGAGCTGGTGGACAAGGTAGAGAAGTATGCCAAGGATATCGCCTTCCAGAAATGGGTACTCGTGCAGTGTGGCGTGAAGGTGACAGGCACCTATCTGGTGACGCTCAATAGCGACTACGTGCGTCAAGGCGACCTGGATGTGCAGCAACTGTTCAACGTCATCAATATGCAGGAGTTGGTGGAGAACGAATACCTGAAAGTTCCCACCCAGCAACGCTTGGCCCACACGGTATTGCAGGGCGCCGAACCTCAGAAGGGCATCGGCATGCATTGCAACGACCCCTATCAGTGTGCCTTCTGGAGTTATTGTACCCATCAGGTAGGACTCGACTTGGAGAACGACAAGACCACCGTGTTTGACCTCTACCGCATGAGTGCGAAGAAGAAGTTTGAACTCTTTGACCAAGGCAAGGTAACCTTCGAGGATGTGCGTCACGACAAACTCAACGCCAAGCAGCAGGTACAGGTAGAGTGTACGCTCAACGGTACCGAGCATATCGACAAGCAGGGCATACAGGAGTTTCTGGATAAGGTGACCTATCCGCTCTACTTCCTCGACTTCGAGACCATGCAACAGGTATTGCCCCAGTTTGACGGCACCAAGCCCTACCAGCAGATCACCTTCCAGTACTCGCTGCACTATATCGAGCACGAGGGTGGCGAGCTGAAGCATACGGCCTATCTTGCTCCGAGCGATGGCACCGACCCGCGCCGCGCATTGGCCGAGGCGCTCTGCCGCGACATCCCGACGGGTAGTTGCATCATGGCCTACAACGACCCCTTCGAGAAGGGACGCATCAAGGAGATGGCCGAGGCATACCCCGACCTTGCTACCCACTTGATGAACCTTCACGGCAATATCATCGACCTCCTGTTGCCCTTCCGCGATGGGCACTGCTACACCCCTGCCATGGGCGGTTCGTTCAGCATCAAGAGCGTGCTACCCGCGCTGTTCCCTGATGATGAGGAACTCAACTACCATAACCTCAACCCCTTGGTACAGAACGGAGGCCATGCCATGACCATCTTCCCCAAGATAAAGGACATGCCAGCCGCAGAGGCCCATGAGGCACGCGAAGCCCTGCTTGCCTACTGCCACCTCGATACACTGGCTATGGTTCGTGTGTGGGAGAAGTTGGAGGAGATGATGAAGTGAGAAAAAAAGTTGGTGCAAGTTTTGAATTTTTCTCCCGATATTGCTATATTATAGGTAATGAAACAAAACAAAAACAAAATATTATGGACAAAGAACAGTATTTCTTAGAAAGTATCCACGAAGCCGATGGTGAAGAATTGTCAAAGTTGGGACTGAATGTTCTTGAAAACCCAGAACAATGTGTAAAGGTGCTGCTTGAGCAGATGCGAAGCGGCAACGACGAATTCAAGTTCGTATTGATACATTTGTTGTTTCATGGCTATGGTCTTCATCTCTTGCAGGCTGAGGACAAACAGTGGTTGCTTGATGACGACTGGGTAGAATGCAAAGCCATCGTTTTGATAGGGATGTACAAGAGTTGGCACACATGGGAAGAATCCTTCACCGACGAGGATACAGGGGAGACAGTGGTAATTACGCGCAACGAAATCCTGAGTACCCCTTTGTTTGCAAGCACGGAGGACGAGGCCAAGGCACTCTTTGAGCAAATATGCCAGCAGAGAAAACAAGTGGATAGTGAAGAATTGGTACATTGCGTAAGATGGTACACCCCGCTCGACTACACCTTAATTATCCGTAACGAGTATGAGGAGCTGCTGGAGCGTTGCCGTAAGGGAGAAGGCATCTATGACATGAAAACCATCCACCAATGGGGTCACTATGGTTGGCTGTGCGAACAGTTGGGCGATCTCTACTTCTATGGGGAGGAAGAGTTCGGTT
>JAZONP010000210.1:0-11807 GCA_045654565.1 Bacteroidaceae bacterium
GTATGTAGATGCCGCGGCTGAGGCCTTCGGCCGCGTCTTGCAGGACATTGGCCTTCAGCAGCACTCCGTCTATGGAGTATATGTCCACTGACGGCTCCGTTGCTTCAAGTACTGAGGTGGCGGTGGCGGGGTCGCCTCCAAGGTACTCTAAACGGAAGTTGTCGAAGCAGCACCAACTGTCGTACTTTGATGTTGAGGTGATCAGTCCTATGCGTAGTGATTTGTTGGTGATATCAACCTTGAGCGTATTCCAGTATGCATCGTCCTCAAAGCATACTGACGCGGCATACATGCTATTGGCATAGCCATTCTTGAGGTCGAGTGTGCCGAAGCTTGCGGCATCGCTGTTCAATGGGTAGCAGTAGAGTGACTTGAGGTCTTGTGACTTGGTTCCCGCGCGCAGCTTGGCGGGTATGGTCTCCTTGCCACTGTTATAGGCACTGCCACCATCGTTTTCTCCCGTGCGGTAGAGTGCCTGCACACTTACTTCGTACTGTCCGTTCTTGAGAGGCTTGACGGTTTGGAACATGCTGAAATTGGTGTTCCAGAACTCTCCCACACCTGACCGTACGGTGGGTGAGGTATTCCATCCATTGCCATCGGCATCAAATGTGGGGTTGGTTATCATGAAGGTCACATCCCACGATTTGCCCTCCAAGGGATTAGCCTCTATGGAGGTGTGGTATTCGATGGCTTTTTCTTGCAGTTGGGTCAGCAGGGCCGACATCTCGCTGGCCGACTTTGCTGTTGAGATGCCTGATGTCACGACATCGATGGTTGCCATGAGGGTGAGCCCCATATCGCTGTCTTCCGAGTTGGCGATGTTGCTTCGGCATACCTCTGCCAGCGACTCTATAGAGGGGTATATGGCTATTGCCTCTAAGGCGTCGTCATAAGCCTGCTGAAGGGCTTTGATAGCCGACTGGTAGGCCGCGGCCGTCTCTTCCGTGGGCTGTACATCGGTCAGGGCTTGCTGTAAAGCCTGCTTGATGCCCTCGGGGAGGTCGTCCTCAAGCAACAGCTCTATTTTTCCTCTGGCGCTTTCCAATTGTTGTTCGTAGAGTTCCAGCGAGTTCTTTCTTGCCAATACCATACAGTCGACATTGGGCATCCATGCTGATGGGTTGTAGAGACGTATGACATTCTCTCCGGGTTGGAGTGTCACGGTCGTTTCCACTCTGGCCACGGTATTCCATCCGCCCGAGTTGACTGATAGCACCTGCGCCTCACCGCCATTGACTTGCAGATACACATTTCGGGCTTCTCCGCTGATATAGCTCAATGTCAGTGTATATTCGCCACCCTCCTGGCTATATACGTGGCGCCACTGCAGGTCATTCTCGCCTCTGCGTCCCAACCAGCTGGCCATGGCTCCTCCCGAGCAGTAGCTGGCCTCTTCATAGATGCCAGTCTCTGACGACTGGTTATTTGTCAGCTCCTGATAGGCGCTGAGCCATGCTGTCTCGCCTTCGTATGTGGAGCGCTCGTAACGTTTCTCGGCAGTCAACAGATAAATTCGTGTGCCGTGAGCCGGTACGGTGACGTTCATTGCTGCGGCAAAGGTGCCCATATCTCTGCGTTCAAACAGGTCGCGCACCGCGACCTTGCCTCCCAGGTTGAGGCTGAGGAAGTCTACCTGGCGCACCACCTCGTTGTCGGTGGGGTTATATACTGCAATGGCGCGGGTAGGGCCATATAGTGTCTGTACGTCCTTCACCAGCAGGTAGGCGCCTCCCACCTTGTCCACCACGTATGCCTGCAGTCCCAGTTCGTCTTGGTTGAGTGCTATGAGCTCGGGGTTGGTCATCAGCTCCAGCGCTTCGGGAGTGATGGTAGTCATGTCGCATCCTATCAGCAGTGGAGAACTCATGATGCACCACATGCCGAAGTGTGTCTTGTCTTCCTCTGTGGTGAGTCCGCGCCCCACCTCGAGCATGTCCATGTCATTGTACTTGCCTTCCGTGGCGTAGGCCGATAGGTAGAGGTTTTGCCCCACGATGCTCTTGATGGAGTTCCATCCCAGATAGATGTCTTCGGAGATGCGCCAAGAGGTCGCCACGTCGTGTACCCATGTGCCGGGAAATGCCCATCGGCAGACGTTCAGCCTGACATCGGTTCGGCCGGTATTCTTTATGGCTTCAGATATGGCCGTGTAGCGCTCCTTCTCTGAGAGCGAAAGTTGCTCGGAGTTGTGTCCGGGCGATCCTCCACAGAAGTCCACCTTGATGAAGTCGAAGTTCAGCTCCTTGAAGTAGAGGTCTATGTCCTCTTGGTCGTGCCCATATAGGCCCACTCCCTCACCGATCTTGTCGCCTCCCCAGTATGAGGCGCAAGTGTTCTTTCCTGCATCGGAGTAGATGCCAGCCTTCAGACCCTTGTCGTGGATGTAGTCCACTACAGTGCGCATACCATTGGGAAATCGTGTGGGGTGTATCAGCAGGTGTCCCTCACTGTCGCGTCCGCCGAAGAAACCGTCGTCGATGTTTACGTAGATGTACCCTGCATCCTTCAGCCCAGTATTCACCAGAGCATCTGCTTGCGACTTGATGATCGATTCACTAATCTGAAAACCATAGGCGTTCCACGAGCTCCATCCCATGGTGGGAGTGTC
This sequence comes from Bacteroidaceae bacterium, assembly GCA_045654565.1. Lineage (GTDB taxonomy): Bacteria > Bacteroidota > Bacteroidia > Bacteroidales > Bacteroidaceae > UBA1189. The sequence continues at coordinate 2,612 of JAZONP010000210.1, forward strand.
GTATGCCCATGCGCTTGTCGCTGCGAAAGCGCATGCCAATGCTGCAAAAATCTTCTTCATATGTTTTGTCGGTGATTAGATTTCTGCAAATTTATGAAAATAAATCTTCGGTCGTGCTCCTTCTTCTTGTTTTTTTGGCAATAATATAATACAGCCCTGTTCTCCTAGGCAATGACACGAAACATTCTGGACAACATCTACATTGTTCCCTAATTTTTTTTTGGCAATAATATAGCAGTTGTCCACCAACACTAAAATCTCATCGATGGTGTCATCCCGACAAAGCGAAGCGCCGAGGGATCTCGCGCAGGAACTCCGCCAGGGCACTCTGCGAGATTGCCTTTCCCTTTGGCCGGCGACCTAAAGGTTGTCTCGCTTTGCTCGAAATGACACGAGACGTTTTGGACAACATCTATATTATTGCCTTTTTTTTACAACGTGGGTAAAAGGCTTTGGCAAGATAATGGCAAATGTTTGGCAAATGTTTGGCAAATGAGAATACCCCGTAACTGGTGTTGTGCTCAGCGAGTTATGGGGTGTTGAGACGTGCGTTTTGGCAAATCAGCCGTCTTGCGTATAGTGCTCTGTCATACGCTTCACTTTGCGGTAATGGCAATAAAGATCAGAGGGAGATATTAATAGATGAAACACAGACTTTTTAGCACATAGTATCAGTATATAAGAATAGAAGCTGCAGACGTTGCCGCAGCTTCTATTCTTACAGTATCAAGATTACTTCACCCTTACCCCCGTCGTCGTGTATTTCGATCCGTCGGGGAGGAGGATAAACATCTCGCCGTACTCGAACACCTTCTGTACACGTCCAGTGTCCTCGCCAGACAAGAAGTCGATGTTCGTAATGTCAAACCTTCCCACAGGCGTAATCTTGCAGGAGTTACCTCCATCGGCTGTGCCCATACGGCCGCCAGGACCCCAATCGTTGATGATCAGTCCGTCCCTCTCGTTGGTATTGATGAAGTGCGCATTGTCAAAGTATACCACAAAAGTACCGGGATATACACCGCGCTTGAAGTACACCGCATCCTTGGCCGTAGTACCCAGCGAACCATCCTTGTTCACATACTTACACTCTGCAGGGTGATAGAGGTAGTGAGTTGTTCCACCATCATTGCTGATAAAGGCAAACTGCTGACGCGAGTCTGCACCATCGTTTGCAAGTCCCAGCATTGTATTGATGCTCAATACCTGTCCACCTTGAGCGACAGCCCATGACACGTTGTCACGGTAGGGTAGCGTCACATGGTAGAGCGATGCGTTGTCCAGTTCAGGCACATCAGGCTGTTCTATCTCCACGAGTGCTACCGACGTGGTCAGCACCATCTCACCGGGGAAGGTGTGGCTCTGGTCATTGATTACGCCATTCTCGGTAGAGTAGGCACGTGAGAGCATTCTGAACCAGAAGGTATCGTAGCCGCCATTGGGGAGCGTCACCTCTATCCAGTGGTCCTCGGCCGGCATATTCAGCCATGCTGAGTGGAAGTAGGTGCCCATCTGTCCATCGACCAGTGCCCCATAGCTGCCGCCATCGGGATGGTTGGGGTTCAATGTGTTGTGGTCGGCATTGGACTTGAAGCTGCTTGCCGACAACTCGATCTTATTGCCGTTCGCATCGTAGAGTTCAAACTCAGACAAGCAGAAGTACTTCGTATATCCCATCGTCCTGTTCACGGTGAAGCGCAACTTCTCCACCTTGCCCTGGGCACGATACAGCGGTGAGGCAAAGCCTGCCACTCTCAAGTCATGAGCATGCCAGTCGGCACCCTCGATCCAGCCGTTGGCACCGGCATGATACTCCACGGTATACACCGCTTCTGCGTTCTTGACATACTCCGCATGCACAGCCAAGTCCCACACCACATTGGTGTAATCGAAATCCCAGCCTATAAAGGTATATCCCTCACGTGTGGGATCGGCAGGAGGTGTGGCCGCTTGCCCCCATGCTACGGTTTCGACTTTCAGTACCGTACCATCCCAATCGTAGAAGGTGACGGTATACGTATTGATGGTGAAGGTTCCGCTGACAGTCACATCATTTGCTGGCATAGTTGCAGGGAGCCCACTCCAACCGCTGAAGGTGTGACCCTCCTTCTCGGGAGCGTCAATCGCTGTGAGCACAGTGCCATAGGCAACCATTTCTTCCCGATACTTCTCGCCATCGACCATGTAGGTCAGCTTGTAGGAGTTTACCGAGTAGCTACCCTCATAAGTCACATCACGGGCAGGGACTGTCTTGGCCACCTCGCCCCAACCATCGAAGGTATATCCTTCACGTTCGGGGACTTCGGGAACGACAATCGTTGAGCCATACTCAAGAGACTCAGAGTAGATCACCTCATCGCCAATCTTGAACGTTACACGATACGTATTGATGGTGAAAGTTCCGCTAACAGTCACATCGTTTGCCGGCATAGTAGCGGGGAGACCACTCCAACCGCTGAAGGTGTGACCCTCCTTCTCGGGAGCGTCAATCGCAGTGAGCGCAGTGCCATAGGCAACCATCTCTTCTCGGTACTTCTCGCCATCGACCATGTAGGTCAGCTTGTAGGAGTTCGCCGAGTAGCTACCCTCATAAGTCACATCACGGGCAGGGACTGTCTCGGCCACCTCGCCCCAACCATCGAAGGTATATCCTTCACGTTCGGGAGCTTCGGGAACGACAATCGTTGAGCCATACTCAAGAGACTCAGAGTAGATCACCTCATCGCCAATCTTGAACGTTACACGATACGTATTGATGGTGAAGGTTCCGCTAACAGTCACATCGTTTGCCGGCATAGTAGCAGGGAGGCCAACCCAACCACTGAAGGTGTAGCCCTCCTTCGTGGGCATCGGCTCTGCGATAACTGCCGAACCATACGCATAAACTAACGTCTTATAAACTTCTCCATCCACAACATAAGTCAAGGTGTAGCCATTTGTCACAAAAGAGCCTATTACAGTTACATCCTTTGCTGGCATAGTAGCGGGGAGCCCAATCCATCCACTGAAGGTGAAGCCCTCCTTGGTAGGAGCATTGGGTGCAGTGAGCGCAGTGCCGTAGGCGACCGTTTCTTCCCAGTACTTCTCGCCATCGACCATGTAGGTCAGCTTGTAGGAGTTCACCGAGTAGCTACCCTCATAAGTCACATCATGTGCAGGAACTGTCTCAGCCACCTCACCCCAGCCCTCGAAGGTGTATCCCTCCTTCTCGGGAGCTGCGGGTGCCACTATAGCAGTGCCATACTCAAGAGACTTAGAAGAGACCACCACATCTCCAATCTTGAAGGTCACAAGATACTTGTTGACGGTGAAAGAGCTATTAACAGTTACATCCTTTGCCGGCATAGTAGCGGGGAGCCCAATCCATCCACTGAAGGTGTAGCCCTCCTTGGTCGGAGCATTGGGTGCAGTGAGCGCAGTGCCGTAGGCAACCGTTTCTTCCCAGTACTTCTCGCCATCGACCATGTAGGTCAGCTTGTAGGAGTTCACCGAGTAGCTACCCTCATAAGTCACATCATGTGCAGGAACTGTCTCAGCCACCTCACCCCAGCCGTCGAAGGTGTATCCCTCCTTCTCGGGAGCTGCGGGTGCCACTATAGCAGTGCCATACTCAAGAGACTTAGAAGAGACCACCACATCACCAATCTTGAAGGTCACAAGATACTTGTTGACGGTGAAAGAGCCATTAACGGTCACATCCCTTGCAGGCATAGTAGCGGGAAGTCCGCTCCATCCACTGAAGGTGTGGCCCTCTCTGGCCTCTACAGCGATGCCCTCGACCTCACTCTTGTAGAGCACACTCACTCGTTTGTATTCAACGCCATCTATTACATAGATCAAGTTATATGCATTAGGCGCAAACTTTGCAGTCAAGGTCACATGATCTTTGGCTTCGAACGTATAGGGAGTATCGGTACTACCGTCGGACCACTGTTCGAAGTGGTATCCCTCATCGGGGATGGCTTTCAGTGTCACCCTATCCCCTTCGACGAAGATGCCACCTCCTTCTACAGAGCCTCCTTCGGTGGCCTCCACCTTTATAGTGTAGCAAGGGATTACCTTCAAGGTACCCTTTACAGGATTAACCTCAGCTGTAGTCGTAGCGTCTACAGCCAGACGGACATTGCTAAATGATACCTCATATTCGCCACTCGCCATATCAGACGTTGCCTCCAAGGAGAGCGTACACAGGGTACCCTCATTACCCTTGAGAGGTGCTGTAGGCTGGGCATAGAACAGGATCTTTGCCGAGTTGCTTCCCTCCAGTCGGTACTCTAAGGTATGATTGGTGCTGCGCTCTTCATTCAGCGTCACATCCTTGATGGTGATGCCTTGAGGAAGAGTCACAGTAAACTGTCCGCCGGAGATTGCTACTCCACCAGCCAGCGTCACATCCAGCACTGCCTCCCTGCCTTGAGCGATAGAGGCCGGCTGCGTTGTGAGCGTAGCAGTCTGTGCCTGCACGGCAAGGCCTAAGCCCAGCCATGCCATACAGATACACAGAGTCCTTTTCATGGTATAATTAAACAGTTTTCTCATTTCCATAGGAATTTCACTTTTATGGGTGAATATTCATCTACAATCTCAACTACGTAGGTGCCTGCAGGCAGTGCGGCGAGAGGGATCATGCAATCAGCATCGGCAATCTCCTCTGCCAACACGAGACGTCCGGCAGCATCGGTGAGCATGGCCACCTTACCTGCTGCGTTCATGACATGCAGGCCACTGGCTTCGATAGTCACCTGTATACTTCCCTCAGGCTGTGCGATACCGGTAGTTGCACCTACAAACAGCCTGCTCGAACCGACATTGCATGAGAGCATGTTCATCGATGCATCCACAAGGACAACATTCTCCGGCTCTATGACATACACGCCCTCGGGCATGTTAACAGGCAGTGTGGCTTTCACAGCGAGTGTTCCAGGCACAGCGCCCAGCGACATAGAGTAGGCAAGCAGTGTATAGGTGTTGTCCTCAGCATCCGCCTTACGGCCTACGACCAGACCCTTCGTTGCAGAGGTCAGCTCTACGCCTTCGGGCATGGTGACATCAAACTGCACTCCGCTCACGACTTTTTCCGCCGAGAGGTCAAAGCGCATCATCACCTCTGAGGTCTTCACCGCATGAGCATCCACACCGGTAAGCGCATTCACAGCACTGATGCGCTGCTGCACACGGCTCTGTGCGGCTCTGGCTTTCGCTGCAGCCCGATCGCCCAGGATGATGCCACTGACACCGACAATGTCGACTACATTCACCTGCTTGTCGCCATTGATGTCGGCAGTAGCCAGGGTGTAGGTGGGGAACATACGGCCGTAGATGAGGTCGACCTCGCAGAGGACATCCATCACATCGATCGTCTCGTCCTTGTTCACGTCGCCCAGCAGCAATGACAATGCTCCGGGTTCGCGCAGCTGCAGTGTGGTCACCGCCTCATTGGTGCATCCGTTATTGTCGGCATACACATAGCTGAGTCGGTAGTTGCCCACTCCATGTCGACTGGGTTGGAAGAACTGAGTCTCCACACCATCCACATAGTAGGTGCCTCCCTCGGGCATGCCACCCTTGAGTATGACATCCTTCTCGCTCGTGTAGAGTGGGAAGTAATGAGCTATAGACACCTCGGGCAACGGAGTCACGCGGATGGCGATCTGCGATGACAGGGCATTGTCGACCGCTGCACAGGGATTCGATGAGATGACGCGCACCTGCACCTTATCGTTATCATAGAGGTCGCCTATCATCAGTGTATCCACTGTGGTGATGGCCACCACCTCATCATTGACGAGCCACTCATACTCGGGATGGTCACCGGCATTCGTAGCCGTGGCCTGCAGGCGTATGGCACTGCCCTCGCACATCGTCTTGCTCGATGCGGCGAGAGTCACCTTCGGTGCATCGGTGGGCAACACCACGATAGGCACATAGCACGTCGTAGCACAATCGCCCACGGTCTTCACGCTGAGCGAAGCCAGGTAGGTGCCCGCCTTCGCGTAGCTGTATACAAAGGCACCGCTGGCTTGCGAGTCCTCCTTGCCGTCGCCGTCCATATCCCAACTGTAGGTGGTGGCTTCGGTAGCGCCCTCGGTATTGTTGTACACGATGAACTGCTCGCCTACGCATACGGTATCGTTGGAGAATTCGATCTGCGGATCGGCATTCATGCAGAGTTCATACATGTAGGTCGCACTCCATATGCCATTGGATGCCAGTGCACGTACATACAGTACATGTGTGCCATAATCTGTGGGAGCATCAATCTCTGCAGCATCCACAACCGATGGCGACTGCCCGGTAAAGGGTAGCTCGAAGCCCATGCCATAGCCCGGGTCTTCGTCCCAGTAGCCCTCGATGCGCTCGATGGTGACTACCTCATCATCTGCCACCACTACATAGTACCACGCGGTGCCCGACCATTGGTCACCCGTAGCAAAACGCATACCCAAGAGATGAAGGCCATTGCCCAGTGCGTCGGTCGGGATCTCCATGTGAACCATAGCTCCGCCATCGGCCTCTACTATAGCCTGCTGGGTAGCATTGCCCATGCCGGGGTCGGTGTCCCAGAAGTACTCCATCTTAGTAATATGGCTTACCGACGGGTCGGCCTTCACCAGCGTATACCACATGGTAGTCGAGTAGTACTCTTCACCGCTTCCGTCCTCTTCGCTCATGGCGCGTATTCCCAGCAGGTGGACTCCATTGTCCAGTCCTTCGGTAGAGAGCGTAAAGACTGCCTCACCTCCAGCTGCATCCACCATGGTGCCGTTGCCCGCACCGGGGTCGGTGTCCCAGAAGTATTCCACCTTGGTGAGCCGGCTTGTCGTCGGGTCGGCCTTCACCAGCGTATACCACATGGTGGGCGAATAGTACTCTTCACCGCTTCCGTCCTCTTCGCTCATGGCACGTATTCCCAGTAGGTGGACACCATAGCCCAGCGCTTCGGTAGAGAGCATAAAGGTTGCTTCACCTCCGGCTATATCCACCGCGGTGCCGTTGCCCGCGCCGGGGTCGGTGTTCCAGAAGTATTCCACTTTTGTGAGCCGGCTTATCGTCGGGTCGGCTTTTACCAGCGTGTACCACATGGTAGGCGAATAGATATCTCTATCCTCCTCGTTGTGTTCACTAATGGCCCGTATTCCCAGCAGGTGGACACCATAGCCCAGCGCCTCGGTGGAGAGCGTAAAGGTCGCCTCACCACCTGCAGCTGCTACCATGGAGCCGTTACCCATGCCAGGGTCGGTGTTCCAGAAGTATTCAAACTTGTCCTGTGCCCGCGTTGCGACACAGAGCATGAGGGTCAAACACATCATCCACCACCGGGCACTATGCTTCGGGGTTGGATGTGTGTTATTCATATTGGTTCTTTGCTTTTACGGTTACAGTAATCTTATTGTCGGTAGGATGATTGGGCACGATAGCATCATAGATGTAAGGAATGTTCTTGGGACGGCACGACATCACGTAGGGATACAAGCCGGCGAAGGGGCCACAGTCGTTGCCACCGTAACCCGCACCCTTGGCAGGGCTGTCCTCCTTCAGGCGGTAGCGCTCATCATAAAGACCTTCATTAACAAACACATCAGCTACAGTAGCACCGACGTATGCGTTTGAAGGATGGTCGGCATATACATGGTCGGCATCGTTGCTCAAGATATTACCCTTGATGTCGTTACCATAGGATGGATCAGTTTGGTAGAGGGTATTATTTACATTTTCCGGATAGTAGTCATATGTATTTATGATGATGTTATCAACAATAGTGCATCGAGTAGTGCCAACGAAAGTACTATTGTTGGAACATACGATGGCATTGTTTCTCATGATTCCACCTTCACTCATGCTGACCGGCCCCAATATGATATTATTGTATAGACGAGCATTGGACCCCAAACTAACTCGTGAAGTTATATAACAACTGGCAACAAGCATGGGAGCACTGGCACTGACGTAACCAATTTTACAGCGCACAACCTCTACGTTTTTGTAGGTATCCCTACTTGCGTAAAGGTAGCCTTGAATATGCACACCCGTCACCACCACATCGCTACATAGTATGTCTATACCTTGTACCGACGACTCCATTTCACTGCCCCCCAAGTTAAAGCCAGTACCGATGATGGTAACACCCTTGTAGACTTTCTGGTCTCCTGTCAGGTGGCATCCCGGGTCGAGATAGAGAACGTCGCCATCCTTTACATCGGCACTCGCCGTAGCATCGGTGATGCTGGGGAAGTCCGCCTTCGCTTCGGGGATATTGTTAATACGCCAGTTTCTTGCCTGCATGGCACCACTGAGCAGCACTGCGGCTGCGAGAAAGAATAACTTTTTCATAACTTTACAGATTTTAGTTAGACATAGTATTTAATTGTAAAACATTTCTTTTCTTTCATGCTCGTTCATTTCCCCTGACAGACACTGGAAGACATAAAAAAAGACGCGGGAAAAACCTCCTTGCTTATCCCACTCATCTGGCCTTCGCATTGCCTTTCCGTCGAGATAAGCAACTCAGCCAGCCCACGCCAATCGCGTATTATAAATAATGTATACCACACAACTGTTCTCCATAAAGGGAACACCAATGGCATACGGGTATAATACACCCCTGCGTGAACGCTTCGTTGCGATATCTTCCGACGGAATCAAAGTTGCGAAGTTCGATGAGTCGAAGATAACGTTCAGAAAACGTCCATTTCCTGCCCCTCAGCGAGGCTCGTTGCCGACGCGAAGCCTGCGGTGAGCGATGCGCTTTCAGAGCACGGAATCCACCATGTCTTGACCCACCCATCCCATGCGAGCTGGCTGAATCGCAACAAATGTAGTAATTATTTGTGATAATTCACGGATAATTCATGAAAATTTATGTTTTAAAGAAAAACACGAAACGACGTTCGCCGCCGTAGGGGCTAAGAAAATGACACGAAACGTTCTGGACAACATCTACATTGTTCCCTAATTTTTTAACTTAGATAGTTGGAAAAGTCATAGAAAACAGGATAACAGAGATCTCAGGGTAAACTGCTATATTATCTTCTTATTTTTTGGCAATAATATAGATGTTGTCCAATATTCAAAATCCTCAGCGATGGTGTCATCCTGACAGAACGTAGTGTCGGAAGGATCTCGCGCTGGGACTTTACCAGGACACTTTGCGAGATGCTTCACGATGTTCAGCATGACACGAACTGGGCTTTGGACA
>JAZONP010000211.1:0-18593 GCA_045654565.1 Bacteroidaceae bacterium
TCACGCTTAGCAACGAATGCCTGGAAGGGAGCACCATCGAGTTTCACGAGGGCCTTCTTGATAACGGGCTTCATCTGACCGTGACGACGCTCCATGTTCATCATCATGGTGATGGGTATACCACCTGTCATCCACTCCTCGGCAGGACGTGTGGTCTGACGGATTGAAGGCATGTAACCGGTCTTGCCATCGGCGATGAGCAATGATGCTGCATAACCGAGTGAGTAGCAGTAGTCGGCATCGTAGTTAGAGGGAGCTGCGCAACGACCTTCGTAACCGAAGAAGTGGTGCTGAGCGGCAAACTTACCATTGTACTTGCCCTCGGCCTTCCACTCGTCGAGTTTGTTGCCTACCATCTCAGAGAGCAACTTCTCAGTCTCGATGAGCGATACCTGTACGTTGCCGTGCGGGTCGCGGTCGAGTGAGAGCTGACGTGCTACGCCCTCGGGAAGACTTGCGTATACCTTGGCGTTAGCCTCAGAGAGGTGGTCGATGATGTACTGACGCTGCTCGTCCTCAGCAACCGCTGCAAACTCTGCTGCGTTGTGAGCGAGGAAGTCGTTGAGCTCGCTGATGAGTGACTTGATCTCGGGGATGAACTCGATGAGACCCTCGGGGATGAGCACAGTACCGAAGTTGTTACCGTTAGCAGCACGCTTAGCCACAACCTCAGCGATGTAGGTCACAACGTCGTCGAGTGACTGATTCTTAGCCTCCACCTCCTCAGAGATGATACAGATGTTGGGCTGTACCTGAAGAGCCACCTCAAGGGCGATGTGTGAAGCCGAACGACCCATCAACTTGATGAAGTGGTAGTACTTACGAGCAGAGTCGCAGTCGCGCTCGATGTTACCTACTACCTCAGCGTATACCTTACATGCAGTGTCGAAACCGAATGAAGTCTCGATCATCTCGTTCTTCAAGTCACCGTCGATGGTCTTGGGGCAACCGATAACCTGTACGCCAGCATTAATTGAAGCGTAGTACTCAGCGAGTACGCAAGCGTTGGTGTTAGAGTCGTCACCACCGATGATTACGAGGGCACTGATGTTGAGCTTCTTGAGAATCTCAAGACCCTTATCGTACTGCTCCTTAGCCTCGAGCTTGGTACGGCCAGAGCCGATCATATCGAAGCCACCAGTATTGCGATACTCGTCGATAACGTCAGCGGTGAGTTCACGATAGTTGTGCTTTACGAGACCGTCGGGACCCATGAGGAAACCGAAGAGGCGGCTCTCGGCGTTGAGCATCTTGAGACCGTCGAAGAGACCAGAGATCACGTTGTGACCACCAGGAGCCTGACCACCAGAGAGGATAACACCCACATTGATGGGCTTGCTCTCCATCTTCTCGGCAGGAACGAACTTCAACATAGGAGTACCATAGGTGTTGGGGAACAACTCCTTGATAGCCTCTTGGTCAGCAACAGACTGAGTGGGAGTACCCTCCTCAATTCTTACTGCACTTCTCAATACTTGGGGCAACTTGGGCTGATACGATGATCTAGCCATCTGCAATGCGCTTTTCTTCATTGTCGTTAAATATTAAAGTGTAAATTAATAGTCTTTTCGTTTACCCCATACTACGCTATATACATATAGTTTAAAGTATGGTGATGCAAATTTTGCTTTTTTTTATGAGATTATCAAATTTCTCGCTTTTTTTCTCCATTATTTGGCCGTTTTATTTTTATTGCCTACCTTTACCACATAATCGGGTAAGAAGATTGCAACACCCACGTTGCACTTGCCGATGAACGTTTAACGACGAACGATTAAAGATTAAAGGTGATAGGCTATGGACTGCCATCCGGATGGCGATTGTCGTCCGTTGTCTGTTGTCAATCAACACTAAACAATAAACTCTAAAACTCAAGCGTTATGGCAAACAAAAGAAATCTAAAGAAAGCTATCAACTACGTAGCAAGCGACCTTTTCTTGGAGTGCATCGTATTGAAACAAATAAAGAAAGCAGATGCCGCCAAGGCTGATGAAATATTGGCAGACATCCTCTGCTTGCAGAATGATTTTTTGGCTCGCGCAGGCCATCCCGAACCAGGCTGCGTGAAGAAGTATTATCGTAAGCTTAATGAAGACTTCGGCAATGAAGTAGGCAATATCATCCGCCGCATGCAGGCGATGTAAGAGTCCCATAGACCACAAAGAAAAAAGACTGCTCTCGGGCAGTCTTTTTTTTGTTACAGAAAGAACACTCGCATCCACACCACTCTGCAGGGAAAAGAACCTCTATACCACGAAACATTAGGAGTTTTGTGACGAGGACTTAGACGGAGCCTCTTACTCTTGCGCGAACTTGACCTGCTGAGTGGCCACGAGGCGGTCGTAGCGGCCACCGAAGGGGCGGTGGTAGATGTAGACCTGATACTCGTTCTCAGCCTCATAGAAGTTGCCTTCGGCAGGGGCGGTGTGCCCTACTCCACTGTCCTCGGGAACCCACAAGTACATGAAGTCGTAGGCGCCCTGCTTGAGCAATACGGTGGCCTCGTAGCACTGTTCTGCATCATTATACACCATCTTATACTCGGGGGTGAAATCGTTATAGGTAAATGCCCCCGTAAGGTAGAATGCACCTCCCGTGCGACGGGGCATGTCGAGCGTGAAATGCACGAAGAGGTAATCGGCCTCGATATCAGTATCTTGAGCCATATTGTAACGGATGAGGTAGCGCCCGTCGTGGTCCATGTCGAAACTATAGTTGCGACGCGGGGCGTCGGGAAGGAGCGTAGCATGGTAGTAGGGAGCAAAGTACGACACACGATCAACACCCTGCGTAGCATAGTGCATATTGATTACCTCAAAGCGACGATACTCATTCCCTGCCGGAAAGATGAGCGATCTGTTGTGTACGTATTCTACCCGACCAGGAGTGACATAGGTAGGTTTTACCAATGCCACCCGATTATCTGTTCGGCCATTCTGATAGACATAAGGCTTAATCTCCGTTGCTGGGTCCATGACCTCACCTGGCGGATAGTTCAGCGAGAACGACACCTGTTGGTGACTTTGATTGGTATCTATATCCGTATTGCTCGTCACCCCCACATTGAGCCCCATACGCGGCTCTACGACGCGGAAGCAGGCGACGCAAACTGGGGTCAATTCTGAATTCTGAATTCTGAATTCTGAATTATCGGCCTCCGGACGGCAGTCTTCGTTATCGTTTTCGTTTTCGTCATCGTCTTCGTTGTCCTCTTCGTCCGTTGCTTTTCCCTTCGGCCAGCGAACTTCGTTTGTCTGTTGTCCGTTGTCTAGATATATCTCCACTCTATAGTTGCCCGAGACCTTGAACTGAATATCGTCATTTGGCAGGTCGAGGCGGTAATGAGTGTAGAGCATGGTGGTATTGAGCGAGTTCTCGTAATCCTCGATGGGCTGGTCGTTGAAACCATCCATATAGTCCACCTCGAAAAGTTCGGAAGGGGTCCAGTCGGCATTACAGTGTACAATGCGATATGTGAAACGATGATAGTCGTGGGTGAAGTGATCGAACGAGATGGTCACCCAATCGTCAGTACCCAGTGTGATGACATCGTCGTGCAGCCAGTCATCGTTGACAATAGTCTGCAGGGTGTGTATCATAGGGTGATACACCTTATTGGATTGTGCATGCAACGCACCCACTACCCCTACGAGCAGGAGGAAGAGCACACATAAGCATCTACACATCTGTTTCATACCGCGAAGATAACACAAAATTCCAAGAAGTGTTGCATCATTATTGAGTTTCTTCAAGAGTACCCCAACTTCAGGGTGCGAGTATTCCCGTTAGGAGACTATCAAGACAAGGAGATAAAGTGCTTGATGAACTCATCCTTTTCGAGTAAGCCATAAGCCCCTTGCTGGCAGGACACCTCATCAAAGGTCTGTACACCATCTGGTTCAATACCGGGATAGTAGATAACGAAGGGCACAGGCTCAGCTGTATGCGTGCGATGCACACAAGGTGTGGGATGGTCTGGGAGAACGGCAATCGCCACGGGCTCTTCCCATGTCTCCAGAACCTTCATGATGGGGCCTATGGCACGGTGGTCGAGGTTCTCGATGGTACGCAGCTTTAGTTCCACGTCACCTTCATGTCCAGCCTCGTCGCTAGCTTCGACATGGAGGTATACGAGGTCGTCGGTCTTCAGAGCTTCAAGAGCAGCCGCTGCCTTGTTTTCGTAGTTGGTATCATAAAGTCCTGTGGCTCCCTCCACGGCTATGCGACGTAAACCTGCATAGTAGCCAATACCATTGATGAGGTCAACGGCAGAGATTACCGAACCGCGCCTCAGTTGGGGATACATCTCATTGAGTGGACGCATATTGGGACGATTGCCAAACGACCAGGGCCATATCGAGTTGGCAGGGTCCTTTCCCTCGGCGATGCGTTTGAGGTTGAGCGGATGGCGTGCAAGCAACTCCTGCGAACGGATGATGAGGTCGTTGATAAGGTCTGCCGTAGCCTGCGCCTCGGGCACCTCGGCCTTCACCATCAAGGGACGGAATGGCTTTAAGGGTACATCATGAGGAGGCGTGCAGTCCAACCGCTTATCACCTCCCTTAATGACGAGCAGGTGACGATATTGAACACCAGTATGAAAGCTAATGCGGTCGTCGCCCAACTCTTTCTGCAGATATTGAATTAGTACATCTGCCTCCTCGGTAGTAATATGCCCAGAAGAGTGATTCTTGAGAATGTCGCCCTCAATGCACACCAAGTTGCAACGTGCGGCAATCTCATCAGGAGCCAGTTCTACGCCAATATTGGCGGCCTCAAGCACCCCCCTACCCTCATACACCGTAGGCATATCGTAGCCTAAGACCGACATGTTAGCCACCTCACTACCAGGATGGAACCCATCGGCGACAGTCTTGAGCATACCTGTACGTCCCAGTCTGGCCAAGCGGTCCATATTGGGAGTATCAGCATACTGAAGCAGGGTCTTATTACCCAAGGACGGTACAGCCCAATCGGCCATACCGTCACCAAGAATAATCAAATATTTCATTGATTAAATGTTCGCAATCGACATGATGTCAGCAAAGACACCGGCAGCAGTTACGCTAGCACCGGCACCATAACCCTGAATCATCATGGGATACTCCTTATAACGTTCGGTAGTGAGAAGAATAATATTATTACTACCTTCAAGGTTGTAGAAGGGGTGCCACTGGTTTACCTCTTGAAGCGATACAGAAGCCTTGCCCTCGTCAAGGCGAGCCACGAAACGCCAACGCTTATTCTCAGCGACAAGACGCTGACGACGCTCCTCAAAATCGGCATCGAGTGCTGGCACCTTAGCCCAAAAGTCATCAAGCGAACCTTCGAACAATTCCTGCGGGATGAAGAGGTTCTTCTCCACGTCGTCCTGCTCTATTGGATATCCAGCCTCACGAGCGAGAATAACAAGCTTACGGATTACATCCTTACCCGAGAGGTCAATGCGAGGATCGGGTTCGCTATACCCCTTCTCCTTAGCCAATCGAATGGTGTCGCTCAGCTTAATCTCATCGCTAATCGTATTAAAGATAAAGTTGAGCGTACCGCTCACTACCGCCTCAATACGAAGAATCTTATCACCACTGTTAATGAGGTCATTGATGGTGTTGATGATAGGAAGTCCGGCACCGACATTGGTCTCAAAGAGGAACTTCACACCACGACGACGAGCGGTCTGCTTCAGCTCCTTATAGTTCTCATATTGTGATGATGCCGCCACCTTATTGGCCGCCACCACCGAGATGTTATGATTGAGAAAATCTTTATAAAGTGATGCAACATCATCGCTAGCAGTACAATCCACAAACACAGAGTTAAAGATATTCATGCCTATAACCTCCTCTTTCAAACGGTCAAGATTGCTCTCACCACCCTGTTTGAGGAGTTCGCGATAGTTATTAAGGTCAATGCCATCCCGATCAAACACCGCATAGTGCCCACTCGCAACACCTACCACGTTGAGTTTCAACCCGCGCTCCATCATGAGTTTTTCACGTTGCTGGCGTATCTGCTCAATAAGGCTACCACCTACGGTACCGACACCACAGATGAAGAGGTTGAGTACCTGGTATTCAGAAAGGAAAAATGAGTCGTGAATTACATTCAAGGTCTTACGCAACCATGTAGCATCCACCACAAACGAGATATTAGTCTCCGAAGCACCTTGAGCACAAGCTATCACGTTGATACCGTTACGACCAAGCGTACCGAAAAGCTTACCTGCGATACCCGGTGTATGCTTCATATTCTCTCCCACGATAGCCACTGTAGCTAAGCCCTTCTCGGCAACCACATTGTTGATTTCACCTGTAGCAATCTCTTTGGCAAACTCAGCATTGAGAACCTCACATGCTAGGTCGGCATCTACATTACGCACACCAATAGAGGTGCTGTTCTCCGACGAAGCCTGCGACACGAGGAACACGCTGATACCATTCTGCGCCAAAGTACGGAAGATACGATGGTTCACACCAATGACACCCACCATGCCAAGACCCTGAACTGTGATAAGCGCCGTGTCGTTAATGCTCGAAATACCCTTAATGGGCTTGGTGTTATCGCTCAACTGGGCACGGATGATAGTTCCTTGCGCCTTAGGATTGAAGGTATTCTTAATTAATATAGGAATATTCTCATGGAATGCAGGATAGATGGTGGGCGGATACACCACCTTGGCACCGAAGTTACAGAGCTCCATAGCCTCCACATAGCTAAGTTCCTCAATAGCGTAAGCCGTAGAGATTACTTTGGGATCAGCGGTCATGAATCCATCCACGTCGGTCCATATCTCGAGTACAGAGGCTTCAAGCACAGCAGCGATGACAGCCGCTGTATAATCAGAGCCACCACGTCCGAGATTGGTGACACGACCGGTGTT
This sequence comes from Bacteroidaceae bacterium, assembly GCA_045654565.1. GTDB lineage: Bacteria > Bacteroidota > Bacteroidia > Bacteroidales > Bacteroidaceae > UBA1189. Next base: position 6,881 of record JAZONP010000211.1, read on the forward strand.
CTTATCCGAAGAGATGAAACCAGGTACCACAGACACCTTGGGCAGTTCGCGGAAGGTCTCCCGGATGAGTTGATTAGAAAGTTCCGAATCGAGCAAATGTTTGTTATGCTTGCGCTCGGTCTTCATGAATGAGCGTGCATCAAACACCTCGGCTTCCTCGATGAGTGCACCCACGATCAGACTCGATAGACGCTCGCCATAGCTTACCACCGTATCCTCCATGTTTGATGAGATATCCTTGAGGAGATAGAGTCCTTGATAGATATCTTTGAGCTCGTCGAGCAGTGCATGTATACTTTTCTCAAGCATGCGTTTCTTGCTACCCGAGGGAATAACCTGCTGGATCATCTCTTCGTGGCGACGCGCCATGCTATTGAACTCCGACTCGTATGCTATATCACCACGAGTCGCCATAACGGCCGTGCGTATGAGTTGGTCGGTAATACCTCCCAATGCCGAAACCACAACGATAACGGGCTCCCTTTCAGCCTCTACAATCTGCTTTACTTTCTTTATACTATCGACGGAGCCTACCGAGGTACCGCCAAATTTCATTATCTTCATTATTCTATGTTTTCTATATTAGACGCAAAGATAATCATTTTGCACAACACATTGCAACAAAACGAACTTTTACAACACAAAAAGTAAGAAAAACTGACAAAATTCTTGTTTTTCCAAAATAATTGTTTCAACTTTGAAACCGAAACATAGTACATTATCAAATTTATCACACATTCTAACAGATTACACCATGGAAAACGAGAAGGATATCGTATATTCACAAGCTGTCAAAGCCGGTAAACGCATCTACTACCTTGATGTCAAGCGTAACAGACGAGGCGAACTTTTCCTCTCCATTACCGAAAGCAAGAAAATAGCTATGGGCGAAGGACCCGATGCCCAGTTCACATTCGAGAAACATAAGATATTCTTATACCAAGAGGATTTCAGTAAGTTCATTGGCGGGCTAAGCAAAGCCATCAGCTACATCCATGAGAACCAAACCGCCGAGTACAAGCACGAAGTTCTTGAAGGAGAGTTTGCGCCAGAAGACATCTTGAAGGAAGATACAGAACCTTTGGATGGAGAAATCAACATACAGATTGATTTCGAATAATTAGAGGTGCTCTAAGACAGAACACCTCCAACACTTCATTCCATTGTTATAATTTGTCGAACGTACGACATCGTCCGATGTAGTATTTCCATAGGATAGAGAATCGGCTACGTTCGGGTACATTCATTGAAACGGATTTCCGCAAGTTCTCCTCACGTGAGTCGCGGAACTCCGTTTTTAGTTTGCGGTACTCCTTGCGAGCACGGAAGACGGCCTTCACATTCCCCCACTCTCCTTTGAGGAGAAACATCGCTGCGGCCACATAGTCGAGCAGAGCACGCACGAAGAGCACCTTACGGAGTTCTCCCTCGGGGAGGTTCTTATAGAGCATCAAGAGGTTGTTGCGGAAGTTAAGGAAGGTCTTGCGCGGATGCCCTGCATTGAGTGTTGCCCCTCCTACGTGATAGACTACGCTCGAGGCCACACTACGCACCTCATAACCACGTAGACGGAGACGCCAACAGAGGTCTATTTCCTCCATGTGTGCAAAGAATCGGCCATCAAGACCGCCCACCTCCTTATATATAGGCAGGCGCACCACAAGACAAGCACCCGTAGCCCACAAGAGGGGCACATCGGCGTCGTATTGTCCGAGGTCCTTCTCAATGGTATCAAAGATACGTCCACGGCAATAGGGATAGCCGTAGCGGTCGAGATATCCGCCCATGGCGCCGGCATACTCAAATTCATCTCTTTGGTGGTAGGCCTTCAGTTTGGGCTGGCAAGCAGCCACTTGAGGATGGGCATCCATGTACTCGACCAACGGGATGAGCCAACCTGCGGTGACTTCCACATCAGAATTGAGCAATACGGCATACTCGGCGTCAATCTGCTCGAAAGCCTTGTTATAGCCATCGGCAAAGCCATAGTTCTCATCGAAGACGATAGTGCTCACCATAGGAAACTCTTTGGCGAGTAAGGCTAGCGAATCATCTGTAGAACCATTATCAGCCACATACACCACTGCCTCGCCCAACGCCTCGGGCAATACCGAGTGTTTCACTACCGAGGGGAGAAATTGGCGAAGCATCTGTTCACCATTCCAATTGAGGATTACTACCGCTATCTTCATTAAAATCAGAAATCAGAAATCAGAAATCAGAAATCATAATTCCTTTCAGCGCCGTCCCCTCTTCATTGAACCCACCGAGTCGAACGCTCACCAATGCATTATCCTGAGCACAAGGATCACTAACCTCCACTCTTATATAATTATCTGTGAAGCCATGGAAGGGCTGTCCTGCCTTAGGTTTCTCGAGCAACACCACTGCTTCCTTGCCGATATGGCGCTGATAGAAGGCCTGCTGCTTCGCATCAGAGAGAGCCAAGAGACGCTCGCTACGGCGATGCTTTTCTTGTGGTGTCACCTTATATTCAATCTTCAAAGCCTGTGTTCCGGGACGCTCCGAGTAGCTGAACACGTGCAGGGCTGTGATATCCAACGACTCGATGAAGCGATAAGCCTCTTCGAAGTACTCCTCCACCTCACCACGAGTACCCACGATAACATCCACACCGATAAAGGCATCGGGCATCAGGGTACGTATCTTCTCTATCTTTGAGGCAAAGAGAGCCGTATCGTAGCGTCGACGCATCAGTTTGAGCACCGCATCGCTACCTGCCTGCAAGGGAATGTGGAAGTGCGGCATGAAAGCACGCGACTGAGCCACAAACTCGATGACCTCATCGGTGAGCAGGTTGGGCTCGATGGACGAGATGCGGTAGCGTTCTATACCCTCTACCCTATCCAATGCGCGGATGAGGCCGATGAAGGTCTCTCCCGTCGTCTTGCCAAAGTCTCCGATATTGACACCCGTGATGACAATCTCTTTCGCCCCTTCGGTAGCTGCCTGTCGGGCCTGCTCTACGAGCGAGTCGATAGTGCCATTGCGGCTACGGCCACGGGCATAGGGAATAGTACAGTAGGAACAGAAGTAATCACAGCCGTCCTGCACCTTAAGGAAGAAGCGCGTGCGGTCTCCCTGCGAGCATGAGGGTACAAAGGTGCGTATATCTTTCGTGGGGATAGTCACCATCTCGCCCTGCTCACGCTTGTCGAGCGAGGTGAGGTAGTCGAGCAACTGCCCTTTCTTATCCATTCCCAGCACGAGATCCACGCCCGGGATAGCAGCCACCAACTCAGGCTTGAGCTGCGCATAGCACCCCGTCACCACCACAAAGGCGTGAGGATGTTGCTTTACCAAGCGATGGATGGCCTGGCGGCATTTCTTGTCGGCCTGCTCGGTGACCGAACAGGTATTGACCACACAGATATCAGCCTCTTCACCACGTCGGGCCGTGCGGAATCCCACCTCTTGCAGGGTACGCCCGATGGTAGAAGTCTCCGAAAAGTTGAGTTTGCATCCCAGGGTGTAGTACACCGCTTTCTTATCCTTGAATTGCGTATTATCAATCATAGCGTACAAAATTACACATTTTTCGTGAATAATAGATATTTCTCGGCACAATTTACGCCACAAACCCTATTCGAGGCCTAAGCTGAATCTTGGGTTGCTGAGGAGCATAGATGCGAGCAGCCGCCATCACATCCGCCACTTCTATGGTGGTATACAGCCTGCGGTTATCGCATTCGTGCGGCGTCTGCATCACCCGGCGAGCCATAGCGGGAAGTATACCCGACTCCACGAACTGCTTCACCCAGCGGGCATTACAGAAATACTCATCTCTGCACAACAATGTGCGCTCCACCACATCACGAAATTGAACACAGGCCTCATCGGTCAACGCATACTGATACTCCTCAAGCAAGTTATAACCAATCTGCATCAGTTCATCAGCCGTATAGTCATCGAAGTGCAGATGATGAGCAAAGCGTCCTTTCAGTCCCGGGTTGACCTTCATGAGGCGCTCCATTTCATCAGCATAGCCGGCAAAGATAACAATCATATCGGAATGTGGGTCAGCCATGACAGGGAGCAACGCTTCGATGACATGATTACCAAAGTCCTTACGATCCTCCGTGCTGTCGCACAAAGTGTAGGCTTCATCGATGAAGAGTACATTCCCTTTTGCTTTCTGCAGGAGCTTGGACATATACTGCTCTGTATGTCCGATGTATGGGCGCACAAGCTCAGTTCGGTCAGTACATATCACCTCTCCCTTCGAGAGATAGCCCATAGCATGGTATATCTCACCTATCAGTCGGGCCACCGTAGTCTTCCCCGTCCCTGGGTTGCCCGTAAACAGCATATGGTGAGTTGCCGATGAATCGGCGGGGAGTCCTAAGCGTCGACGGCTCTCCTGGAAGCGGAACAACGCAAAAGTGTCGGCAAGTTGTTCCTTAAGCGAGGCAAGCCCCACCATGGCATGTAACTTTCCCACACTCTGCTGGTATAGCTCTTCATTGACGGTCGCCACCACCTTCTGAGGAGCCGCAGAGAGGTAAGCAGCAATGTCGATATCTGCCGGACAAAGTTCAAGAATACCCTCAGGAGAAAACTCTTCACCTTCATCAATACTCCGCTGCACCCTACTACGCACACACTGAGCGATACTCGTACGTACGTAGTGCCCACACTCCCCATCTGTCCACCGACACAACACATGATAATGAAGAGTCACTTGCCTAGCCAATATATCCTCCGTTTCGGGGGAAAAGGTAAACCCAGCTTTTCGTATTTCACTACGCAGCGTTTCGGTCATCTCAGCCGCCGATGGCCAAGTGAGATCAAAGCGTGGCGATGCCGCCAAGGCTTCAGATACTATCGGCGACATCCTGCAAAGTTGCGCCAACTCCTCCTCATTCCCAACAAAGATGACATGACACTCCATAGAGCGACACTGCATCACCGTCTCCACCTCTTTCAGCTTATCCCCCACCAATGCAGCAATATCGCACAGCACTATCGTACTATCAGTCTCTTCGTCGAAAGATTCACGTATTTCTTCAGCCGAATATTTCATGCAGGAGATCGGATAGGTCTCCTTGGCCTTGAAGTGTAGCAGATAGGGTAACTCCACGGCCAAGCGCTCAGCATTCAAACTGACGGGAGCAACGATGGAGGCATATCGCTGCGAGCGAAGAAGAGGAAGACCATACTCCAGGCACAATGCATCGAAATCCTTACGACAATAAGCATCTACAAGGCGAGGCTTTGCCTTAGCCATGCCTGGGACAGGCGACACATTGTGCCACTTCAGCACCTTGTCCGTCTCCACCTTTTTCACTAGCATATACTCCACATCGTGGGCGTCCAACCGACGTGTAGTGCACACCATCTCCGCAGAGCCATCATAGCGGAATTGCAGCAAAGCATAAGGTTCACCATTATGAGAGAGCACAATGAAATACTCCCCCTCACTCCATATCTGTTCACCGCGCAGGGTGAGACCAATCCTCTCATGAGTACCCCGCTCGTGGGAATGGTAACACGAGGCCGTGGACACCAACACCCAATCTTGCGAATAGCACGCCGCTCGCAACTCACTCTTCGCTGCCAAGCGACTCTTCAGCTGCAGATAGAGACGTAGCGTCCCCGAGGTGTAGCATCCCGCCAGGACATCACCAGCCTTTCGACACAGTTCTGCAGTTTCAATCTGAGGATGCTGAATCGCCATCCCAGCAGACAAGATGTCGAAGAAAAAGAACAACCCACCCGAGAGTGTATTCGCCAATGCCGAGTCCGCAGCGCCCGACACATTGCCCCCAACAAGCAGATAGCGTCCTGCCGAGAGCTCCACGTCCCCGTCCGCCGCTTCGAGTACCGTACTATCGTCCGTGTCTATCACTCCCTCGAAAGAGGTTATCGGATGCTCCTCCCCCTCACGATACAAGAAGAATATTGCTCTGGGGAAATCGTTTAGGGCACAGCAATGCTTGCTCTCGATGCTGAGCGAGAGCGATGACGCAGAGCATCGTTGTTTATCGAGAATAAGGTACGACACATCACCTCCAGCGACAATAGATTGTTCGCCCAGTTTCAGCGTCAGTTGTTCCAGTGTAAGATACTGGTGATAAGATGATAAATAATCAGGAATCACATAATCCATACCACGTAGGGTAATGATCTTATTATACTTGTTAATAGAATTCACTTCTGAATTAAAAGAATCTGTATACATAGTAATAGTCTTGAAATAATGAATAAAACAATAAAAAAACACATAAGGCGCAAGATAATCCTGCGCTAATTCCGACCCCATTGCTCACGGCTACACCGAGCCATTGAGTTGTCGGAGGGTGTCCAATCACTCAAAGATCTGAACCACGAAACATGTCATACATCACGACGCATCACGTCACGATGTCACACGTTACGACAATTCTGCTTTGTTGATTGAAAAAAAGTTTATTCATTATTTTTAAAGACGCGACTCCGCTTTACGACTGCAAATGTACGACACATTTCCGAAAGTTGCAAACATATCATAAGGAATATACACCAATCATGTCACACCCAACGCAAGGGAACAACTACAAGTTCCTACCCGCCCACCTCCGAATACCATAGGATTTCTTTTCACTTTTGCAAAACAGCCATGTCATTACCAACATATTTCTCCGAAATATCAGCTATTTTACACAAAATCACACCTTTCTAATGAAATAATAAATAATTTGCAGTGATATATCCGAAAAAAGCTATAATTTTGCGCAGTTTTTGATTACGAACCTATTAATTAAGCAAAAAAATGAAGAAGGTATTATTTGTAATGGTAGCTGTAGCTGCTCTCACCATGAGCTCATGCTGCAACAAGAAGTGCAAGGAGACAACATGCGAGAAGGCTGACACATGCTGCGTAGCAGTAGATTCTTGCTGCAAGGCTGACACTTGCGTAGCTGACACTTGCGCTACTTGCGAGAAGGCTGACTCTTGCACCAAGGCTTGCAAGTAAAAAGCAAAAAACTTCTGCTTAGAAGTTCAAAGGAGATACACGCGTGTATCTCCTTTCTTTATTTATCACAATAAAACACAAACATTGCGTGAGGCAATCTCCATGAAATGCAAGAGGAGAAAAAAACTTACATCACCCATACATTTTTCACCCTCACCACCCCAACTTTTCCCATTTTATTTGTAACTTTGCACAAGAAATATGCGAAGATTGGCTGTGCTCATTGAAAATAAAGCAACTTTATTCATTCGCTTGCACAATCTTTGCAGTCCTTAAAATAACAGATGATATAATCTTATGGGTGGTTTTTTCGGAACAGTCTCTAAAGCTGCATGTGTGACCGACTTATTCTACGGCACCGACTATAATTCACATATGGGTACCAAGCGTGGCGGTATGGCCACATACGCCAAGGGCGTAGGCTTCATGCGCTCAATCCACAACTTGGAAAGCTCATACTTCCGCACCAAGTTCGAATCGGGACTATCCAAGTTCCAAGGCAATGCTGGCATCGGCGTCATCAGCGACACCGACCCCCAGCCCATCCTCATCAACTCCCATCTGGGCAAGTTTGCCATCGTTACCGTAGCTAAGGTCAACAACATACAAGAGCTCGAGCAGGATCTCCTTGCATCCAACATGCATTTCTCCGAGATGAGTCTCTCGAAGACCAACCAGACCGAACTCATCGCCCTTCTCATCATACAGGGCAAGGATTTCGTCGACGGCATCGAGAACGTGTTCCGTAAGATCAAGGGTTCATGTTCTATGCTCATCCTCACCGAAGACGGCATCATCGCCGCCCGCGATCAGTGGGGGCGCACCCCCATCGTCATCGGCAAGAAAGATGGCGCCTATGCCGCTACGAGCGAGACTAATAGCTTCCCCAACCTCGGCTATCAGATTGAACACTACGTAGGTCCGGGCGAGATTGTACGCCTCCGCGCCGACGGCATGGAGCAAATGCGAAAACCCAACGACAAACTCCAGATATGCTCTTTCCTGTGGGTATACTACGGCTTCCCAAACTCATGTTACGAAGGCAAGAATGTTGAGGACGCCCGCTACTCTACTGGCTATAAGATGGCCCAGCAAGACGCTTCCCAGGTCGACTGCGCATGCGGCATCCCCGACTCAGGCGTAGGCATGGCTCTCGGCTATGCCGACGGCATGCATGTCCCCTATCGTCGCGCCATTTCCAAGTACACTCCCACTTGGCCTCGCAGCTTCACACCCGAGAACCAAGCCGTACGCTCCCTCGTGGCCAAGATGAAGCTCATCCCCAATAGCGCCATGATGAGCGACAAGCGCGTGCTCTTCTGCGACGACTCCATCGTACGTGGTACCCAGCTCACCGACAATGTGCAGGAGCTCTACGACTACGGAGCCAAGGAGGTACACATGCGTATCGCCTCTCCTCCCATCATCCACAGCTGCCCGTTCCTCAGCTTCACCTCGTCGAAGAGCGACTTGGAGCTGCTCACCCGCCGCATCATCCAGGAGTTTGAGGGTGACGACAGCAAAGACCTCGACAAATACTCTACCCCAGGCACACCTCAATACGAACGCTTGGTCGAAGAGATACGCCGCCGTTTCAACCTCACCTCATTGAAGTTCAACACCGTGGAAACCCTTGTCGAGGCCATCGGCTTGCCCAAGTGCAAGCTCTGCACCCACTGTTTCGACGGCTCAAGCCACTTCTAATAGAACAAAGGTGTAGACGACACCCATATCGATTGGTAAAAAAGAAGTAGCGATGGATAATCCATCGCTACTTCTTTATGCGGCATGCATTCTGTAAAACCAGCTTACTGAAAATTTAGTCTATTCTCTCACCATATATGTACTACCCTTTCTGCGGTATGTCCACACCGCCAAGACAAAGTACACCACCATCTGCACATAAAGAGCCAGCAGCTGTGGCCACACGTCGCTGAGCGATGCATCCATACCGCTCAGCTGCACATAGGCCAGCACGGCAGGAGCGGCGGGGATAACATAGTGCACCACACGCCAGTACCAGGGGATGAGCTCGATCGGGTACGACACGCCCGAAAGGAAGATGAGTCCGATAGAGAAGAAGGCGATGAGCAGGATGGGTGCCTCGGCATCGGCGTACCAGCGCGAGAGGGCCAATCCAAGAAAGCTCGTGCCCAATATATAAGGAATGAGCAGCACCGCCATTGCGCCCCACGAAGCCGTGTGAGGGATATCAAAGATTAGGGGCAGCAGCCCCACAAGGAAGAAGGCAAAGATGGCATAGAGCATAGCATAGGTGATGGTCTTGCCACAGACGATGGAGAGAGCAAGGCGAGTGCGCCCGACCTGCATCTGTGCACAGGAGACTAGCAGATCGTGCTCGCTCTTGTGATTTGACATCATCGCCACCAGCATCATCATCGTCTGGAAGATGATAATCATCAGCACCGAGGGAATGAGGTACACACCGTACCCCTCGATGGGATTGTAGAGCGCCGTGCCCACCACCGTGACGGGGCTTTGCGTAGCCACAGCTGCAAGTCCACCAAGCGACAGGTCACCAAGCAGTTGCGTGCGATACTCCCCGTCCATGGCCTCCATCACCTCGAGGCCAGCCCGCTCCATCGCCTCATAGTAGAGGAAGGCATCGGTAGCCGCATAGAATGGGAATACCGAGCGTTCGCCCCGTAGCATACGTTCCTCCAAGTCGCGCGGCAGGTATAGGATGCCATACACCTCGGCACGCTGCATCAGTCGCTTGGCCTCCACCATATCCTGTGCATAACGGACGACCGACACATCGGGCGTGGCATCGAGCAGACGAACATATCGGCGACTCAAAGCCGTATGCGAATGGTCGACCACGACGATGGGTACCTCGCGCACCACATTGGGCGCATACATATAATTATATAGCAGTCCGTAGGCAAACACGCCGCCCACAAGCACCAGCAGCACCGAGTAGCTCGTGGCGATGGCACGAAACTCACGCCATGCGATGTGCAAGAACATAGGACACCTACTCCAACGTATCATAAGGACGAGTTAAAAAGATTCTATTCAATCGTGGTAGCAGCAACACCATCACCAGAGGGAACACGCACAGCACCGCCAGCTGGGGCCAGCACTCCGAAAAGCCCCCATCGAAATAGACCATGCACTGCATAGCCTCGGTGAAGTGGCGCACGGGGAAAAGTTTGGCAGCATACTGCACCACGGGAGACATGGCACTGAGCGGGAAGGTGAGCCCAGAGAGCGTAGCCCCCAGCGACCCCACCATGGAGACCACACTGATGACCAGCGACAACACGGGGAACAACGTATAGAGGATGACTGCCACCGACTGCGTAGCCACGATGAAGAGCACCGTCGTCAAGGCAAACAGTCCCATATCACCCACCATAGGGATATGTTCCCAACGAAAGAACACCACATTAGCCAGCATCGCCTCTGCCACAAAGATGAGCGTATAGGGCAGCAGCTTGCCCACCATAGCAAAAGGCCAACGGCCAAAAGCCGAAAGCTTATCTCTCCCCACGGCATAGAGCGTCACCAGCAACACGAGTATCTGAAACATGATGTAGAAGATAGGCACTGCCAGATATTCGGCATAGTCAAGCGAGGGGTTGTAGAGGGCATGATCATCCGCGATCATGGGCAGGAGGAAGGTCTCGATATTCTCCTCCGTATCGCCCAGCATGATGGCCTCCTCCACGATGGGAGCCATGCGCACGGGGATGAGTGCCGTCTCAAACGCACTCATCACCTCTCCTCCTACTGCCAGCAGCGCATAGTGATAATAATAGCACAACGTGGCATCTGTGCCACGCACCACTGCCTCCTCGAAGCGTGGCGGAATGGAGAGGTAGCCATACACCTCCCTCCTACTCACCGCCGCCCGAGCCTCCGCATCGTTGCTGTAGTGAGCCACCACATCGAACGTCGGCACCGCCGCAATGTTCCTCACGATGCCGCGCGACGTGGCCGTGTTATCCTCATCCACGATGCCGATGGGCAGACGACGCATCTGTCCATCACCAAAGATGGTGGCCATGAAGAAGATCAAGAACAGCGGCAACACTACCGCTGCCCCCAGATAGATGCGGCGCGAGGTCATGCGACGCCATTCGCGAAGGAACACATTCATACACACATACAGCATCAGGTCGAAAGACTCAACACCACACGCCGACGTTTTGTTTCCTCCCCTACCCTATCGTCAGAAGACGAAACGCCCGGAGCCGGGAGAGAGGGCAAGGAATGAGCGGCTGAGAACTCTTATATGCACCACAAAAAGTGCGTTTCTTAACAAATTATGCATGAGAAAAGGTGCACAAATAAGCATAAAGTGCACGAAAAAGAGTGCATACTTGTTTATCTAGATATATCGTTATCATATGTACTTTGGTATATGTAAAACATACTAAAAGATGCTATATTGAAGGCTATTAATTAGCATCTATCCTATTATCAAACACACCTTCAAACAAACTCATTTCTCGTTTTGCAATGCCTAATCTATTTGCTAATACTCGCCAATCCTTAACAGCAGTTACAACCTCGTTGATTATTCCCTTGGCAATCTCTGGGGTGAGCATATACTCCTCACACGAGTTGAGTAAAATTGACAAATCAGACTCGTTAGTTTTGCTGTTAATGAGCAAACTTTGATGGTCATTCTGCGTTGGGTTCATATCGTATGCAGGCGATAGTGTCCAGCCTTTTGCAGTGAGCAGAAAACCGTGATTACGGAAATGG
>JAZONP010000212.1:0-21073 GCA_045654565.1 Bacteroidaceae bacterium
ATCCTGAAGACGCTGTTGGAAAAACGTGCCGAGCCGGTGGGCGCCCCCGACGAAGCACTTAACGAGATGGAGGAAGCACTATGATAACAAGAATGAAGAAACTTACGTTCCTCGTATTCTATAAGGAGTATCAGGAATTCCTCGAACGCTTGGGTGACCTCGGCGTGCTTCACGTCATCGAGAAGCAGCAGGGAGCCCTCGACAATGCCGAGGTGCAGGAGCAGATGCGCCTGCTCTCACGCTATGCAACAGCCATAGAGGCTTTGGAGAAAGTAGGAAGCCTCACCCCATCCCTCTCCCAAGGAGAGGGGGCTGGGAAGTCCGCGATGAATGAATCACCCCTCCTTGGGAGGGGCAAGGGGGAGGCCCTTCTTGAACAGTACGACCAGCTCCTTGCCGACAAGGCCGCTGCAGAAGCTCGCATGCAGCTCCTCGCCAAGGATGAGCAGGCGTTGGCACCGTGGGGTAACTTTGAGCCCCAGTCGGTGGAGCGTCTCATCAAGGCGGGTTATGACATCAACTTCTTTGCCTGTCCCGAACGCCTGTATAAGGAGGAGTGGGAGAGTGAGTTCAATGCCATCGTCATCAACGATGACAAGTCGAAGGTGTACTTCATTACCGTCACCGCTCCCGGTACCGAGATCAGCATCGAGGCCGAGCTATGTCGCTTGCCTCAGGTGTCGCTCGATGCCCTGACCATGGAGATGGCCGAGCTCTCAGCCAAGGTGGTTTCGCTTGATACCGATATCGCAGCCTTTGCTGCTGCCCACCTCGCGACCTTCAAGGCCGCTCACGAGGCTGTGCAGGCCGATATCAACTTTGCTAAGGTGGCCCTCAGTGCTGATGGCGTGGCCGACAACAAACTGATGCTCCTCCAGGGCTGGGCACCCGAGAAGTGCTTGCCCCAGCTGCGCGAGAGCCTCGACAAGACCGGTCACTACTATCAGATTGACGACCCCACACAGGAGGACGATATCCCCATCCAGCTCAGCAACAACAAGTTCTTCCGACTCTTCGAGCCGCTGACCAAGTTGTACATGCTGCCCAAGTATGGCGAGCTCGACCTCACCATGTTCTTTGCGCCGTTCTTCATGCTGTTCTTCGGCCTCTGCCTCGGCGACATGGGATATGGACTGCTCATCATGTTGGCATTGCCCGTGTTCACCAAGCTCTTCCAGCTCATCAACCCCGAGTTCAAGAGCTCCTTGGTGTTCCTCTTCGGTCTCTCTACCGTGTTGTGTGGTACGTTGACAGGTACGGCCTTTGGTTTCAGCCTCTACGACATCGACCTCCCCTTCTTCCAGAAGATGTAGGCCTTGCTCTTCCAGGACAATCAGGCAATGTTCTACCTCTCGCTCATCATCGGTTGTGTGCAGATACTCTTCGGTATGGTGCTCAAGGCCGTGAACCTCACCATCCAGCTCGGCTTCAAGTATGCCGTGAGCACTATCGGATGGATCCTGCTCCTCGTGGGTGTGGCCGTAGGCGTGCTCACAGGCTCTATGGGTGCTCTCTGGTTTATGGTACTGATGATTGTGGCTGGATGTATGGTACTGCTCTACAACAGTCCTGGTAAGAACATCTTCCTCAACATTGGTCTTGGCCTCTGGGATGCCTATAACATGGTGACCGGTTTGCTTGGCGACGTGCTCTCCTATGTGCGCCTCTTCGCTCTCGGTCTCTCGGGAGGTATCCTGGCCAGCGTGTTCAATAGCTTGGCCGTGGGTATGAGCCCCGATATCCCCGTCGTAGGATTCCTTGTGACAGCCCTAATCTTTGTCATCGGTCATGGTCTGAATATCTTCATGAACATCCTCGGCTCTATGGTACACCCCATGCGTTTGACGTTCGTGGAGTTCTTCAAGAACTCGGGCTACGAGGGTGGCGGACAGGCCTACAAGCCGTTTAAGAAGTGATTAACGAAAACGTTAACATCGTATAATGTCATTCTGAGCAACGCGAAGAATCTCGCATTTTGCAAAGTTCTGCATAGTCCCTGCGCGGGATCCTTCACATTGTTCAGGATGACAAGAAAAAAGAAAATCTAAACGAAAAAACAAAAATTAATAACAACTTAAAAACAACTAACAATTATGAATGTAAATCTTTTTATCGCCTACTTAGGCATTGGTTTGATGATTGCCCTTGCGGGTATTGGTTCAGCTTTCGGTGTTACCATCGCAGGTAACGCAGGTCTTGGTGCTTTGAAGAAGGCCGACAAGTTCGGTAACTTCCTCGTGCTCACCGCTCTTCCCGGTACACAGGGCCTTTACGGTTTCGCAGGTTACTTCTTGCTCAACAGCTTCGGTATCCTCACCGCCGACATCACCTCACTCCAGGCGACAGCCGTATTTGGTAGTGGTCTTGCTCTCGGTCTCGTAGGCTTGTTCTCAGCTATCCGTCAGGGTCAGGTATGTGCTAATGGTATGGCAGCTATCGGTCAGGGTCACGACGTGTTCTCTAAGACCTTGATCTTCGCCGTATTCCCCGAGCTCTACGCTATCGTAGCCCTCGCTGGTGTGTTCCTCATCGGTACAGCTGTTAAGTCTCCCGAGGTTGTAGCAGCAGCAGTTGAGGTAGTGTCTGAGGTTTCAGCAGTTGTTACCGACTCTATCGCAGCCCTCTAAACTATAGTCCCCTCGCGGGATTATTCAGCGGCAGCCTCCCTCGCGGAGCGCTGCCGCTTTTTTGTTTTTGTCAATCATTAATGCTTCCTATCGACCCGTAGGGGAGGGGCAACTTAGGAAACTTTGGTATCTATATTATTTCCTAGATAAGAGCGAGTAGGGAAGATTGTTTTTATTTTTCTCTACTTTTCTTAAGCCTCTTCTCAGTTCAGAGGGCTCTGGACTGCAGTTCGGAACCGTACGTACTCGAGTCCAAAGCCGTCTGGACTGAGAAAAAAACTTTCTACAATCTAAAAAGCCTTTCTAGATCTTTTTTGTTTGTCCCTGGACGGGAATTTTTGTACGGCTTCGTCTAATCGTATACCGCCGTAAACAGTCAGAAAGAATAGTATCCCCCCCCCCCCTCGAGTTGCTGTAGGTCGTTGCTTGTAGATGGCTCGCTACATAACGGGTTATTAACTTGTTTTATACTTTGAGTAAGAATACAAATTTCCGCTTGCCTTTCTATTTATATTGGAAGACGGACGATTGAGGAGTTGGGAGAAATAATCGGAGGGCTCAAGATTGAGCCCTCCGATTATTTGGATAAGGATGAAACTGTTTCTTTTTGCGGCCGTTTACTTCAGCTTATCTTCCCAGAAATTAAACATCTTGGTGAAGATGTGGTAGCGGGTGTTGCCACCATAGATGCTATGGTTGCGATTGGTGTAGTAGTGCATGTCGAATTGCTTGTCGGCCTGTACCAATGCTTCAGAGTACTCCATACTGTTGCGTACGTGTACATTGTCGTCGGCCATGCCGTGCATGAGGAGGAGGCTACCGTTGAGGTTGTGAGCGCGGGTGATGGCTGATGTTTTGTTGTAGTTGTCGCCATTTTCTTGTGGGGTGCGCATGAAACGTTCGGTGTATACCGAGTCGTAGAAACGCCAGTCGGTGGGGGGCGCCACGGCGATACCAGCCTTGAAGACTGGCTCGCCGGTAGACATGGACATTAGGGTATTGTAGCCTCCGAAACTCCAACCCCAGATACCAATGCGATTGCCGTCGACGTAGGGAAGGGTGGCAAGGTATTTAGCTGTTTCTACTTGATCAGTGCTCTCGCGTAAGCCGAGCTCCAGGTAGGTGCAGTTCTTGAACTCAGCTCCGCGGCTTCCTGTGCCACGCCCATCTACGCATACTACGATGTAGCCTTGCTGTGCAAGGAATGATTCCCATACTAAGCCGCCATAGAAACCTGAACGCCAACTGTCGAGTACCTCCTGTGAGCCGGGACCACTATATTGGTACATGATGACGGGGTACTTGGTGTCTTGACTGTCAGCGGGTCTGACCATCCAACCGTTCAGTACATCGCCATTCGAAGTGGTGAATTGGAAGAACTCTTTGGTAGGCATGCCGGGTTGGTTGAGCTTGTCGGCCAGAGCTTTGTTGTCCACGAGGGTTTTCAGCACCTTGCCCTTGACATTCTCGATGGTGATGACATTGGGGGTGTAGATGTCTGAGTGGGTGTGTACGAAGTATTGCATGTTCTTGCTGAAGGTGGCACTGCTAGTTCCTGTCTCGGGGGTGAGGCGGGTCTTCTTACCCTTCTTGTCCTGACGATAGATGGCACGGCGTAAGGGACTGGGCTCATTGCTCTGATAGTAGAGGTCTCCAGTCTTTTCGTCACGGCCGTAGAAAGCGGTTATCTCGTACTCTCCGTCGGTGAGTTGTTTGGGGAGGCCGCCATTAAGGTTGTACTGGTATAGATGGTTGTAGTTGTTGCGCTGGCTCTGCAGGATGAACCCTTCGTCGAAGAAGTGTATGTTTTGATAGGTGGCTTCGTTGATGTAGGTGGGCGACTCTTCGCGCAACACGAGCTTGCATACGGTAGAGCGTGGATTGGCCATATATATGTCCATACGGCTCTGGTGGCGATTGAGGGTGATGATAGCCAGTTTCTCTGGATCTGAGGTGAAGTGGATGCGGGGGATGTAGTCCTCCTCGTCAATCTGAAGGTTGATTCTACGTGTCACCTGTGATTTGATGTCGAAGGTGTGTACGCTCACTTTTGAGTTGTCGACACCAGGCATGGGATACTTATAGGTGTAGGCACCGGGATAGAGGCCGTTCTCCTCGAAACTAGGGGCCATGCCCTTGTACATGGCAAAGGTGAATGAGGGTACGTGACTCTCAATGCTCTTGACATAGGCTATCATCTTGCTGTCGGCGCTGAACTCGTAGCACTTGCTCATAGTGAACTCCTCCTCGTATACCCAGTCGGGGATGCCGTTGAGTACTTCGTTAAACTTACCATCGGTGGTCACCTGCGATTCGCTATTGTTGAACATAAGCTTTACCAGGTGTATGTTGTTGTCGCGCACGAAGGCTATCATCTTTCCGTCAGGCGAGAAAGAGGGCACCTGCTGAGCTCCACCAGTAGAGAGTGGTACCATCTTCTTGTTTTTTACATCATAGATGTAGTACTCGGCTGTGAATGAGTGGCGGTATATGTAGTTGGTGTTTGTCTGTATGAGGATACGGTCTTCGGCAGGTGACATGATGTACCCATCGAAGCGCTTGAAATCGCAACCACGGGTGTTGTCAATAGAAAAAAGGGTGTCCACTACCTCTCCTGTTTTGAATGAGTAACGTACAATGCTGGTGCCACCGCCACCAATCATCATGTAGTGCTCACCATCATTCATGGAACGCATGCCACCAACACCATGGGCGCTATAGGCACCATTCGTCATCTTGCGGATGGTAATCTGCTCGGTTGCTGAGACTCCGAGCACAAGCAGCACGCTGGCTGCAAGGGTCATAAGGAATCGTTTTGTCATATCTTGTAATTAATAATGATGTATCGAAAGCTATGCAAAGATACGACAAACGAGCGAAATAATATAGGTCTTACCCTAATATTTCGATATTTCACGAAGATAGCTTGTAATTTATTGCTAGTATACGCGGTGTGTGGAAACAAAAAAAGAGCGATAGTCGACTATCACTCTTTTTGTCGGGACGACACGACTCGAACGTGCGACCCCTTGGTCCCAAACCAAGTATACTACCAACTGTACTACGTCCCGAATGCTTCCGTAAAAGCGAATGCAAAGGTAGTGTAAGTTGTGGAGAAAAGCAAATATTTGGAGGATTTTGTTTGGGTTAGGTTGAATTTATTAATATAACAGCTTGAGTGGAGGGTGCTTTATATTCAGAATTAATCTTCATCTTGAAACAACTTAAATAAATTTGGCTTTTCTCTCGGATTGCACTAATTTTAATCTGCTCATAGTTTGAAATTAGGCTGCAGTTCGGAAAACTGTAAATAAATTTGCGTTTTCGCTCACCTTGCACTAATTTTGCAAGATATTTGGTTTGGACTATAAAAACTACAAAATATAGAATTATGAATATATCTTATAATTGGCTGAAAGAGTACGTCGATTTCACCCTTACCCCTGATGAGGTAGCAGCTGCGCTTACCTCTATTGGTTTGGAAACAGGTAGTGTGGATGAGGTGCAGACAATAAAAGGTGGCCTCGAGGGTATCGTCATCGGCGAGGTGATCACTTGTGAGCCTCACCCCAACTCGGACCACATGCATGTGACTACCGTGAACCTCGGACAAGAAGAACCCGTACAAATCGTATGTGGTGCTGCTAACGTAGCTGCAGGACAAAAGGTGGTGGTAGCGACATTAGGTACAAAGCTTTACGATGGCGATGAGTGCTTCACAATCAAGAAGTCGAAGCTTCGTGGCGTGGAATCGAATGGTATGATCTGCGCCGAGGATGAGATAGGTCTTGGTTCCTCACACGATGGCATCATCGTGCTTCCTGCCGATGCAGTACCTGGTACACTTGCCAAAGATTATTATAATATCAAGAGTGACTATGTGCTTGAGGTGGATATCACTCCTAACCGTGCCGATGCTTGCTCACACTATGGTGTGGCTCGAGACCTCTATGCCTATCTGTTGCAGAATGGTTATGAGACCTCGCTCCGTCGCCCCTCTGATGAGGCGTTTGCCGTAGAAAACAATGAGTTCCCCATCGCCATCGAGGTGAAGAGTCTCGAGGCTTGCCCCCGCTATGCCGGTGTGACCATCAAGGGTGTCACCGTGAAGGAGAGCCCCGAATGGCTGAAGGACAAGCTCAACACGATAGGTCTCCGCCCCATCAATAATATTGTGGATATTACTAACTATATCCTCCACGCTTATGGACAGCCTCTTCACTGCTTTGATGCTGACAAGATAAAGGGTGGTAAAGTTGTGGTACAGACTCTGGCGGAAGGAACTCCTTTCGTTACGCTTGATGGCGTTGAACGTAAACTCTCGGATAAGGACCTTATGATATGTAATGCAGAGGGACCTATGTGCTTGGCCGGTGTGTTTGGCGGTTTGGAGTCTGGTACTACTGAGGAGACCAAGAATGTGTTCATCGAGAGCGCCTACTTCAATCCCACTTCTATCCGTAAGAGCGCACGCCGCCATGGCTTGAACACCGATGCTTCGTTCCGCTTCGAACGTGGTATCGACCCCAACATCACCCTCTATTCGCTCAAACAGGCTGCACTCCTCATCAAGGAACTGGCCGGTGGTACCGTGTCAATGGACATCGTCGATGTATATCCCAGTCCTGTCGAAGATTTCAAGGTAGAACTCAAGTACGACTATGTCAACTCACTCATCGGTAAGGATATTCCTGCCGAGACCGTGAAGAGCATCGTCACCAGCTTGGAGATGAAAATTGAGAACGAAACGGCTGAGGGTATTATGCTCAGCATACCTCCCTACCGCGTGGATGTACAGCGTCCTTGCGATGTGGTAGAGGATATCCTCCGCATCTATGGCTATAATAATGTGGAGATTCCTACCTCATTGAAGTCTAGCATAGCAGTGAAGAATAAAGAGGATCGTTCGCATCGTCTCCAGCAGCTCGTAGCCGAGCAGCTCGTGGGTTGCGGTTTCAACGAGATTCTCAATAACTCGCTCACTAAGGCTGCCTACTATGATGGTAACGAGACCTTCCGTTCCGAAAACTTGGTGAACCTCATGAATCCCTTGAGCAATGACCTCAACGTGATGCGTCAAACCCTGCTCTTCGGTGGTCTCGAGAGCATTGCACACAATGCTAACCGCAAGAGTGCCGACCTGCGCTTTTTCGAGTATGGCAACTGCTACTATTATAATAAGGAGAAGAAGGATGCCGAGAAGGTGCTTGCTTGCTATAGCGAAGACTATCACCTTGGTCTCTGGCTCACAGGTAAGCGCGTGAGCGGCTCATGGGCACACGCTGATGAGGACTCTACGGTGTATGAACTCAAGGCTTATGTAGAGAACATCTTCGCTCGCCTCGGTCTCAATATGCGCAGCGTGGTGGTGGGTAATCTCACCGATAGTATCTACTCGGCCGCACTCAGCTACTATACTCGTGGTGGCAAGCTGCTGGCTACCGTAGGCATTGTGAGCAAGAAGATTACCAAGGCATTCGATATTGATAACGAGGTGTACTATGCCGATATCAACTGGAAGAATCTGCTTCAGACCATCAAGTCTGTGAAGGTGAGCTACACCGAGCTCTCTAAATTCCCTGCTGTGAAGCGAGACCTCGCTCTCTTGCTCGACAAGAACGTGCAGTTTGCCGATATCGAGCGTATTGCTTATGAGTGTGAGCGCAAGTTGCTTAAGGTTGTAGAGTTGTTCGACGTGTACGAAGGTAAGAACCTCGAGCCTGGCAAGAAGAGCTACGCTATCAGCTTCATTCTGCAGGATGAGGAGAAGACACTCAACGACAAACAGATAGACAAGATAATGAGCAAACTCATCGCTTCGTACGAGAAGCTGTTGGGAGCTAAACTTAGGTAATAAAAAAGCCTTCCCCAACCCCCTCCTGAAGAGGGGGCTTGCGGGTATCGCTGACAACTCCGGACTTTCCGGGATATCCAGAATAAAGATATAACAAATAATTAAAAATAGATCAAAATGGGAAGAGCGTTTGAATTTCGCAAAGCGAGAAAATTGAAGAGATGGGGCAACATGGCCCGTACATTTACACGTATCGGTAAGCAGATTGCCATTGCCGTGAAGGCAGGCGGTCCCGATCCCGACAACAACTCAGCACTCCGTGCTATCATCGCCACAGCGCGTCACGAGAACATGCCGAAGGACAACATCGAGCGTGCCATCAAGAACGCCTGCGGTAAGGATCAGAAGGACTATAAGGAGATGAACTACGAGGGTTACGGTCCCCACGGTGTAGCCATCTACGTTGAGACCTTGACAGACAATACCACACGTACTGTGGCTAACGTACGTAGCGTGTTCACCAAGTTCGGTGGTACACTTGGTACATCTGGTTCGCTCGACTTCATCTTTACCCACAAGTCAATGTTTACCTTCGCCAAGAAGGACGATGTTGACATGGACGAGCTGATTCTTGAGCTCATCGACTTCGGTGTAGAAGATGAGTTTGATGAGGAGGAGAAGGAAGAGGGTGGTTCTGAAATCACCATCTATGGCGATCCCAAGTCATTCTCACAGATTCAGAAGCACCTTGAGGAGTGCGGTTTCGAGGTACGCAGTGCTGAATTTACCCGCATTCCCAACGACCTGAAGGATGTTACCGAGGAGCAGCGTGCTACCATTGATAAGATCGTAGAGCGCCTCGAGGAAGATGAGGACGTACAGAACGTGTATACCAATATGAAACCTGAGGAGTAATACTCCCATTCCGCAAAACGGGACAGACAAGCGATAGACGCGTGAGGCTTGAGCCCACGCGTCTATTTTCTTAAAAGAACTAACACTAAGGATGCTATATGAGTCTGAATAATTATAAGCCGAATGCTGAACGCTATGCCACGATGAGTTATCGTCGTGCAGGGAAGAGTGGGGTATTGTTACCCGAGATTTCGTTAGGGTTCTGGCACAACTTTGGCGAACATCATGACGAAGCAAAAGGGCTTGATATTGTGCACTACGCTTTCGATCATGGCATCTGTCACTTTGATTTGGCCAACAACTATGGACCTCCCAATGGAACTGCTGAGGAGCGATTCGGGCGTTATATGAAGCAGTCGCTCCATACACATCGCGACGAGATGTTCATAGCGACTAAGGCTGGACATCTGATGTGGCCTGGACCTTATGGCGACTGGGGCTCGCGTAAGAATCTTGTGGCAAGCCTCGACCAAAGTTTGCGGCGGATGAACTTGGACTATGTGGATATCTATTATTCGCATCGTTATGACCCCAATACACCGCTTGAGGAGACTATGCAAGCATTGATTGACATAGTCCGTTCGGGCAAGGCGCTCTACGTAGGCCTGTCGAAATATCCTGCAGATGTGGCCAGCAAGGCTTATGCTTATCTTGAGGCACATGATGTACATTGTATACTCTATCAGGGACGTTATAATATGTTTACTCGTGAACCAGAGGATATTGTTATCCCCCAGGCTCATGATAATGGGACGGGGTTTGTTGCATTCTCTCCCTTAGCGCAAGGATTGCTCACCGACCGCTATCTGCAGGGTATTCCCGAAGATTCGCGTATGGCTGTGGGGCATTTTCTTCGTTCCGACGTGCTCACGGATGCATTGGTGAAGAAGTTAAGAGCGTTGAATGATGTGGCGGCACGACGTGGACAGACCTTGGCGGAGATGGCATTGGCATGGCTGTTACGAGATGAACGCGTGACCTCAGTCATTGTCGGTGCGAGTTCAATTGATCAGCTGGAGAAGAATCTTCGTGCCCGAGAGAATCAATGCTTTGCTCTTGAAGAATTGATGCAGATTGATGAGGTACTGAGTTGGTAATAGGATTTCTTGTAGTAATTTGTTGGTGCAGTTTTGAAAAGTGGTGGCTGAATCTTTTGAAATCCATAGAAATTGTTACCTTTGTACACTTGTGAATGATGTTTGTTGTTGCCTCACATGAAAAAATGAACGTATTATGTATAATGTTATCATAGTAGAAGATGTCAAGCTTGAGCTTAAAGGTACTGAGGAAATCTTTCGTAATGAGATTCCCGAGGCGCAAGTTATCGGTACGGCCATGACTGAAGAGGAGTTCTGGCCACTCATGGAACAACAATTGCCCGATATGGTGCTGCTCGACCTTGGATTGGGTGGTTCTACGACAATCGGTGTGTCCATATGCCGAACCATCAAGAAACGTTATCCTACAGTAAAGGTTCTTATTTTCACAGGAGAGATTCTCAACGAGAAACTTTGGGTCGATGTACTCGATGCGGGGGCTTGCGGTATTGTACTCAAAACTGGCGAACTGCTCACACGTACCGAGATACAAGGTGTGATGGAGGGCAAGCAACTCGTTTTCAATCAACCCATCTTGGAGAAAATCGTGACACGTTTCCGTCAAGCTGTTAATGCAGAGGTGATGCGCCAGCGTGCCGTCATCGCATATGATATTGATGAGTATGATGAACGTTTCCTCCGACACCTGGCTCTTGGCTATACCAAGGATATGATAGCTTCGTTGCGCACCATGCCCTTTAGTCCCAAGTCACTTGAGAAGCGCCAGGCAGATCTCATTATGCGTCTTTTCCCGGAAAGAGAACAGCGTGGAGTCAACGTTACGCGTCTTGTGGTGCGTGCTATCGAATTGCATATCATTGACCCTGAAAATCTGGTGGCCGATGAGTAGTATTTATCTACTACTTTTCATTGTTCTTGTGCTCTTCTCCTGGGTGGGAAGTGTGTATGGGTTGACGCTCTCCGATGGCAGTCTGATGCCCAATTTGCTGAGTGAGGAGGGTGTAAGATGGTTTGTGCGGCATAGTATGGATAATATATCAGCTGCTCCATTTGCCGAGGCGGTTCTGGGGTTGTTGGCAGTGGGAGCACTCCGTAGCTCGGGTTTGTGGTATGCCATATGGCATCGCTCACAACTGGTACAACGCCAGCGTCATGCTCTATTGGTGTCGTTGGTGCTTATGGCTGTATGTGCATCCGTAGTGGTGTGGGGTATTATCCCAGGAGGTAATCTGCTGAGCGTAATGGGACACCTTTCAGGTGGACCTTTTGCCACGGGGTGGCCCTTTCTGTTGTGGCTGATAGTGATTGTTCCCAGTATCGTATTTGGTAGGATGTGCGGTCAATGGCGTACTACAAAGGAATTGTACGTGGGATTTACCTCTGCTATTGTGTCCTATGCCAATTATTTCGTAACGCTTATCGTAGCTTCACAACTAGTAGCCTCCATGCATTATGTGCGTCTGTTCTATCTTATAGGTTTTTCGCAGATAACGCAGGACCTATGCATCGGAGCGCTATATGCTATTCCCTTAATTATATTGTTTGTGACTAATAGATTTCAATATGATACATCTTCAACTGAATGAATACCAATGCCAGGCATTGCAACGTCTATCTATAGTGACTTTGACTCCTATGCAAGAGTCAGCCTTGCTTATTTCCCGTGAGAAGAATAATATTATACTCCTCTCACCGACAGGAACTGGCAAGACTTTGGCCTACTTGTTGCCTCTCATTGAACGATTGAAACAGGTCACGTCAGGAGTACAAGCTATGGTTATAGTACCCTCCCGTGAACTAGCTCTACAGATTGAGGGTGTGATAAAAGCCATGAATCTGCCTTGGAAGGCCATGAGTGTCTATGGTGGTCGTGCGACCATGGATGAACATCGCACGATGAAGGGTTTACAACCGACAATCATCATCGGTACGCCAGGCCGCTTGAATGATCATTTGGAGAAGGGCAATATCAATGCATCGTCTATTAACACACTTGTAATTGACGAATTTGACAAATGCCTGGAACTGGGATTCCAAGGAGAGATGCAACAGGTAGTGGAGAAATTGCCTGCGGTGAGATTCAGATATCTCACTTCGGCGACCGACATGGAGGAGTTGCCTACTTTTACAGGCATGCATCATGCTGAGAAACTCAACTATCTTTTGACCCATGAGAACGACGAAAAGGTACACACCTATATCGTGCACTCTGAGAGTAAGGACAAATTACATACCCTATACAAATTGCTCTGTACCTTGGAGGATGGACAATCTATCGTGTTTCTCAATCATCGAGAGGCGGTGGATCGTGTGTCTGCTTACCTTCGAGAGCAGAAACTCTACTTCGAAGCCTATCATGGTGGCATGGATCAGGAGGTACGCGAACGTGCTCTATATAAGTTCCGTTGTGGTAGTAGTAATGTACTTATAAGTACGGATTTGGCCGCTCGAGGGCTCGATATTCCCGAAGTACGCCATATCATACATTATCATTTGCCGAGTAGTGAAGAAGGGTATATCCACCGAACAGGACGCACAGCGCGGTGGGATGCCGATGGTAGTTCATATCTCATCTTGCATAGCGAGGAGAGAGCTCCTGAATATCTACCCGAGGATGTTGTCGACTATTCATTGCCTGAGCGCGTAGGACGTCCCGTGCCTCCTATGTGGTCGACACTTTATATAGGAAAGGGTAAGAAGGACAAGATAAATAAGGTGGACATCGCGGGATTTCTTTATAAGAAGGGTGGGCTCACGAGAGAAGATGTTGGACCTATAGATGTGCACGATTATTATGCTTATGTGTCGGTATCGCGCAGTAAGGTGAGGCAACTGCTTACGCTAATCTCTGGTGAGAAAATTAAAGGAATGAAGACTCGTATTGAAGTAGCCAAATAGGTGATCTCTGAGCAAACGCCATAGAATAAAAAAGAATCTGTCTCGAGACAGATTCTTTTTTTTCTATTTAGCTAAAACCTTTTTGTGTGTAGCGTGTTATAACTATGCAATTTTACAAAAGCAATAGCCAATAATGATTGCATAGTAGTTTTGTCGTGTTTTATTTTGTGTTTGTGTTATTGGGATACTCCTCGATGGGAATCGGGGAGTATCTGTTTGTGTTTAAAGCTGTTGTTGCTCGCAGAAGCATTCAGGAAAGTGCTGCTCCACATCGTCGATGGGAGATTCGAACAGACCGAAGAGTGCCGAGCCAGAGCCGCTCATAGCGGCATACGTAGCACCCAAAGTGTAGAGCTTGGCTTTGATGTCAGCCAACTCGGGATGTAACGCAAAGATTCCCTTTTCAAAATCGTTGCTGATAATTTCTTTCCATTCAGTGATGGGGCGAATAATCTTCTTATCGAGCGTTACCTCTGGCTTCTCAGGACGTACCATGGAGTAGGCTTCCTTGGTCGATACGAATACCTCTGGCTTCACCACTACCAGATACCATCCGCTGAGGTCGAGGCTGAGGGGATGAAACTCATTACCAATACCTGTGGCATACACGGGACGTCCTGTAATGAAGAAGGGGCAATCTGCACCAAGCTTTGTGGCATAGGCTTCGAGCTTTTCGGTGGTGATGTCCAATTCAAACATCTCGTTGAGCAGACGTAACATGTATGAGGCATCTGCTGACCCACCTCCCAGTCCTGCCCCTGTGGGAATATGCTTATGTAAGTAGATGTCCACGGAGGGTAGGGTATAGTCTGCCGCAAGCAGGCGGTAGGCACGCACTACAAGGTTGTTGTCTGTATCTCCTTCGATGTGGATGCCACTGATGTGGAGGCGACAGTCATAGTCAGCTCCTTCGGTCACAATCACTTCGAGTGCATCCTTGATGGGAATGGGGTAGAACACTGTGTCAAGATTGTGATATCCATCGGAGCGACGCTCGGTCACCTGAAGGCCAATATTGATTTTTGCGGTAGGGAAGGTAAGCATAATCTGATTTCTGAATTATGAATTCTGAATGTTTGTGCAAACGAGTGGGAGGAAATTTATTTACGTACGCAACAAGTGCAGCCAAGTATCAACGAAGTTAATTCCTATCCGGATGGCTCTAATTATCAATTTTTACTTCTATCACGGTGAGCACGCCATCGGCAACACGAAATCGTATATCATACCCTTCGTAGGACATCCCGTATATCTTTTCGGGGATGTCTTGGTATTGTGGGCGTGGGTCGAGAGCAAGTACCCGAATGAGTGCCGCAAGACTTTCTTGTGTGAAGTGCTTTTGCAGTTGTTCGGGAAAGACGACCTTTAATTCTTGCCAACGACGTTCGTCTACAAAGCCACTTCGTGCACCAGGATGACTGTCGGCATAGGTCACATAGGGCTTGATGTCATAGATCGGTGTGCCATCCATAAGGTCGGCACCGAGTACATGGATGACGGGGCCTTCCTTCGTGGTGAGTTCAACACGTTCTATGCGCACTGATGACAATCCCAATGGGTTGGGACGATAGGGTGAGCGAGTGGCAAAGACTCCCATCTGTGTGTTCCCCCCAAGTAGGGGAGGACGTACTGTAGGTTGCCACGATGAGGCGCCACGTTCTTCCTTGGTCTTGTTGGCTGAAAACTCCCATATAATCCACAAGTAGTCAAACCCCTCGAGACCACGCAAGGCATCAGCATTGCGGTAGGTGGGTTCGAAGACAATGCATCCCCTCAGCTCGTCGATGATACCGCTCTGGCGGGGTACACCAAACTTCGTTGGGAAGGCACTACGGAAGTGGGCTATAGGGGTTATCTTCATTTGCTTGTCCTTTTTTTGACAGAAGAACAAAAGAACATAAGTGGCTATATTACTTTGAAGATAAAATGCACGCTTATGTTCTTATGTCCTCGAAAATGAGTTTTATCTGTTGTTACTTAATATTCGGCAACTCCAGTCCATAGCCCTTGCGCTTGTCCTCCTTCTTGAGGGCGAAGGCGAGAAGCAAAGCAATGATGCCGAAGCATGCAAATACACACATGGGTAGGGTGTAGTCGTATTGTTTGAATACCTGTCCATCGACCATACGCTCACCTACGATGCAGTACTCATTGAGCAACCAACCGATGAGCAAGGGTACGAAGCCAAGACCGATATTCTGCACCCAGAAGATGAGGGCGTAGGCTGAGCCGAGCAACTTCTCAGGGATGATCTTGGGTACTGAGGGCCACATTGCTGAGGGTACGAGCGAGAAGGCCACGCCGAGCACGATAGCGATGAATGCGGCAAACCACCAGTAGTTGAGCACGGGGAGGGCAAACAATACGTGTACGCCGATGAGCATAGCCGAACCGATAATCATGATCGTTGCTCCCTTGCCCTTGCGGTCATAGATACCACCGAAGAGCGGTGTCATGATGAGGTTACCCATGGGGATGAGGGCCGGGATCCATCCTGCCCACACGTTAGACATGCCATACTTGTTCTCCATGAGCGAAGTCGCATACTTCATGAAGGGGAATACTGCCGAGTAGAACATCAGGCACAAGAGTGCGATGAGCCAGAACCCCTTGTTGGTGATGATGAGTTTGAGGTCCGATACGTGGAATGTGTCATCCTCTGCATCATTTTGCTCGGCTACGAGTTGCTTGTCGAGCTTGGCATCCATTACACAGAACACGCAATATGCTACGAGTCCGATACCGATAAGCACGAGGGCAAAGAGCAGGGGAGTCGACATGCTGAAGTTCTTCACGATGAGTGGGCTCACGATCATAGCCATTGCTGTACCCAAGCGTGCTACTGCCACCTGTGTACCCATGGCGAGTGCCATCTCCTTGCCCTTGAACCACTTGGCAATCACCTTTGTTACGGTGATACCGCAGTTCTCGGTACCCACAGCAAAGATGGCATAGCCGAGGCTTGCTACCATTACCTGAGTACGTATACCGAAGATGTAACCCGCATCAGGTCCTGGAGAGATAAACTCAACAGCATAGTATTTGATGAAGGCACCTATCACCATCAAAGCGCATGTGGCGATACCGGTGATGCGTACACCCAGCTTGTCGAGGATCATGCCTCCAAAGATGAGCATGAAGAGGAATACGTTGAACCAGCAGTAGGCCCAGTTGAAGATACCGAAGTCCGAACTTGACCAATCCATCTCTACCTCGAGCATGGTCATCAAGGGCGACATGGCATCGGTGAGGAAATATCCCCACATCATGGTGAACGACACGATCACGAGTGCCGTCCAGCGCGCTACATTCGAGTCGCGCAAGGTTTGTTGCAGTTGTTTTGTCATTACCTTTTTATAATTAGTTATACAATCTTTTAGTTATGGTGAATCGTTACTTCTCTTCCAAGAGATCTGGCCTGAGGCGTAGTGTACGCTCCATTGACTGCTGGAACTCCCATTCACGAATTTTAGCCTCGTGTCCCGAGAGCAACACGTCAGGGACGCGCCATCCCTTGTAGTCGGCAGGGCGGGTGTATACGGGCGGTGCCAAGAGGTTGTCTTGGAACGAGTCGGATAGGGCCGATTGCTCGTCACCGATGACGCCGGGGATGATGCGAACAAGGCTGTCGGCCATGACGGCAGCAGCCAGCTCGCCTCCCGTGAGCACGTAGTCGCCGATGCTCACCTCCTTGGTGATGAGGTGCTCTCGTATGCGGTAGTCGATGCCCTTGAAGTGTCCGCAGAGAATGATGATATTCTCATACATCGACATGCTGTTGGCCATTTTCTGGTTCCATTGCTCGCCATCGGGCGAGGTGTAGATGACTTCATCATAGTGGCGCTCGCTTTTAAGCTTGGTGATGAGGTTGTCGATAGGCTCAATCTTCATTACCATACCGGCACAACCTCCAAAGGGGTAGTCATCTGTGCGGCGATGTTTGTCGGTAGTGTAGTCTCGTATGTTATGGATGACGATATCGGCCAATCCCTTCTTCTTGGCGCGGGCCATGATGGAACAGTCGAAGAATCCTTCAATCATTTCGGGCAGTACGGTGAGTATGTCAATGCGCATAGAGCTATTTGTTTAGAGTTTAGTGTTTTTTGTTTAGGAGTTAAGTAACCAGGATTGCAGACTTAGTCTGTACGCAGATTTTCGTGTTTGTCCACGTTCGCGTATTCCCTATAACTTTTAACCATTAATCGTTCAATATTCATTTTTAATCCTTCATTTTTAATCCTTCATCTTTCATCATTCATCTTTCATCATTCATCACGTCACACTTTTCTTCGCATGTGCATATCCTTCGAGGAAAGTCTCATGCGGAGGGCAAAGTAGAGCTCCCACAAGGGGTGTATGATGTCGAGGAGGGGTATTGAAACATTGTATCTACGTTCTCCCAACTCTCGTGCCACACGATGAAATACAAAGATGCGGCATCCGAGGTAGATACCCCATGATAGGACTGTGGCCAACACTAGTAGCCACCAATGCTTGATGCATCCTATGGTGATACTACTCGCTACAGCGATGTACAACAATGCTCGCGTCCATGTATCAAAAGAGAATAGCATAGGACGTAGACCTCGCATCTTGGTGCGCATGAAGTGTCGGCTCAATTTCTCATTTTTCCAACCATGACTACCCGACGTACATCGCACCACCGAGACTTCATTGACATCTGCCGTGATGCGCTTGGCTGGTACATGCTCGTAGATGAAGAGATCATCTTCTCCTCGTTCGAGGTCGAGGTGTCTGCTATATCCCTTATGGGTGAAGAAGAGCTCACGGCGATAGGCCATGTTGCGTCCTATGCCCATGTATCCACTACCTAGTAGGGTGATACCTAGCAGACGCAGCTGTTGCAGCAGGGCGTCATACATGCGACAGAGGTTGGCAAAACCGGCAGTGCGCTCGTAGTTGCTGTATCCCAAGACTACATCCGCATTATCATTGCAGTGGCGGGACAGTCTTGCCAACCATTGGTTTGTCGTGGGGTAGCAATTCGCTTCGGTGAATACTAACCACTCCTTCTTGGCGGCCTTGATGCCGAGTGTGAGTGCCAGTTTCTTGTGACTCACATAGCGTATGCTATCCGAGGTGTGCGTCATGTAGAGGTTGGGGTATTGTTTGCAGAGCCTTTCGAGTAGTTCCTTGGTGTCATCCTCAGAGTTGTCATCCACCACGATGACCTCAAAGTCGGGATAGTCTTGTTCGAGGATGAGGGGAAGATGCTTGGCCAATACCTCTTCCTGGTCCGATGCGGTGATGATGACCGACATCCCTGGTTGTTTGTCTGATTGCTTCAACAAACCTTTCTGTTCCTTAGTATAGCGGCGGTGTGTGGCTCCGTATACAATGAATAGGTACAGTACCTGTACGAGAGCGAGTGCTATCACAATACCACCTGTAATATATTCTATTGTCGTAAACTCCATTCTTTCTTATCCTCACGTTTTTTTCTTTCAAAGTACAAAGTTACGATTTTATTTTCTATCAGCGAGAAGTTTGCCGAGATAATCTGTTCTTTTGTTGTTATTGGGTTAAAATACCTATATTTGGAGTGAACTCCTAATATTTCTGCACTCGCTGTGAAAAATATTGAAGTAAACTTCATATTTCTCGCTCGTTTGTAACTATATTTGCAACTTGATAAAAATGAAAGGGATTTATAATGCAGATTATATTGCTCTCCGGAGGAACGGGCAAACGCCTGTGGCCACTGTCTAATAGTGCGCGCTGTAAGCAGTTCCTACAGCTGCTGCAGACCCCTGATGGAAAACAGAAGGAGTCCATGGTGCAGCGTGTATTGCGACAGATTGCAGTATCGGGTCTCACCACATCGGTGACAGTGGTTGCAGGAGCCTCACAACGAGACTCCTTAGAGGTACAATTAGGCGACAAGGTCGAGCTGGTGCTCGAGCCCGAACGTCGCAATACTTTCCCCGCTATTTCATTGGCTGCGTCACACCTGGCCATGGTTAAGGGATGCCCGAGCGAAGAGGTCGTAGTGGTGATTCCCAGCGACACGTATGCTGAGGACAGGTACTTCGATACGATAGCCCACATGGTGGCTCTCGTGCAGCGTGATGTGGCAGATCTCGTGTTGATGGGCATTCCACCCACAGGGCCTTCTACAGAATTTGGCTATGTGCTGCCGGGCGAGGCTGCTGAGGGGGGATACTGCAAGGTACACCGATTTGCCGAGAAGCCCGATGCGCAGACAGCCGAGCGATTGCTTGAGCAGGGAGCCTACTGGAATGCCGGTGTCTTCGCTTTCCGTTTGGGGTATGTGATGGATATCGTGGCCCAAAGTGTACAAGCAAATAGCTTTGCCGAGCTGTATAGCCGTTACGGCGAACTCCCCAAGATTAGTTTTGATTACGAGGTGACTGAGGCTTGCGACTCTATCGCTATGGTCCCTTTCGACGGGCAGTGGAAAGACCTGGGCGACTGGAACACCCTCGTTGAGGAGCTCCCCACGGCCACGATGGGCCATGTCGTTCTCGGCGAGTCCACCAAGGACACTGCCGTCATCAACGAGCTGAGCTTGCCTGTCGTATGTGATGGCGTGAGCAATATTGTAGTAGCTGCAGGACACGATGGCATATTGGTGTGTGGCCGTGATTCATCGGAGTACATCAAGCAGTACATCAATCCTATTCACATGCGTCCGATGTTCGAAGAGCGTCGTTGGGGTACCTACCGCGTGCTCGACGATGCCCGCTATGCCGATGGATCACACTCGCTTACCAAGAGCATCACCCTTCATCCCGGCAAGCACATCTCCTATCAGATACACCATCATCGTACCGAGGTGTGGACCTTCGTCGAGGGCGAAGGACTCTTCGTGCTTGATGGCGAGGTTCGCCGCGTCCAGGCTGGCGATACAGTCATTATTCCCGTAGAGCATTACCACTCAATCAAGGCCCTCACCGAGCTCACTTTCATCGAGGTGCAGATGGGCAACCCGCTCATCGAAGAGGATATCGAACGCTTCGACTGGGACTGGAAAAAAACAAAATAACCGCTTAGCGTATAGCAATAAGACAACCGATGCAGACCGACCTAACGAACGAACTCAACGAAAGCCAACTAGCAGCCGTGACCTATAACGAGGGTCCCTCCTTAGTGATTGCCGGTGCTGGCTCGGGCAAGACCCGTGTGCTCACCTACAAGGTGGCTCACCTGATGGAACTGGGCTTGGAGCCCTGGCGTATCCTGGCGCTCACCTTCACCAACAAGGCCGCCCGTGAGATGCGCGACCGCATAGGCAAGCGGGTGGGGGAGCATCGTGCCCGTTACCTGTGGATGGGTACCTTCCACAGCATGTTCCTGCGCATCCTCCGTGCCGAGGCCGAGCACATCGGCTTTGCGCCCAACTTCACCATCTACGACCAGACAGACTCGAAGAGCCTGCTCAAGACCATCATCAAGGAGATGCAGCTCGACGACAAGGTGTACAAGGCCAACGTCATCCAGTGCCGCATCTCCAATGCCAAGAACCGCCTGATGACCGCCCGGATGTATGCCTCCGATGCCCTCGCCGTGGCCGATGACCGCCAGGCCAAGGTGCCCGAGACACGCGAGATATACCTTCGCTACCAGGAGCGTTGCCGCCAGGCAGGAGCCATGGACTTCGACGATATCCTGCTCTACACCTACCTGCTCTTCCAGAACCATCCCGATGTGCTGGCACGCTATGCCTCGCAGTTTGCCTATGTCCTTGTCGATGAGTACCAGGACACCAACTATGCGCAGCACAGCATCGTGTGGCAACT
>JAZONP010000213.1:0-4181 GCA_045654565.1 Bacteroidaceae bacterium
GCTTCTTGTACTACTTGTCTGTATGGAAAATATTTTCAAAGAACTCTTTCTTCAACCAACCTCAAGGGGTGTCCCTCTCGATTGCGGATGCAAAGGTAGATACTTTAAACAAACTGACCAAACATTATTCAAAGTTTTTTATGAGAAAATTTAAACAGAAAACACAACACACTGATTTACAGACTAAGCCAAATGAAAGAAATTTTAACAACCAGTGGAGAATTGGCACTTCTATGTTGCAAAACATAAAAAAACAAAAAAACAGAGACTAATAAGATATACTTTTAAAAAGAATGTCCTAAAAAAACATTACATTTGAGTATAATCCTAGAAGACCTATAAGAAAAGAGCAACAAGATCGAAATATTTCGTCTGGTAATAAGAAGTTCAAGGTACCGAGTCCACGTAACGAGGAAAGTTCTTTGGATAGCAGTTTGAAATAAATAGAAAAAGCAATACCTTTGCCCTACTTTTACATATATATATAATAGTAAGAAAAAAGACAATGAAACTCAACCTTAAGAATCCGGTCGTGTTCTTTGACCTCGAGACCACCGGAGTAAATATCACCTCTGACCGCATCGTAGAGATTTCGTACCTCAAGGTATACCCCAATGGCGATGAAACATCAAAAACCAAGCGCATCAACCCTGAGATGCATATCCCCGAAGAGGCCTCCAAGGTGCATGGCATTTACGACGAGGATGTCAAGGATAGCCCTACCTTCAAGCAGGTTGCCAAGGAAATCGCTGCAGACTTCGAGGGAGCCGACATCGCCGGCTTCAACTCGAACCGTTTCGATGTACCCCTGTTGGCCGAGGAGTTCCTCCGTGCCGGAGTAGACCTCGACATGACACGCCGCAAGTTCATCGACGTACAAGTCATCTTCCACAAGATGGAGCAGCGTACTCTCGTAGCCGCCATGAAGTTTTATTGTGGCAAGGAGCTCGAGGGGGCTCACAGTGCTGATGCCGACACCCGTGCCACTTACGAGGTATTACAGGCACAACTCGATCGCTATCCCGAGCTACAGAACGACATCAATTACCTTTCCGAATTCTCATCGCACACCAACAACGTGGACTTTGCCGGACGCATCGTATACAATGAGAAGGGTGTAGAGGTGTTCAACTTCGGAAAACACAAGGGTATCCCCGTACGCGAAGTATTCCAGCGTGACCCTAGCTACTACAGTTGGATGATGCAGGGCGACTTCACCCTCAACACCAAGCAGGTACTAACGCGCATTAAATTGGAAAGTAGGTAAGTTACGATAGCAATAACGAAGACGAAAACAAAAAAACAAGAACTGACACCTAAATAAGTCTGTTATCTGTTAACAACTTTGTTGTTGAACTTTGGTTGCTGTCCGTTGCCAAATAAAACTCAACCCTCATGTCACTACAAGGAAAGAAAATCGTATTAGGCATCACCGGTAGCATTGCCGCCTACAAGGCTGCAGTGCTCATACGCCTCTTGATAAAAAAGGGGGCCGAAGTGCAGGTGGTCATCACCCCTTCCGGCAAGGAATTTATCACTCCCATCACGCTCTCGGCCCTCACGAGCAAACCCGTCATCAGCGAGTTCTTCGCCCAGCGCGACGGCTCGTGGCACAGCCATGTGGCCTTAGGGCAGTGGGCTGATGCCATGCTCATCGCCCCCGCCACTGCCTCCTCTATCGGCAAGATGGCCCATGGCGTGGCCGACAACATGCTCATCACCACCTACCTGTCGATGAAGGCACCCGTGTTCGTAGCTCCTGCGATGGACCTCGACATGTTTGTCCACCCCTCGACAAACGATAACCTCGACACCTTGCGCCGCTACGGCAACCACATCATCGAGCCCGCTGAGGGCGAGCTGGCCAGCCACCTCGTGGGCAAGGGACGCATGGAGGAGCCCGAGAACATCGTATCCTACCTAGAGCGCTACTTCGCCCAGTCCAAGGAGTTGGCAGGCAAGAAGATTGTCATCACCGCAGGCCCCACCTACGAAAAGATCGACCCCGTGCGCTTTATCGGTAACTACTCGTCGGGTAAGATGGGTTTCGCCCTCGCCGAGGAGTGTGCTGCACGCGGAGCTGAGGTAACCCTCGTGGCCGGCCCCGTACAGCTGAAGACCACGCACCCCAACATACACCGCATCGACGTGGAGTCGTGTGCCGAAATGTATGCCGCCACCACCGAAGCGTTCAAGACGGCCGATAGCGCCATCCTCTGCGCCGCTGTGGCCGACTTTACCCCCGAGACGACGGCCAGCACGAAGATCAAGCGCGAGGGCGACGACCTCGTATTGCGCCTCAAGCCCACTCACGACATCGCTGCTGCACTGGGACAGATGAAGCAGTCACACCAGCACCTCATAGGCTTCGCTCTCGAGACCAACGACGAGGTGACTCATGCCCAAGGCAAGCTCGAGCGCAAGAACCTCGACTTCATCGTCCTCAACTCATTGCGCGACAAAGGGGCAGGCTTCCGCCACGACACCAACAAGATCACCATCATCTCGAGAGAAGAGGTCAAGGAGTATCCCCTCAAGCCCAAGCATGAGGTCGCCGGTGATATTGTGGATTTTTACTGTACACACTGTTACAACCGTAACGCCGAAGGATAACAAACAACGCTGATTATGTATTTTTTCCAAAAAGTTGTTGTAAATTTGCAACTTCAATGTAAAAAGCCATTGCCAGTGGAGATGACAAAATAGCAGATATCCGGCTTTACCCCCTATTGGCACTGATATTGTATAATCATCCAAGGTAAAGAGACAAACAAAAAACTAAAAAACTCAATATGGGATTTAATGAACTGATAGGTAAGTTGTTCGGCAACAAAAACACACGCGATATGCGTGAGATCCAACCCTGGGTCGAGAAGGCCAAGAAGGCCTATGCCGAAGTAGAGTCATTCACCGCAGACCAGCTCCGCGCTAAGACACAAGAGTTGAAGGAGCGCATCAAGCAGTCGGCCGTGGCAGAGAATGCCAAGATTGCCGAACTGAAAGCTAAGGTAGAAGAGACAGAGATTGAAGAGCGCGAACAGCTCTTCACCGAGATAGACAAGCTAGAGACCGCCGTGCTCGACAAGTACGAGGTAGCTCTCGACGAGGTGCTGCCCGAGGCCTTCGCCATCGTGAAGGCTACCGCAAAGTTCTTCACCGAAAACGAGGAGGCCACCGTGACCGCCACCGATATGGACCGTGCATTGGCTGCCACGAAGGACTTCGTGCGCATCGAAGGCGACAAGGCCATCTACAAGAACCACTGGGAGGCCGGTGGCAACGAGACCATCTGGAACATGGTGCACTACGATGTGCAGCTCTTCGGTGGTGTAGTACTGCACAAGGGCAAGATTGCCGAGATGGCTACTGGTGAGGGTAAGACCCTCGTGGCCACCCTGCCCGTATTCCTCAACGCCCTCACAGGCAATGGTGTACACGTGGTGACGGTGAACGACTACCTTGCCAAGCGTGACTCCGAGTGGATGGGTCCGCTCTACCAGTTCCACGGCCTCACGGTCGACTGCATCGACAAGCATCAGCCCAACTCTGAGGCTCGCCGCCAGGCCTACATGGCCGATATCACCTTCGGCACCAACAACGAGTTTGGCTTCGACTACCTGCGCGACAACATGGCCTCATCGCCAACCGACCTCGTACAGCGCCGTCACAACTACGCCATTGTGGATGAGGTAGACTCGGTGCTCATTGACGACGCCCGTACACCGCTTATCATCTCAGGACCCGTTCCCAAGAAGAGCGACCAGCTGTTCGACGAGCTGCGCCCCCTCGTGGAGCGTCTCGTAGAGGCACAGAAACGCCTCGCCACACAGCTCCTTGCCGACGCCAAACGACTCGTATATTCTGAGAAGCAGGAGGAGGTAGAGGCTGGTTTCCTTGCCCTCTTCCGCAGCCATAAGGCGTTGCCCAAGAACAAACCCCTGATTAAGTTCCTCAGCGAGCCCGGCATCAAGACTGGTATGCTCAAGACCGAGGCTATCTATATGGAGCAGAACAACCGCCGCATGCCCGAGGCTACCGACGTGCTCTACTTCGTCATCGACGAGAAGATGAATAGCGTAGACCTCACCGACAAGGGTATCGAGCTCATCACCGGTAATGCGGCCGACCCCACCCTCTTCGTGCTACCCGACATCGCATCAGAGATGTCGGCTCTTGAGGGT
>JAZONP010000214.1:0-19880 GCA_045654565.1 Bacteroidaceae bacterium
GAAGGTGGGCGACACCATCACCCACGTGAAGGGTGGCTGCACCGAGGCCATCGCGGGCTTCGAGGAGAGCAAGCCCATGGTGTTTGCGGGTGTATACCCCATCGATGCCGAGGACTATGAGGACCTGCGCGCTTCGCTCGAGAAGCTGCAGCTCAACGACGCTTCGCTCTCGTTCTTCCCCGAGTCGTCACTCGCCTTGGGATTCGGCTTCCGTTGCGGCTTCCTCGGCTTGCTCCACATGGAAATCGTGCAGGAGCGCCTCGACCGCGAGTTCGACATGAGCGTCATCACCACCGTGCCCAACGTATCGTATAACGTCTACGACAAGCATGGCGAATGCATCGAGGTACACAACCCCGGCGGCATGCCCGACGTGACGCTCATCGACCACATCGAGGAGCCCTACATCAAGGCTTCGGTCATCACGACCACCGACTACATCGGCCCCATCATGACATTGTGTCTCGGCAAGCGTGGCGAACTGCTCAAGCAGGAGTACATCTCGGGCAACCGCGTGGAGATACACTACATGATGCCGTTGGGCGAGATTGTCATCGACTTCTACGACAAGCTCAAGAGCATATCGAAGGGTTACGCCTCGTTCGACTACCACCCCGCAGGGTTCCGTCCATCGAAGTTGGTGAAGCTCGACATCCTGCTCAATGGCGAGCCTGTGGATGCCCTCTCTACGCTCACCCACATCGACAATGCCTACGACTTCGGTCGCCGCATGTGTGAGAAACTCAAGGAGCTCATCCCACGCCAGCAGTTCGACATTGCCATCCAAGCCGCCATCGGCGGTAAGATTATCGCCCGTGAGACGGTGAAGCAGGTGCGCAAGGACGTGACGGCCAAGTGTTACGGCGGTGACGTGTCGCGCAAGCGCAAACTCCTCGAAAAACAGAAGAAGGGTAAGAAGCGCATGAAGCAAATCGGTAACGTCGAGGTGCCCCAGAAAGCCTTCCTCGCCGTGCTCAAGCTCGACTAAGCGACGGTTTTTTACAATAAGTCAAAGAACGACATAAATACTGATTGAAGGAACCGTTCCCAACAAAAGAGGGGACGGTTCTTTTTTTTGTTTGCCCTACAACGTGACGCGAGGGCTTCTCTCTTTTCTCACCCCACACACGACACCACGCCCAGCGTACCGGCAATGGCAGTGAGGATGGCGATGAGGATTTTCAGGATTTCTTTCCAGTTGATTTCTTTCATAGCGGTTTAGGGTTTAGTGTTTAGTGTTTTGAGTTTAGGATTTAGGGTAGCCAATAGCCAACGTCTTGCAACTTCGCTGCATAGCCTATAGCCTATAACCCAGTACACCGACGAGCGCTGGAGGGTAGGCCCTCGAGAGAAAAACGGTATACCGACGAGCGAGCGAGGGTATACCGTTGAGAGGGAAGGAGCGCTAGGCGTTTACTCCATCGCCTCGCTTGAGATGCGCTTGAGTTTGAACTCCTTCTTCACCTCCTTCTTGAGTTGAGGCTCGGGGCGGAACACGATGCGATGGCCCTTGATGTACGACGAGGGCGAGAACTCCTCACCTGCCATGGTCTCGGCATTGTAACATTTGCCTTGGAGCGACACCTGGAAACGTCCGAGGTCGTCGAGCACCACCACCTGACCCTCGGTGAGGGCTTCGATGATGTGGTCCTTCATCGACTTGAGCACCGCGTAGCAGTCGCTCTGCGTCACGGTAGTGGAGTTGTTGATACGCTTGGCGAGTTTCTCCATAGTGAGTTCACCAGTCTTGATGGCCTGCCCGTGGAAGTAGTCCACATCAGGATTCTTGGGGTTGCGGGTTTTCTTTACTGCGTAAGTAATCATAATGTATTATTGTTTAAGGGTTTATGTAGCGCAAAGATACAACATCCAGGGGGCGAAGTCAAGCCCCACGGTCAGCACTTTTCACTCTACGCACCAAGCCACCCATAAACCATTGACAACCAATAGAATAAAACAGAGAACGAAAAACCCTCCTGTGCACCGGACAGTAATAAAAACACTCTACCCATTTCCCGTGGATGCGGTGGGTAGAGTGAACAAGTGAGGAAAGAAGCCTAGATTACCAATCCTCGTCCTTTTGTATGCCTAGTAACGCCTCAATATGGCCATTCACATTGGCTTCAAATTTTCTTATTGATTCAGCAAATTTTGGTTTGACAACTCCTTTTCGGTTGAAGCTATCACCTATAATACGTACTAACCTAAAATCAGAAACCATATTAAAGTCAAATACAGCATGAAGGTTCTCATCTATCTTGGGAGCCTCAATTTTTATTCGTCCATCCTTAAATGAAAGGACATAGTCAACTCTACTCTCAAATACAATCACAGTTTCAGTATAAAAGGGACCTAAGGCTTCTTTAGGAACATCAAATTTTGCATTGATTGAGATATTAAAAGGCTCATTGCCTCTGATTATATCCTTTGCATCACAAAATAATTGTTTGGCATTTAAAATCACCATATCATAAAGTTCCGGTGCTGTTTTCCCCTCAAACTCCACGATTTGATAGTCCTTCCCGTCTTCTGTGAGATAAGTTCCATTTGGCTGCATTTTAAACGGAACAACGTTCTGTGCCTGCACAGCGAACGTTGCGAACAACGTCAAATAAAAAAAAGTACTTCTAGTCTTCATTATGTTAATTTATAGTTCGTATTAAGCTTTCCTTCACCAATTCTCTTCAACACCAAGCAACGCTTTGAGAGTAGTGTTTGCACCATCCTCAAAAGCCTCTAATCGATGAGCTCTCTTGGGGTTTATTTCTCCCTTTTTATTATAACAATAATTTACAGCATCACCAAACAAAAGCGATATGTCTTTAGTTGAAGTTTTTGCTACAAGGTATTTATCCATGCGTGGAGCTTCAACTCTAATTCGACCGTCTTTAAATGTAAGGGAATAATAGCATCTAACCGTCCATGTTTGGTAGTCGTCAAAACTAAATACGCCTCTAGGTATTTCAAACAACCATCCGATGGATATATTTACAGCCTCATTTTCGCTTATTTCATCCTTAGGAGGAATAAACATTCTCTTAGCATTGAGTAGAACCATGTCATATAGTTCTTGAGCAGTCTTCCCCTCAAATTCCACCACTTGAAAACTCTTTCCCTCTTCTGTGAGGAATATGCCATCTCTTTGAATTTTGAAGGGCTCTAGATTTTGTCCATAAGCTCCGAATGTAACGAACAACGTCAACAATAAAATAATTTTGTTTTTCATAAATAGGTTATTAATCTTTGCGCTCCCCTCAGCCCCGAGAAGCATTATTCATAAAAAGAAGCGTGGCCTGCTATGCCACGTCGTAGATAGATGGTCCTGAGAAAACCTTGCGAACAGATATGGAGATAACAGTCCACGCGAAACGCGTAGAACCATTATGCAATCCTTGTTCGTATTGAAAATTTCTCAGGTTTTCTATCTACAAGAGAGCATAACACTTCTATTTTACCAAAATGTCTTGGACGCGGCCGTAGCCATATCCTTTGCAAATGTAACGAATATTTTTGGAAACCACGCAACGAAACCGTAATTTTACGGTGGAAAGATACTATAGTATGAAAAATAACATAAAATTACCCACAGCATATGAGTCAAAGCGCTCTATGGCGGAATATCTGAACGACGCGGACAACGGATGGTTCAACCGTGTGTGTTATGAGATGATGAAGGAGTTCTATACCAGCCAACATTTCGAGGAGAGCATAGAGGTCTTCGACGACCGCATGTTGGCAGTCTTCAATAGAGCCTATCAATGCGCTGCAGCGAATGTTGATGGTCGTGTGATACCCGACTGGGGAAAAACCATTCCCAAAGTCGGTGAAAAGCATAGAGTATACATCATGCCCGATGGGGAGGACTTGGTAAAGTATGACTTGCTACCGCAAGTGGTGATACCCCTACTCTACCAAATATTGGAGTCCTATTCGGCGAATGCTCCAATAGGGGAGATAAGAACACAGATCGAGAGGGCGTTCGGATACGAAATATTTTTCAAACGACTCAACGCCAAACTTCACGACGTGTCAATACGTGACATTATAACCTACGAGAACAAGGACAGACTACTGGCCCGCATCAGAGAACTCATTGAGGGCCAAAAAGGAGCGGCAGTGGGTTGTGTCTTTGCAAGGTGTCGACAACTAGGATATATGAGTGCTAACCCGACACGAGCACAATTTGAATCAGAGTTTAGCATAGAGGGGTGTTCTTGGCAGTCTATCCATAAATATATGGACCCTGAAGGAGCTTTTGAGCGCGCCAACAGAATAGTAATTTTCCCCGATGAGGAGATATAAAACGCCTTTTTTTGATTAAAACAATATACTTTTAGAGGTGTAGGGAGCGCTCCCTACACCTTTTTTTTCCCATCAACCGCCATCAACTTTGAGTCTTTTGGAGTGGGTAAAATCCTATCTACCTTTGCAGTGGAATTCAACGCGGAAGGCCCCCGCAGCGAAGACTGGCAATGCTTGAAGCCTATAGAGAGCGAACTAATAATAAATAAAACAATGAATATTTTTAGATTTTTCAAGAGAGCGAACGCAACAGTGTTGAACCCCACTTCTAACAAGGAGGTATTGTCGGACTCAGTACTACCCAAAGTAGAAGACCCCTTCGATTGGGCACGCGGCGAGGCGACTACCGAGGAGCCTATCGAGGAGAGCAAGCCCAAGATGTCAAAACCCGGACGAAGACAGCGTACCGTATTGCCATTCGGAGAGAAATCCAAGTATGGCGAGTGGAGCCAAACGAAAGATTGTGACATCATCCGTCTGTGCCTGCCCAAGAAGTACCGCCCCTTGACTGCTAGGATTGCTTATTACATCGTAAGAGTGCTTACTCAGGAGAAGCTGCCCAAGATGCCGGTCAAGAACTCCAGCACCAGCCGCAAGCAGAGCGCCTGATCCCTCCCAAGCGTCCCCTTCATCCTCAAGTGGTGGAGGGGAGGCTTTACCCACCCAAAACCTCTAAAAAAAAATTATTGCACAATGAAAGAAAGCATCGTACATTCA
Source organism: Bacteroidaceae bacterium (assembly GCA_045654565.1). Lineage (GTDB taxonomy): Bacteria > Bacteroidota > Bacteroidia > Bacteroidales > Bacteroidaceae > UBA1189. Next base: position 5,020 of record JAZONP010000214.1, read on the forward strand.
TTTGTAAATCAGAGAGAAAAGTCGTATCTTTATAGTACAAACAGGACATTAAACAACATTAACAATATGACAAAAATCACAAAAAACCCCACTCACGAGGAGCATGCCGAGCAGCGTGCCGTGATTGCCCAGCTTTGGGGCGAACCGCTTGACGCCGTCAAGGGAACAATGTATCATTACGACAACCAAGGAGAGCCCATCAGACTCTTCATGCCCTTTGCCGAACGCGAAACACCCAGCATCATGTACCGTCACAAGAGTCTCTACAAAGGAGCAGACAAGGCCACCATAAGAAAGACCTCGCGACGCACACAACTCACGCTCGACATCCCTACCCATTGGGGCATCGAGGCTATGGACGCGCTCTACTACAACGAAGACCTGCGCAGAGCCCTGTATGAGGCATTGGAGAACAACATAACCGAGTCGACAACCCATGAGTACATTGCCCAATGAACAGCCCCCTACCCTAGCGCCCAAGCGAGGTGAAATGAGGAACATCAGCCGCCATCTGCTCGTGCAGATGAGCGGCAACCTCACCCTCGTCAAAGCAGTAGCCATGAGCATCTACCTGAAAAACCGCCACAAGGGAGGATGCGTAGAGCGAGCCACGACAAACAGGCTACACCACCTCACCCGCCTACACGCAACCACCATCACCAAGTACCTCGAGACACTCACCGAGCACGACCTCATCCGCTGGGAAAGACAGTGCCTCGTATTCACATCCCTCACCGCACGGCATCACAATATCAAACTGCCCTCGACAAGCGGACTCTCCATCAAAGAACTCGAGAACATGCTCCTAGCCATGCTCATTGTCGACATCCTTCGGCAGAAAGAGTTTGTACGCCACACCATCGAGATGGCCTATACCCCTCGCCCCTCACGCGACGCACTGAAACGGAGCAAGGAGGCCCGGCGCATCTGTCGCGAACGTGGCTATGGACGTGAATACAAGGAGTATGGACTATCCTACAAGACCATCGCCCGACGACTGGGCATCAGCCTACAAAAGGCCACTGAGGTGGTAGCCTATGCCGTGAACAATGGCATCATGAACAAGGAGAAACGGCAAGAGCAATGCTATATACGCCACGTCGGAGGAGCCGAAAAATATATTGACTTTACACAAGCTACCTTCTGCACCAAGAACAACGCCTATAAGGTCCTTGCCAATGTGTATATACTACCTCCTACGGGATAAGACCCCATACTGGTAATAATTAGATAATGAAAAGTGAAGACATTTGACCCTTAACGAAAAAAGAAACGAATATGATAACCCTTAATGACCTCACCCATAGCCCTACGGCCAAGCGATATGGCATCGACAACACTCCGCCCGAGGCGGCACGAGCCATGCTATACATTCTATTAAAGAAGGTTATACGCCCCATCGAAGAGGAGTGGACCGAAGGACGGCTGACCATCGTCTCGGGCTACCGCTGCCCCGAGCTGAACCGCCTGCTCGATGGTCAGACGCATAGCCACCATATCCTCGGCTGCGCCGTGGACCTCTATGCAGGCTCAAAACATGCCAACCAACGCTTGCGCCACCTGCTGCTCACCATGAAGAAAGAGGGCCGACTGCAAGCCACCCACATCATCACCGACAAGCAATTGCGCTGGATACATGTGGCTTATGTGCCTTCGTTTAACCAAAAGAGTGCGCCCCGATGATGGGGACGCACTCTTTATTCGCTCGATGTTACTATCTACATTACAGCCGCTTACGCCTTCACGGGAGCCGCTTCGAGGACGGCTACGAGGTGCTGCCACCAAAGCGCTACGGTGGGGATGAGCAGGCGCTCGTCGGGTGAGTGTACGCCGCGCATGGTGGGACCGAAGGAAATCATATCCAAGTGGGGATATTTCTCGAGGAAGAGGCCACACTCGAGACCGGCGTGGATGGCCTTCACCTTGGGTTCCTTGCCAAAGAGTTGCTTGTAGGTGGCTTGCGCAATCTGCAGAATCTCTGACTTCGCATTGGGTTTCCAACCGGGGTAACCCTCGCCCACCTCGACCTCGGCACCAGCGAGTTCGAAGACGGCACGTACGCTGTCGGCCACGTCCTTCTTGCCTGACGCTGACGAGCTGCGCTGTGAAAGCACAATCTTGACCTCACCATCGGCCATACGCACCGAAGCGAGGTTGCTTGAGGTCTCTACGAGACCGGGCACATCGTTCGACATGGCAAACACACCATTGAACACACCGTGAAGGGCACGCAAGAGACGCTGCATCGTATCCTTATCCATAGCCGTAGCGACGGCATCGGCCGACTCCATGGTGAAGCGGGCCTTGGTCTCGATGGCGGCATACTCGGCCTCGACCTCAGAGGCAAAGACGTTGAAGTCTACGCGCACGCTCTCCTTGTCCTTCCAGGGCACTGCGCAGAGGGCACATGCCTCGCGAGGAATGGCATTGTGCTTGTTGCCTCCCTCGAGATAGGAGAGGTAGAGGTCGTACTTCTCGGCTGCGGTGCTGAGGAAGCGGTTAAGCACCTTGTTGGCATTGGCGTGACCCTTGTTGATATCGTCGCCGCTGTGACCGCCGAGGAGGTTGTCGACGGTGACCTTGAAGAAGAAGTAACCCTCGGGCACGCTGACCTCGCTGTACTTGAAAGCGGCGTCGGTGCGCACACCACCGGCACAGCCGATGAAGATTTCGCCCTCGTCCTCAGAGTCGAGGTTGAGCAGGATATCGCCATTCATGAAACCAGCCTGCATGGCATTGGCACCCGTGAGACCGGTCTCCTCATCTACGGTGAAGACGCACTCGATGGGCCCGTGCTTGATGGTCTCGTCGGTGAGCACCGCCAGGGCTGCTGCCATACCGATACCGTTGTCGGCACCGAGTGTAGTGCCATCGGCCTTGAGCCACTCACCATCCACGACGAGGCGGATGGGGTCGGTCATAAAGTCGTGATTCACACCCTTATTGCACTCGCACACCATGTCCATGTGTGACTGCAGGATGATGGTCTTGCGGTCTTCCATGCCAGCCGTGGCGGGCTTGCTGATGACCACGTTGCCAGCCTCATCGACCTTGGTGGCCAAGCCGCGCGACTCGCCGAACTGGCGCAGCCAAGCACTGATTTTCTCCTCATGCTTCGAGGGATGAGGGATACCGCAAATCTCTTCAAAATAGCCGAATACGGCCGTGGGAGTTAAATCTTTTACATTCATTTCGATTCGTTATTGGATAAGTTTGTATTAAAAAACATAAAAAGTTACTCGCAAATCAAGTTTAATTCAGTCGTTTGTTGTATCTTTGCACAACGAAAACAAACGCGAGTTGCAAAAGTAAGAAAATGGTACGTTTATTCCTAATTTCTCTGCTAATAATTGCAGCCTGCATGGTGTTAATGAGTGTTACAATCCTGATAAAGAAAGGCGGACGATTCCCCAACACCCATGTATGCGGCAACAAGCATCTGCGCAAAAAAGGAATCACCAGCGCCCAAACACAGGACAAACAGGCACAACGCGAAAATCGCATGGCAGTAAAGGAAAGTAGCCGAAGCAGGAACTAAGACAAAAATAGTAACAAAATAACGACAAAAGACCAACAATGAAAAGTATCAAGACTATCATCTGCGCCGTAATCGCAACATTCACATTCACACAATGCGTTCAAGCTCCTCAGCAAGCAACCGAGACTGCTCCTGCAGCATGCAACGGGACTACACTCAAGATTGCCTATGTAGACATTGACACGCTGCTCATCAACTACAGCCTCTGGATCGAGCTCAACGACGAGATGATACGCAAGGAAGAGAGCGTACGCGCCACCCTCAACGAAAAAGCCAAGGCTTTGCAAGAGGACTTCGAGGAATTCGAGCGCAAACTCAACAACAACGCATTCGCTACCCGCGAGCGTGCCGAGGCTGAGCAGAACCGCATCCTCAAGAAGCGCGACGAGCTGGAAGCGACCTCTGAGCGTCTGACCAACGAGCTGGCTGTCGAGAACAACAAGAACAGCGTACTCTTCCGCGACTCTATCAATGCATACATCGCCGACTACAATAAGGAACATGGATACAACATCATCCTCAGCCGTATCGGTGACAACATCCTCTACATCGACAACGCGATGAACATCACTCAAGAAATCATCGATGGACTGAACGCACGTCACGAGAAAAACAAGAAGAAATAACCATAGGCCACTCGACCTTAAAGACATAAAAGCCATTCATAACGAATGGCTTTTTTTTGTTTCACAACGCCAATATAGCATAAAACATGTTACAAAACAGACCTACAAGTATGAAAATACAAAAAAATAACCGTACCTTTACATTCGGAATGATGTGCAAAAGCACCAGAAACCACGACAACCAATACTAAAACGCTTATAGAACAATCATTTATAACTCATAAATATCGTAAATCATGAATGACAAGAAACTTATGAACAGAGCAGCGGATAATATCCGTATCCTTGCAGCTTCAATGGTAGAAAAGGCAAAGTCTGGCCACCCCGGTGGTGCTATGGGCGGTGCCGACTTCATCAACGTACTCTATAGCGAGTTCCTCGAATACGACCCCAAGAATCCCTACTGGGAAGGTCGCGACCGTTTCTTCCTTGACCCCGGCCACATGGCTCCCATGCTCTATGCCCAGTTGGCTTTGGCTGGCAAGTTCTCACTCGACGAACTGGCACAGCTCCGTCAGTGGGGAAGTCCCACTCCCGGTCACCCCGAAGTGGACCTCGCACGTGGTATTGAGAATACATCAGGTCCCCTCGGCCAAGGACACACCTTCGCCGTAGGTGCAGCCATCGCAGCCAAGTTCCTCAAGGCACGTCTGGGCGACGTGATGGGTCAGACCATCTATGCATACATCTCTGACGGCGGTATCCAGGAAGAGATTTCACAGGGTGCAGGACGTATTGCCGGCCACCTTGGACTGGACAATCTCATCATGTTCTACGACTCCAACGACATCCAGCTCTCTACCACATGCCACGAGGTGACATGCGAAGATGTAGCCAAGAAATATGAGGCTTGGAACTGGAAGGTCATCACCATCAACGGTAACGATGCTGACGAAATCCGCGCAGCGCTCATCGAGGCTAAGGCCGAGAAGGAACGCCCCACCCTCATCATTGGTGCTACCATCATGGGTAAGGGTGCGCTCAAGGCTGACGGAAGCAGCTACGAGAGCAACTGTGCCACGCACGGTGCACCTCTCGGTGGAGACGCCTTCAAGAACACCATTAACAACCTCGGCGGTGACCCCGAGAAACCATTCCAAATCTTCCCCGAGGTGCAGGAGCTCTATGCTAAGCGTGCTGCCGAACTGGAGAAGATTGTAGCAGAGAAGTATGCCGCCAAGGCTGCTTGGGCAGCTCAGAACCCCGACCTCGCAGTAAAGATGGCCGAGTGGTTTGCCGGCAAAGCTCCTCAGGTGGACTGGAGCGCCGTACAGCAAAAGGCCAACGATGCTACCCGCAACGCATCAGCTGCTGTGCTCGGTGTCCTCGCCACACAAGTTGAGAACATGATTGTAGCATCTGCCGACCTCTCTAATTCAGACAAGACCGACGGCTTCCTCAAGAAGACCCACGCACTCGCGAAAGGTGACTTCAGCGGTGCCTTCTTCCAGGCTGGTGTAGCCGAGCTCACTATGGCATGCTGCTGCATCGGTATGGCCCTCCACGGAGGTGTCATCGCTGCTTGCGGTACCTTCTTCGTATTCTCAGACTATATGAAACCCGCAGTGCGCATGGCAGCCCTCATGGAGCTCCCCGTGAAGTTCATTTGGACACACGATGCTTTCCGCGTAGGCGAGGATGGTCCTACTCACGAGCCCGTAGAGCAGGAAGCACAGATTCGCTTGATGGAGAAGCTCAAGAACCACAAGGGACACAACTCAATGCTTGTGCTCCGTCCTGCCGATGCTGAAGAGACCACCGAGTGCTGGCGTTTGGCTATGGAGAACACCTCTACACCGACCGCACTCATCCTCTCACGTCAGAACATCAAGAACCTCCCCGAAGGCAATGACTACACCCAAGCAGCCAAGGGCGCATACATCGTAGCTGGCGCCGATGAGAACCCCGACGTAATCCTCGTCGCTTCAGGTTCAGAAGTATCTACCCTCGTAGCCGGTGCTGAGAAGCTCCGTGCCGAAGGCGTGAAGGTGCGCATTGTGAGTGTTCCCTCTGAAGGTCTCTTCCGCAGCCAGTGCCCCGAATACCAGGCACAAGTATTGCCCGCAGGCGTGAAGAAGTTCGGTCTTACAGCAGGCCTACCCGTCAACCTCCAAGGCCTCGTTCCCGTACACGAAGGTAAGATTTGGGGACTTGAGAGCTTCGGTTTCTCAGCTCCTTACACCGTATTGGACGAGAAACTCGGCTTCACAGCAGAGAACGTATACAACCAAGTGAAAGCAATGCTTTAATAATAAGAGACCCGCCCTCAAGGGTGGGTCTCACTTTAATCCATAAATTATGAAGGCTATAGGTCTTGCCAGCGACCATGCTGGATACGAACTGAAAGAATATGTAAAGCAATGGCTTGACGCCAAAGGCTGGGAGTACAAAGACTATGGCACAGACAGCACAGCCAGTTGTGACTATGCCGACTATGCACATCCCTTGGCTGAAGCTATAGAGAAGGGAGAATGCTACCCCGGTATTGCCATTTGTGGCAGCGGTGAAGGTATTGCCATGACACTCAACAAGCATCAAGGCATACGCGCCGGTCTATGTTGGATACCCGAGATAGCACACCTCATACGCCAACACAACGATGCAAACGTGCTCGTGATGCCAGGTCGCTTCATCGACACCACCACAGCTGCCGCCATCATGGAGGAGTTCTTCAACACTGAATTTGAAGGAGGCCGCCACCAAGCACGTATCGACAAGATTCCCGTAAAATAATCGTTGCTATTCAGCACTGTGATAAGCAAAAAAAAGGAGCCTTCCATCTTCTGATTTGGAAGGCTCTTTCTTATTCAAAGAGGAGTTCGACTTTATCGTCCGCGATACATCTCCTCGTAGTATTTCTCATACTCACCGCTGGTGATGTGGTCCATCCAGTCCTGATGGTCGAGATACCAACGCACGGTCTTCTCAATGCCCTCCTCAAACTGAAGCGAAGGTTCCCAACCGAGCTCCTTCTGCAGTTTGGTGGAGTCGATGGCATAGCGGAGGTCGTGACCGGCACGGTCGGTGACGTAGGTAATCAAATCCAATGAATGGCCCTCGGGATTACCAAGCAGGCGATCTACGGTCTTGATGATGACGTGGATGATATCAATGTTCTTCCACTCATTGAAGCCACCGATATTATAGGTCTCGTTCGTCTTGCCCTCGTGGAAGATGAGGTCAATGGCACGGGCATGGTCCTCCACATAGAGCCAGTCACGCACATTCTCACCCTTTCCATAGACGGGAAGTGGCTTGCGCTGACGGATATTATTAATGAAGAGAGGGATCAATTTCTCGGGGAACTGATAGGGACCATAATTGTTGGAGCAGTTGGTGACTATCGTAGGCATGCCGTAGGTGTCGTGATAGGCACGTACGAAATGGTCACTGCTCGCCTTGGAGGCCGAATAGGGTGAATGAGGATTATACTTGGTAGTCTCGTAGAAGAAGTCCTCACCATAAGCCAAATGATGCTCGCCCGATGACGCCGTGGTCGTGAAGGGGGGCTCTATACCCTCGGGATGACTGAGTTCAAGAGCGCCATAGACTTCGTCCGTTGAGATATGGTAGAAACGCTTGCCCTCATACTTCTCTGGCAACGACTCCCAGTAGAGTTTGGCTGCCTGAAGGAGCGACAAGGTACCCATCACATTGGTGCGAGCAAAAGTAAAGGGGTCCTTGATGCTGCGGTCTACATGACTCTCGGCAGCAAGGTGGATGATACCATCAACCTTCTCCTCCTGCATGAGCTTATAGAAAGCGTCGAAGTCGCAGATGTCCATGCGAACAAACTTATAATTGGGTTTGTCCTCCACATCCTTCAGATTGGCCAAGTTGCCCGCGTAGGTCAACTTGTCAAGGTTGATAATATTATACTCGGGGTATTTATTCACAAAAAGGCGCACCACATGACTGCCTATAAAGCCTGCTCCGCCGGTGATTACGATATTTCGCTTTGCCATAAGCCTATTATTTCTTCAGGTTGTTGATACATTTTCTTAATGAGTCCGTCCAATAGGGCACTGCGACTCCAAACACCTCTTTGATTTTCGTCTTGTCCAAAACCGAGTACGAGGGCCTTTTCACCGGGCTCGGGAACTCATCGCTATGGCAGGGCTGCACATCGCAGTCTGTCGTACCATTATACTCGGCAATCATCTTGGTAAAGTCATACCATGAGCATACTCCTTCATTGGAATAGTGATACACTCCCGTCTTAGAGTAGTTGAGAGGTGAAAGGCGAGAGTTTGAGGTCTCCTTCTTATAGTCATTAATGACAACGCCGATAGCCTCGGCCAAATCCAACGCATAGGTAGGCGTGCCCACTTGATCGAACACCACCTTCAGTTGAGGTTTAGAAGCAGTAAGCTGCATCATCGTCTTGCAGAAGTTCTTCCCAAACTCCGAATAGAGCCAAGCCGTACGTATAATCACATAGTCGCAACCTGTAGCAACAATACGTTGTTCGCCATGCAACTTAGTCAGTCCATACACTCCCGTCGGAGTACCTTTCTGGTCTTCCTTACAAGGCACGTTATAAGGTTCTTTGCCAAACACATAGTCCGTAGAGATTTGGATGAACAATCCATCCACCTCCTTCATCGCCTTAGCCAAATTTTCAGGCGCTTCGGCATTGAGCCTTTCGGCCAACGCCTCATTCGTCTCGGCTGCATCCACATTAGTATAAGCAGCGCAATTAACGACCACCTTTATCTGATGTTCTGCAACCATTCTGCGCACTGCATCAAGGTCAGTAATATCTAGGAATACCGTCTCTACCCCTTCTACCTGGTTTACATCAGTAAAGATATAGTCATCGGCACTATCTTTCGCGATGATGCGCATCTCATTGCCAAGTTGGCCATTGGCTCCAGTAATCAGAATATTCACGATGAGAATTAATAAAGTTTATCATTAATATCAAAGTCGAGTACCACATCACACAACTTGGTATGATGAAGGTCCTTTTCGCTGAGGATAGCCTGTTCTATAGGAATACGCCAATCAATACCCAATGCCTCATCCATCAATTGAATGCCGGCATCAGCTTCTGGATGATAGAAATTATCACACTTATACTGAAATACCGCCACATCACTAAGTACAGAAAATCCGTGAGCAAACCCTCGAGGGATAAATAGCTGACGATGATTCTCTTCAGAGAGTTCAACAGCCACATGCTGACCGAATGTTGGAGAACCCCTACGAATATCCACAGCTACGTCCAAGACCCTTCCCTTAACACAACGCACAAGTTTACTCTGCGTGTAAGGCATACGTTGATAATGCAGTCCACGCACCACTCCATATGTAGACATGCTCTCGTTGTCTTGAACAAATCGGATAGGACGTACCTTCTCATCAAACTCACGTTGCGAGAACGATTCAAAAAAGTAGCCGCGTGCATCCTTAAACACACGAGGCTCCATAATAAGCACACCCTCAAGAGCAGTTTCAAAAATCTCCATTCTTACCTCTTCTTGAAATCCTCTATCACCTTCAACAAATACTGGCCATACTGATTTTTAATCATCGGCTGAGCAAGTTCGCGCATTCGATTCTCATCAATCCAGCCCTTACGGTATGCAATACCTTCCAAACAAGCTATCTTCAATCCTTGGCGCTTCTCTATGACCTCTACAAAGGTAGATGCCTCACTGAGCGAATCATGAGTACCTGTATCCAACCAGGCAAAACCACGACCAAGCGTCTGCACTTTGAGCTCCTCATCCTCTAAGAAGCGTTGGTTCACCGTCGTAATCTCCAATTCACCGCGTGCCGATGGCTTGATATTCTTGGCCACCTCCACAACCTTATTCGGATAGAAGTAAAGGCCTACTACAGCATAGTTACTCTTGGGCTGCTGAGGCTTCTCTTCTATACTAAGGCAGTTGCCCTCCTTGTCAAACTCAGCCACGCCATAACGCTCTGGATCACTGACCCAATAGCCGAACACAGTAGCCTTACCATCTTCTTCTGCAGCGCGCACACTCTCTCGAAGCATATCACCAAAGCCTGCACCATGGAATATGTTATCACCAAGCACAAGGCAAACACTATCATCCCCTACAAATTTCTCACCAATAATGAATGCTTGCGCCAAGCCATCAGGACTGGGCTGCTCGGCATACTCGAAGCGCACGCCATAGTCAGAGCCATCACCCAACAATCGTTGGAAACCTGGCAAATCCTGCGGAGTGGAGATTATCAAGATATCGCGAATACCTGCCAACATCAGCACCGAGATGGGGTAATATACCATCGGCTTATCATAAATGGGAAGCAACTGCTTACTCACCCCCTTGGTTATGGGATACAAGCGGGTACCACTACCACCTGCCAATACTATTCCTTTCATATAGCCAATTTATATTTATGTCCTACTTCTTGCGAATCCCAATCATACGTAGGATATTAAAGAGATATGCCTTTTCGGTCCACCATGCGCTGCAACCACAAGAATACCCCCTTACGTTCCACATGAGTTATCTTACCCAAGCACTGCATGAAGCGATAAGGCGCCCATCCATGCTTGCCACAAAAGCGTAAGCCATAATAGAAGCCAACCGTGACAAGCAACGACAGAGCGATGACGATATACAACTGCGTAGCAGCACCAGCTCCGCACTTATAGCTAATATACCACCCGAATATCACCGACAGATTAAGGAAAAGGATACTAATCGTAGTGCCTATATGCGAGAATCCCATCTCTATAAACAGGTGGTGCAGATGAGTCTTATCTGCGTGGAAAGGAGATGTTCCACGCAATATGCGCATAACCATCACACGCACCGTATCAAACACCGGAATACAAAGAACTGCCAAACTTAAAGGCACAAGCCCCATTCCCCAACCACTATATTCGACACATGCAGTACTGGTCTTCAAGATATTAAGGACAAATACGCTCATCACACACCCCATTAGCAATGTACCTCCGTCACCAATAAACATCTTGCTTGTGCGTCCAAACACATTATGCAAGAAGAAAGGGATCAACGCAGCCACACAGGCTACAGCAAGCAGAGTCATAGGCATGTCGCCCACAATATAGAAAAAGACTCCGAATATAGAACATGCCATCATACAATAGCCACTGCTATATCCATCCACACCATCAATGAGATTGATTGCATTAATGATTCCGACAACCGTTACAACTGTCAACGGGAGACTCACCCAAGGAGAGAGTTCATGAACTCCCCATAGACCATGAAGATTATCCAAGCTGTAATCACAAGTATAGATAATCATCAGAGCTACCAAGATCTCAAGCACAAAACGAGTGGTGGAAGGGATGTCCAATATGTCATCCATCGTACCTATAAATAACATAATAACCATTGCCAACACGATGGTGAACAGGCTACTACAATCGACGAACAACTGCGACACACTAAGCGCGACAAGAATACCAAACACCACAGCCACGCCTCCCAATACAGGAACGGGAACACGCTGTAACTTACGGGCATCCGGATTGTCCACGATATTCTTATCAAAAGCTATCTTCAGTACCTTCGGAAAGACCCAAATAGAAGCCAGCAGAGCTGAAACAAAAGGAACAAGAATATATGCAACTAATAAAAACATAAGCATCTTGATTTATAAATCCACATTTACAAAGATATACATTTATTCATTCCTCACCAACCTTTTTATTCTTATTTTTGTTCGACACACATTTTATTTATCCTTTCGTTTTTCTTTTCACCTTTTTTGTATACATTTGCATCCTCACTATATCAAAGGTATCAAAAATTTAAGGTAATATGGAAAGAGACAATTTAGTCTTCAACTTGATTGAAGAAGAACATCAGAGACAGCTCAAGGGTATCGAACTTATCGCTTCTGAAAATTTCGTAAGTGACCAGGTGATGCAGGCCATGGGCTCATGCATGACCAACAAATATGCAGAAGGTTATCCTGGCCGCCGTTACTATGGTGGTTGTGAAGTCGTAGACAAGAGTGAGCAATTGGCTATCGACCGTCTAAAAGAGCTCTTCGGTGCCGAATGGGCCAACGTTCAGCCCCATTCTGGAGCACAAGCCAACGCAGCCGTATTCCTCGCTTGCCTCAACCCTGGCGACAAGTTCATGGGTCTTAACCTTGCACATGGCGGTCACCTATCACATGGTTCACTAGTAAACACCTCTGGCATTCTCTACACCCCTTGTGAATACAACTTGGACAAGGAGACTGGCCGCGTGGACTATGACCAGATGGAAGAGGTGGCTTTGCGCGAACAGCCCAAGCTTATCGTGGGTGGCGGCTCGGCCTACTCACGCGAGTGGGACTACAAGCGCATGCGCGAGATTGCCGACAAGGTAGGCGCCATCCTCATGATCGATATGGCTCATCCCGCAGGACTCATCGCAGCAGGCTTGCTCGACAATCCCGTGAAGTACGCACATATCGTAACCTCTACCACCCACAAGACCCTCCGTGGTCCCCGCGGCGGTGTCATCATGATGGGTAAGGACTTCCCCAACCCTTGGGGCAAGACCACTCCGAAGGGTGAGGTAAAGATGATGTCAGCCCTCCTCGATTCTGCTGTTTTCCCTGGCATTCAAGGTGGACCGCTCGAGCATGTCATCGCAGCTAAGGCTGTAGCCTTCGGCGAGGCTCTCCAACCCGAGTACAAGGGATATCAGGCACAGGTACAGAAAAATGCCAAGGCATTGGCCAATGCGCTCATCGCACGTGGTTTCACCATCGTATCAGGTGGTACCGACAACCACAGCATGCTCGTTGACCTCCGCGAGAAGTACCCCGACCTCACTGGTAAGGTAGCCGAGAAGGCACTCGTATCGGCCGACATCACCGTAAACAAGAACATGGTACCCTTCGATACCCGTTCGGCATTCCAGACCTCAGGTATCCGCCTCGGTACTCCTGCCATCACCACTCGTGGTGCTAAGGAGGAGCTCATGAGCGAGATTGCAGAGATGATCGAGACCGTACTCTCTAACGTAGAGAACGAGGAGGTTATCGCAAGCGTACGTGCTCGCGTCAACGAGACCATGAAGAGCTACCCCTTGTTTGCCTACTAAGCCTTAACGATATACAAAGATGACAAAGATTACCAAGGAGGCTGCCCTGCTTTATCACTCGCAGGGTAAGCCTGGAAAGATTGAGGTAGTACCTACCAAACCCTATAGCACACAGACAGACCTCTCGCTCGCCTACTCACCTGGCGTAGCAGAGCCCTGTCTCGAGATTGAGAAGAATCCTCAGACCGCCTATGACTACACCGCCAAGGGCAACCTTGTGGCCGTCATTTCAAACGGTACAGCCGTGCTCGGCCTCGGCGACATAGGCACACTGGCTGGCAAGCCCGTGATGGAGGGTAAAGGTCTCCTCTTCAAGATATATGCCGGCATCGATGTGTTCGACATCGAGGTCGACGAGAAGGACCCCGAGAAGTTCATCCAAGCCGTTAAGGCTATTGCTCCCACCTTTGGTGGTATCAACCTGGAGGACATCAAGGCTCCCGAGTGCTTCGAGATCGAGCGTCGCCTCAAGGAGGAGCTCGATATTCCCGTGATGCACGACGACCAGCACGGTACAGCCATCATCTCATCGGCAGGTCTTGTCAATGCACTGCAGGTAGCAGGCAAGAAGATCGAGGAGGTGAAGATTGTAGTCAACGGTGCAGGCGCCTCGGCCATCTCATGTACCAAGCTCTACGTAGCTCTCAGTGCACGCCGCGAGAATATCCTTATGCTCGACAGTAAGGGTGTCATCACCTCTGACCGTCCGGGCCTCACCGAGGAGAAGAAGTTCTTCGCCACCGACCGCCGCGATGTGCACACCCTCGAGGAGGCCATCAAGGGAGCCGATGTATTCCTCGGCCTCTCGCGCGGCAATGTGCTCACGCAAGACATGGTACGCTCCATGGCAGCCATGCCCATCGTGTTTGCTCTTGCTAACCCCACACCGGAGATCTCGTACGAAGATGCCATGGCCTCACGCCCCGATGTGCTCATGGCAACAGGCCGCTCAGACTATCCCAACCAGATCAACAATGTCATCGGCTTCCCCTACATCTTCCGCGGTGCCCTCGACACCCAAGCTACCGCTATCAACGAAGAGATGAAGCTCGCCGCCGTGCGTGCCATCGCTGGCCTCGCCAAGCAGCCCGTACCCGATGTGGTGAACGAGGCCTACCATGTCAACAACCTGTCGTTCGGTCCCTCATACTTCATCCCGAAGCCCGTCGACCCCCGTCTCATCACCCAGGTGTCCATGGCCGTAGCCAAGGCAGCGATGGAGAGCGGTGTGGCACGCAAGCCCATCACCGACTGGGAGGCCTACGCCACCCAGCTGCGCGAGCTCATGGGTCAGGAGAGCAAGCTCACCCGCCAGCTCTACGACACCGCCCGCAGCAACCCCCAGCGCGTAGTGTTTGCCGAGGGTATCCACCCCACCATGCTCAAGGCTGCCGTGGAGGCCAAGGCCGAGGGCATCTGCCACCCCATCCTCTTGGGTAACGACGAGCGTATTGTGAAGCTTGCCAAGGAACTCGACCTAAGCCTTGAGGGTATCGAAATTGTCAACCCCCGCCACGACCGCGAGGCCGAGCGTCGCGAGCGCTACGCCCGCATCCTCACCGAGAAGCGTGCCCGCCAGGGAGCCAACTTTCAGGAGTCGAACGATAAGATGTTTGAGCGCAACTACTTCGGTATGAT
>JAZONP010000215.1:0-5092 GCA_045654565.1 Bacteroidaceae bacterium
GGCGTGAGCCTCGGTGTAAGCCACCTTGAACTCCTCGCGTACAGCCTCGAAAGCCTCGGCACGAGCGTGCTTGTCGCGGTTACCCTCGGCAGCGATAGCGTAGGCCTTGTCGTAGCAAGCAGCCTTCACCTCGGCGCGGAGCTCCTCGTCGTTCACCTCGTGGCAGTACTCGCGCTTAACGGTTGATCCTACAGCCTCCATGAGCTCGATCTGAGCCTGGCACTGTACCTTGATAGCCTCGTGAGCAGCCTTCAGAGCCTCCAAGAGGTCGAGCTCTGAAACCTCCTTCATCTCACCCTCAACCATCATGATGTTGTCGATAGTAGCACCTACCATGAGGTCCATATCGGCCTTCTCGAGCTGAGCGAAGGTGGGGTTGATAACGAACTCGCCATCGATACGTGCTACGCGCACCTCAGAGATGGGGCCGTTGAAGGGGATGTCAGATACTGCCAACGCAGCAGAAGCAGCGAAGCCAGCCAATGCATCGGGCATGTCCACACCATCAGCAGAGAAGAGGATGATGTTCACATACACCTCAGCGTGGTAGTTGTCGGGGAAGAGAGGACGCAGAGCGCGGTCAACCAAACGACATGTCAGAATCTCATTGTCCGAAGCTTTACCCTCGCGCTTGGTGAAGCCACCGGGGTAACGGCCGAATGAGGCATATTTTTCTCTGTACTCAACCTGTAAAGGCATGAAATCTGTGCCGGGAACTGCATCTTTGGCGGCGCATACAGTAGCGAGGAGCACGGTGTTACCCATGCGGAGCACTACAGAGCCGTCGGCCTGCTTGGCCAATTTCCCGGTTTCCAACGTGATGACTCTTCCGTCAGGGAGAGCCACTGATTTTGTAATCGGATTCATCTTAAATAATTTATATATAATACGTCTAAATTGATATATTCAGTCAAAATTCGGACAAAATTAGTGCAAACCGAATGAAATACCAAATTTATTTTGAGTATTTCTGAGATGCAGCCTAATTTAAAGTTGCGGAGCAGATTAAAGATAGAGATAATATAGCAGTTTACCCAAAGAATCTTGTCATCCTGAACGTATGTGAACCTTTAGGTCGACGCCCGAAGGGGCTGAAGTCAAGGATCCCGCGCAGGGACTTCGTATGAGATGTTTGTGAGATCCTTCACTTCGTTCTGGATGACAACCGACGCCAAACCGAGAGCAAAGATAAGCTTGCTTAATCTCTGCTGAGATGCGAACCGACGAACGAGCGAGGGTAGAAGCAAAGTTCACTTTGATTATACCGAGTAAGGAGGAGGAAACGAAAGTCGTAAGGAGGAAAACTAAGAGTTACTAACGCGGAAATACATAGATTGGGTAAACATCTATATTATTGCCTTAAAGATAGCAATAAACGAGCAAATAAAAGACTTTTATTTACAGCGAGTGCAAAAAATCTTCACGACATGTCGTAAAGATAGGGATAAGTGAGCGAAAAACAGAGTTTTTATTTAGATTTTCACCGCTAATGTGAGTATTTCCACGATTTACCATAAAGAGGATGAAAAGTTATCACTGTACCACCGAAACGGCTAAAATATTATCGTTGTTTCGATATTTTTACTTAGATTTGCACATAAAATACATACAAAAGATGAAAAAGTTATCGAATATCCTCATTCTTACCGCGTTGCTCTTCGCAACGGGTTGTACTCAATCACCTCAGGCCACCATTGAGGGACATATCACTGAAGCTGCCGACAAGGTGCTCTACCTTGACCACATAGGCGTAGAGCGCACCATCGTGACCGACTCGGCCCGACTTGACCAGGACGGTGCCTTCCGCTTCCGCGTGGCACAGCCCGAATGCTTCGACTTCTACCGCCTGCGCATCGGCAATGAGGTAGCCTATCTCTCCGTGGACTCCACCGAGACCCTGACCATCACGGCCGCCCTGCCCACCATGAGCGCCACGTACGAAGTGGAGGGTTCTGAGGACAACCTCATGCTGAAGCAGCTGGTACACAAGCAACAAGAGTTGCAACAAGCCGTGCAGCAGGCCGTGCGAGAGGCCAGCACGATGAACACAGCCCAGGCACGCATCGACGAGCTGGTACAGGACTACAAGAAGGCCGTACGCATGGAGTATATCTACCCTGCCCCTGGCAAACCCTACGCCTACTTTGCACTATTCCAACGCCTGGGCGGACAGCTCATCTTCGACCCCTTGACCTCGCGCGACGACATCCGCTGCTTTGCCGCCGTGGCCACCAACCTCGACCTCTTCTACCCCGAGGCCGAGCGCACCAAGAACCTCAAGAGCATCGCCCTCAAGGGTATACGCAACACACGCCCCGCACAGCCCGTAGATTATAGCGTGCTGGAGGGCAAGATACACGAGGCCGCCATCATCGACATCGCCCTTCCCGACATTGATGGCACCACCCGCCGCCTCACCGACCTCAAGGGCAAGGTGGTGATGCTCGACTTCAACGTCTATGGCCACCCCCAATCCGCGGCACGTGTGTTGGTGATGCGCGAGCTCTACGACAAGTATGCCGCTCAAGGCTTCGAGATATACCAGGTATCGCTCGACGAGCACGAACATTTCTGGAAGACAGCCGTTGAGAGTGTACCCTGGGTATGCGTTCGCTCCGAGGATGCCCCCTACTCCAAGGAGGCCAACCTCTACGGTGTGCAAGAGCTACCCACCTACTTCCTCATCAACCGCGCAGGCGAAGTTGTAAAGCGCGATGCCGCGGTCGAGGATCTCGAGAAGGAGCTCAAACGCCTCCTCGCGGAGTAGATAGAGGCCGTTAGCTGTTGGCTATTAACAACTCCGTTGTTGAGCTTCGGCTGCACTCGCTGAGCATTATAAGCAAGCTTATATGCGCTCGTTGGCACCAACCTTGGCTGTTGGCGATAAGATAGACCAAAAATCAGAAATCAGAAATCATACTACCATGGGAAAATCAGCCGGTAAGAAAAGCAAGCGCATGAACAAGCGCGCCATGTTCGATGCCCTCATCGACCTGTTCCAACACCACAGTGACCGTGCCCTCACCTATGCCCGCATATGGAAAGAGCTGCACCTCACCACCCACCCGCAGAAGATGCTCTGTGCCGACCTCATCGGCGACCTACTCCTCGAGGGTAGCCTGGTAGAGACCTCCAACGGGCACTTCCGCCTCAACTTCCAGCAGCGCGAGCTCATAGGCACCATCCAGCGCAGCAGCAACGGGCGCATCCTCTTCGCCCCCGAGGCCGATGAGGAGTCGGTATACATTGCCGAGCGCAACTCCATGCACGCCCTGCATGGCGACCGCGTGAGAGTGAGCCTCTTTGCCCGCCGTCGTGGGCGTGGCATGCCCGAGGGCGAGGTGGTAGAGATCCTTGAGCGTGCCAACGACACCTTCGTAGGTCTCCTCAAGGTGGAGAAGAACTACGCCTTCCTACTCACCGAGAGCCGCACCCTCGACAACGACATCTTCATCCCCCGCGACAAGCTCAAGGGCGGTAAGAGTGGCGACAAGGCCGTGGTCAAGATTGTCGAATGGCCCGAAGGCGCCCGCAACCCCATAGGCCATGTGGTGGACATCCTCGGCCGTGCAGGCAACAACGACACCGAGATGCATGCCATCCTCGCCGAGTTTGGCCTCCCCTATAAATACCCCATCGCCGTGGAGCATGCCGCCAATCAGATCAGCGATGTCATCCCTGCCGACGAGATAGCCCGCCGCCTCGACATGCGCGATGTGCTCACCTGCACTATCGACCCCCACGACGCCAAGGACTTTGACGATGCCCTCTCCATCCGCCCCATCGGCAAGAACCTTTGGGAGGTAGGCGTACACATTGCCGACGTCACCCACTACGTAGGCGAGAACGGCATCATCGACAAGGAGGCACAGCACCGTGCCACCTCCGTCTACCTCGTCGACCGCACCATCCCCATGCTCCCCGAGCGCCTGTGCAACAACATCTGCTCCCTGCGCCCCAATGAGGACAAGCTCACCTACTCGGTCATCTTCCACATCGACGACAAGGCCCGCATCAAGTACCATCAGATAGCCCACACCGTCATCAACAGCAACAGGAGATACACGTATGAGGAAGTTCAAGCCATCATCGAGCGCCAGCAACGAGGCACCAAGGAGGTGCTACCTGGCGACGAGTACACCAACGAGCTGATGCTATTGAACGGCCTCGCCCAGCAGCTCCGTGCACAACGTTTTGCCGGTGGCGCCATCAACTTTGACCGTGTAGAGGTGCGCTTCGACATCGACGAGACGGGACACCCCGTGAGCGTACACCTCAAGGAGTCCAAGGAGGCCCACCAGCTCATCGAAGAGTTCATGCTCCTGGCCAACCGCACCGTGGCCGAGACCATCGGCAAGGTACCCGTGAAGAAGGCCAAGGTATTCCCCTACCGCATACACGATGTGCCCGACCCCGAGAAGCTCGACAACCTCGCCCGCCTCGCCCTCCCCTTCGGGCATAAGGTGCGCACCACAGGCGACAAGACCGACATCGCCAAGTCCTTCAACCGCCTCCTGGCCGACGTCAAGGGCAAGCGCGAGCAGCACCTCATCGAGACCGTCTCGCTCCGCGCCATGCAGAAGGCCCGCTACAGCACCGACAACATCGGTCACTACGGCCTTGCCTTCGACTACTACACCCACTTCACCTCGCCCATCCGTCGCTACCCCGACATGATGGTACACCGCCTGCTCACACGCTACCTCGATGGAGGTCGCTCGGCCAGCAAGCCCAAGTATGAGGAGCTGTGCGACCACTCATCCTCCATGGAGCAGCTCGCCGCCTCGGCCGAGCGCGCCAGCATCAAGTACAAACAGGTAGAATATATGGCCGATCGCATGGGTATCACCTACGATGCCATCATCAGCGGCGTCACCGAGTGGGGACTCTATGCCGAGATTATCGAGAACAAGTGTGAGGGCCTCATCCCCATGCGCGACCTCGACGACGACTACTACGAGTTTGACGAGCGTAACTACTGCCTCGTAGGCCGCCGCACCCACAAGCGCTACGCCTTGGGCGACACCGTCAAGATCCAGGTAGCCCGCTGCAATCTTGAAAAGAAACAACTCGACTTCGCGCTGGTAGAGTG
>JAZONP010000216.1:0-30966 GCA_045654565.1 Bacteroidaceae bacterium
TCCTATCATCGAGTAGGTGATTTCTACGGTATCGGCTGTTGAGATCCGAAGGCTGTATTCTCCTTTCAGGTCTGTAGTCGTTCCTTTCATTTGTCGTGCCACCCAGATGTTTGCAATTTCTATTGGGTTACCCGTTTCGTCGGTCATGGTGCCGCGGATGAGTACGGTGCCACTCTCCACACTCTCCTGTGAATATAATAGTGTGGGAAAAGCTGTCAACAACAATATGATAAATAGGAATACCTTTTTCATTATTTTATATAAACGAGAAATCTCGGCGAAACGTATATTATTGCAGAGATTTTTCTTTGTAGGACGATCGTATATTGTTCGAACAGAGGCTGTCGGGTGTCTCGGACATACGTATAAACAATAAAGTGCAGCTACCTTGAGGTAGTGCACCCTATTGTTCTTATGTTCTTTTGTTGATTAGATTACACCTTGTGCCATCATTGCGTTTGCTACCTTGATGAAGCCTGCCACGTTGGCGCCCTTTACATAGTCGATGTAGCCATCGGGGCGTGTGCCGTACTTCACGCAAGATGCGTGGATGTTCTGCATGATGCTCTTGAGTTTCTTGTCTACCTTATCGGCACTCCAGCCTAGCTTGTAGCTGTTCTGTGTCATCTCAAGACCTGATACCGATACACCACCGGCGTTAGATGCCTTACCGGGAGCGTAGAGTAGCTTAGCCTCCTGGAAAGTCTCAACAGCCTCGGGAGTAGAGGGCATGTTGGCACCCTCAGATACTGCGAAACAGCCATTGGCTACGAGTGCACGTGCATGCTCGCCATTGAGCTCGTTTTGTGTCGCGCAGGGGAGGGCGATATCTCCCTTTTCATACCAGGGAGCTGCACCAGCCACGTACTTGCAGCCATACTTTTCGGCATACTCCTTGATGCGGCCGCGACGTACGTTCTTAAGCTCCATAATGAAGGCGAGCTTCTCCTCGTCGATGCCTGCAGGGTCGTAGACGTAACCGTTCGAGTCGCTCATGGTCACTACCTTAGCTCCGAGTTGGATACACTTCTGTGTGGTGTACTGGGCTACGTTACCTGAACCACTTACGAGACACACCTTGCCTTTGATGTCGAGACCGCGGGTCTTGAGCATCTCTTGGAGGAAGTAGATGTTACCATAACCTGTAGCTTCGGGACGGATGAGCGAGCCACCGAAATCGAGGCCCTTACCCGTGAGCACACCCTCGAAGTTGCGGGTGAGCTTCTTGTACATACCGAAGAGGTAACCGACCTCGCGACCTCCTACGCCGATGTCACCAGCGGGTACGTCCATCTCGGCGCCGATGTTGTGCCAAAGCTCGGTCATGAAGGCTTGACAGAAGTGCATCACCTCGTTGTCACTCTTACCCTTGGGGTCAAAGTCTGAGCCACCCTTGGCACCTCCCATGGGGAGTGTGGTGAGTGCGTTCTTGAAGGTCTGCTCGAAGGCGAGGAACTTCAAGGTGCTGAGGTTTACTGAGGGGTGGAAGCGGAGACCTCCCTTGTAGGGGCCGATCGCGTTTGAGTGCTGTACACGGTACCCCATATTGGTTTGCACCTTACCTTTGTCGTCGACCCATGTAACGCGGAATGTTACGATGCGATCGGGTACGCAAAGACGCTCAACGAGGTTGGCGGCTTCAAACTCGGGGTGCTTGTTATACTCATCTTCAATGGTGGCCAACACCTCGGCTACGGCTTGGAAATAGAGCTCCTCACCAGGGAAGTGTTCTCTAAGTACGGCTAGTGTTTCTTGTACTTTCATACTAATACCTATGTTATGTTGTTGTGAACTTCTCTTGTAAATATCTTATCAAGTTACAAAGGTAGGTATATTTCGTGATTTTTTGTAATAGAAAGTGCGAAAAAAACGAGAAAAGGTGATATTTTGTTGCGTTTTCTGTTTGTTTGCGTGGAATTTTGTCTGTTTTGATAACTGTGTCAGAAATAATTACTACTTTTGCGAATCACAACAACTTAAAAAAGAAAATATCATGATAAAGTCAATTTCAGTTCCCCGTATGGCCTCTTTGCCTCAAGAGGCTGCCGATGTGCTTCGATTGTTAGATGAGATGTCTGTACCCTTTGAACCGGTCGCTACGGTCAACTGGCCCGAAGAGTTTCCCTATTGTCCGGAATCAATGGTGCGCATGGCATGGTGTCCCGAGGGGATTGTGCTGCATTATCGTGTGAGTGAGCAGAGTGTACGTGCCGTTTATGGCGAGGATAATGGACAGGTATGGACCGACTCGTGCATGGAGTGTTTTATTCGCAATTCAGATTCGGATACCTATTACAATATCGAGTGCAATTGTGTGGGTACGCTTCTCATTGGCTTGCGTGGCGAAGATGTTGGTCGTTGTCATATGTCCCCCGAAACGATGGCTCAGGTGAAGCGTTGGGCGTCGTTGGGGCGTGAGCCTTTTGGCGATCGTGCCGAGCAGACAGCGTGGGAGCTGGCGCTTGTGATTCCTGCTACAGTGTTCTCTAAATATCCCATCCGCTTGGAGGAGGGGGCGCGCCTGCGTGCTAATTTCTATAAGTGTGGTGATAACCTACCCGTACCACATTTCGTGTCATGGAATCCCATAACGGCGGAGAAACCCAACTTTCATCGCCCCGAATGCTTCGGTGAGTTAGTGTTGGGATAATGGACGGATACGAAAGCTACCTTTAATTTTAGGCAATAATATAGATGTTGTCCAAAATGTCTCGTGTCATTTCGAGCAAAGCGAGACAACCTTTAGGTCGCCGTTAAGGCAATCTCGCAAACGTCTCATGTTAAGTCCCGGAGCGAGATCCCTCGGCGCTTCGCTTTGTCGGGATGACACTGTCGCTGAGATTTTAATATTATTGGACAACTGCTGTATTATCGCCTAATTTTATATTAACAAAAAACGAAGACGCGATATCGCGTCTTCGTTTTTGTTATCGTTTTTGTCATCGTTATCGTTATCGTTATCGTCGTCTTCTTCGTCATCTCCGCTTACGCCAACCACACTGTGATGCCCATATAGATCAGCATGCCTATGATGTCGTTCGTAATGGATATAAAGGGACCCGTAGCGATAGCCGGATCAATCTTCAGCTTCTCTAAAGTCATGGGGACAAACGTTCCGAACAGTGCGGCAAACATCACCACGCAGAAGAGTGAGAGGCTTACCGAGTAGGTGGCAGGTGATCCCATGCCATAGCGCCACCAGTTGTATCCGAATACGGCAAGAGAGATGATGGCGGCATTGATGAGCGACACCATCGACTCCTTTACGATCTGTCGGCCTGTGTTGCTGATGTCGAGTGAGTTGTTGGCCAGTCCTTGTACTACAATAGCCGAAGCCTGTGTACCTACGTTACCACCCGTAGCACCGATGAGGGGTATGAAGAGTGCCATCTCGGGGTAGTTGGCAAATACGCCGTCGAAGAGACCGAGGATAGCCGATGTGCCCAATCCACCCACCATTCCAATAAGCAGCCAAGGGAGTCGGGCGCGAGTCTGCTTGATGATGCTGTCGTCGCTCTCCACGTCTTGCGAAAGACCCGAAGCCAACTGGTAGTCGCGCTCGGCCAATTCGCGCATCTCGTCCATGACGTCGTCGACGGTGATCTGACCTACGAGACGTCCTATGCTATCGATGACCGGCACCGACACGAGGTTGTACTTCTCGATGAGCTGTACCACCTCTTCCACGGGGGTGTCTACGTGGATGCTGATGAGGTCCTTGTCCATCACGTGCTTCACCTTCGATACGGAAGGGTTGGTGATCATCTTCTTCAGCGGGAAGGTACCCTGCAGGCGCTCCTCGTCATCGACGACATATACATTATATATCTCGTCCCGATCCTCGGCCTGCAGTCGCATCTCGCGCAGGCAATCGGGCATCGACCAGTTCTCGTTCACGATCACCATCTCCGTGCCCATGATACCACCGGCGGTGTCCTCATCATACTTCAAGAGGTCTACGATGTCGCCCGCCTGCTCGATGTCCTCGATATGTGCAAGGATCTCCTCCTGCTTGTCCTCGTCCATGTCACGGATGATGTCAACGGCATCGTCGGTATCCATGTAGTCGACAAACTTCTTGGCGATGGTCTCGGAGGGCAGCTCTTCGAGGAGTTCGTTACGCGCGTCCTCATCCATTTCGATGAGCACGTCGGCAGCCTCCTCGCCATCGAGCAGGTGGTATATGTAGCGTGCATCTTCGATAGACATGTCGTCGCACATCTCTGCGATGTCCGCGGGGTGCATCTCGGCAAGTCGTAGCTTCAGCTCGTCAGCCTTCTTCTCAGCCACGAGCTGGTCTATCATTTCGAGGTATTCGCGTGTCAGGATTACGGAATCTTTTATATAAATTGGAGGCCTCCCCTAACCCCTCACAAGGAGGGGAATTCTGTCCTTGTATGAGGTTAGAAAAGGATTCTTTTAGTGGTTAGTCTTCAGTGGGTTCCGAGTCACCCCTCCTTTGGAGGGGGTGGGGGAGGCTTTCAATCATCTTCGTCAACTCCACGAAGTCGGCTACAGATAGCTGCTCGGGGCGTTTGTTGAATATCTCATCGGCCAGTATGGGGTGTCCTGCAGGCACGAGTGGCTTGATGGAGTTGCGCAGGGTCTTGCGGCGTTGGTTGAAGGTGGTTTTTACCACGCTCTTGAACAGTGCCTCGTTGCATCCCAGGTTGGTTACCTCGTTGCGTCGCATTGAAATGACGGCACTCTTTACCTTGGGTGGTGGGTTAAACACACCTTCGCTTACTGTGAAGAGGTACTCCACGTCATACCATGCCTGTACCAGTACGCTCAGTATGCCGTAAGTTTTGCTGCCCGGAGGTGCTGCAAGGCGTTGTGCCACCTCGCGTTGTATCATGCCTGTGCAGAGGGGTATGCGCTCCTTGTTGTCAAGCATTTTAAAGAATATCTGGCTTGATATGTTGTAGGGGTAGTTACCGGTGAGCACGAAGGGGCTGCCGCCAAACAAGCCATCCAGGTTCATCTTCAAGAAATCGTCTTCGATGATGTGACCCTCCAGCTGGGGAAAGTTCTCACGGAGGTAGGCGACCGACTCGTAGTCAATCTCCACCACATCTACAGTACGTTCTTTGGTGATGAGGTATTGGGTGAGTACACCCATGCCAGGGCCCACCTCAAGGATGGGTAGTGAGGGATGCTTGTCGACAGTGTCTGCTATGGCCTTCGCTATGGAAAGATCCTTCAGAAAGTGCTGTCCCAGAAACTTTTTGGGCTTTACCTGTTTCATTCCGTTTATAACTGTCGTCCATACAATGATTAAAAACTCTCAATACAAAGTACAAAAGTAAACAAATCATTTGAAAAAACGGGCAAAGCAACAAAAAAGATGCATAAAAAACATATTCTTCCGTTTTAGTTCAGTACAGCAGGTCGCGCATCACGGCATCGCTTACGAAGAGGCTTTCGGGTGTCAGTCTCAAGAAGTTATCTTCGGTGTGGATGAGTTGTCCTCGTTTGATGTAGGAGGCGGCAGCCTCCATGCAATGGGTGTGATATTGTGTTCCGAAGTCGGCAAGCAACTTTGTTAAATTGATGCCGCGCGCTGTGCGCAGTTCGGTGATGATGCGCTCGTCATACCTCTCGTCTGTAGTCAGGTATTCCTCCTCATGAGGTACATCCTCGCCACTTGGCGTGGCTACGTATTCGGCCAGGTTGCTGAGGTTCCATCGGCGACGCGTCCCGTCGTAAGAGTGCGCTCCTGGTCCCACACCGATGTAGGGCACATCCTGCCAGTAGCTGCTGTTGTGGCGCGAGTGGTAGCCGGGTAGGGCAAAGTTCGAAATCTCGTAGTGTTCATAACCGGCAGCGAGTAGCCTCTCTCTCAGGAGTTCGAATGATTGTATGCTTTGTTCCTCATCAATGGGCGACACCACACCCTGTTCCTTCATATGCCACAGGCGCGTGCCCTCCTCGTAGGTGAGGTGATAGGCCGAGATGTGCTTCACGCCGAGTGCGATGGCTTGGTCGAGGCTATAGGCCCAGTCCTCCAGTGTCTCTCCGGGTAGCCCGTAGATGAGGTCGATGCTGATATTGGTAATTCCTGCGTGTTGGAGTCGATGTACCGCCTCGATTGCTTCCTGTGCCGTATGGCGACGCCCTACAAGGCGCAGTGTGCGGTCGTGAAAGGATTGTATGCCCATGCTCACACGGTTGATGGGCAACGTTCGCAGCTCCTTCACATACTCTTCGGTGAGGTCATCGGGGTTAGCTTCCAGAGTGATCTCTAGCATCTCGGCGTGCTCAATCTGTTCCAGCGACACGATGCAGCCAAGTATCCTACGCAGCTCCTCTATCTCCAGTGCCGAGGGCGTTCCTCCACCGAAGTAGATGGTCTTCACCGGCTCGTTGCGCAGCTCCGCCAGGCGGTAGCCCAGCTCGCGGCACACCGTAGCTGCATAGGGCTCGCGAAGCCCGTGTTGCACAGTAGAGTAGAAGTCGCAGTAGGCGCATCTGCTCTTACAGAAGGGTACGTGGATGTAGATGCCCGCCATTACTCCTGGTGGTGTCTCTCCTCACCTTTCAGTGTGGGCAGACTGATGTGGAACTTCACTGCCAATACGCGAGTGAGGAACACGCACACACCACACGTAATCTGTGTGACGAGAGATTCGCAACCCAGGCGGCCACACACCCAATAGGCAAAGCCACCCATCACGCAGGCCATGGCATAGATATCCTTACGGAAGATAAGGGGTATCTCGTTGATAAACACATCGCGCAGCACACCACCAGCAGCACCGGTAAACGTACCCATGATCGTAGCCACCCAGAGGGGGAAGCCAGCGTCGAGTGTCTTCTGTATACCTACCACTGCGAACAGGGCGAGACCGATGGCGTCGAAGATGAAGAACGTGTTGTCCATCCTTACCAGGTATTTGCTGAAAACCATCACCCAGATCAGTGCCAGCGCAGTGATGACGAGATAGATGGGATTGCTCATCCAGAAGGGGGTGACATCGAGCAGGAGGTCGCGGATGGTACCACCACCGATGGCGGTCACAAGGCCTACGACGAATGCGCCGAAGAGGTCAAACTGCTTAGCCGAAGCCAGACGGATACCACTGATGGCAAAGGCAAAGGTTCCGATAAACTCGATAATGTCTACGAAAGAGATATGCATCATATTTTGGTTACTTAGTTTTCGTGTGTTTAGGTAAAAACATACAAAAGTAGTGATTTATTTTGAAATCGTGAAAGGAGCTCGCCAAATTTTATGGCCTTATCGGTGCTCTGTGCAACGGAGGCTTCACTACGCCCCCTGTCTGGGGGAGAAAGCTGACGACTAATGCTCAAATAAATCTAATTGGCAATAATATAGATGTTGTCCAAAACGTCTCGTGTCATTTCGAGCAAAGCGAGAAATCTCGCAGAGTGCCCTGGCGGAGTTCCTGCGCGAGATCCCTCGGCGCTTCGCTTTGTCGGGATGACACCATCGATGAGATTTTAGTGTTGGTGGACAACTGCTATATTATTACCAATTTTATTGATTGCTGCGCAATGCATGAAATTAGGCTGCGGATCGGAAAAATGCAAACAAGTTTGCTTTTTCTCTCGCCTTGCACTAATTTTGTACTTTAATAAAAAACTACGATGCTATGCCACTTACGCTACCCGATAAGTTACCAGCGATAGAATTGCTCAAGCAAGAGAATATCTTTGTGATGGACACCACGCGTGCAGCATCTCAGGACATCCGTCCCTTGCGCATTGCCGTGCTCAACCTCATGCCCCTCAAGATTACAACCGAGACCGACCTCGTGCGCCTGCTCTCCAACTCACCTCTGCAGATTGAGTTGAGCTTCATGAAGGTCAAGAGTCATACTTCGAAGAACACCCCCGTGGAGCATATGCAGGCCTTCTACACCGATTTTGAGGAGATGCGCCACCACAAGTACGACGGATTCATCATCACCGGCGCCCCTGTGGAGCACATGGACTTCGAGGAGGTGACCTATTGGGACGAGATGACCGAGATCTTCGACTGGGCCCGCCACAACGTCACCTCCACGCTCTACATCTGTTGGGCAGCACAGGCGGGGCTCTACTATCACTATGGCATACCTAAGTATCCGTTGGAGAAGAAGATGTTTGGCATCTTCAAGCATCGTGTCAACAGTCCTGAGTTGCCCCTGTTTCGTGGCTTCGACGACGAGTTCTTCATCCCCCATAGTCGCCACACAGAGGTTCGTCGCGAGGATATGGAACGCCGTCCCGAACTCGATATCCTGGCCGAGAGCGACGAGAGTGGCGTGTCGGTAGTGATGGCTCGCGGTGGTCGCGAGATCTTCCTCACGGGACATTCCGAGTACTCGCCCCTGACACTCGACACCGAGTACAAGCGCGACCTTGGCAAGGGACTCCCCATCGACATGCCCAAGCACTACTATCGTGACGACGACCCCTCACAGCCCCCCTTGGTCACCTGGCGCGGACATGCCAACCTCCTCTTCAACAACTGGCTCAACTACTACGTATATCAGGCAACGCCCTATAGGCTCGAAGACATAAAATAATTGACAATTGATAAAGGACAATTGACAATGAAGACCATCGAACTCCTTGCACCAGCAAAGAATCTAGAGTGTGGCCTCGAGGCCATCAAGCATGGTGCCGATGCCGTCTACATCGGTGCCCCCAAGTATGGTGCCCGTGCGGCGGCAGGCAACTCCCTTGACGACCTCCGCCAGCTGGCCGAGTATGCCCATCTGTTTGGTGCCAAGGTGTATGTGACGCTCAACACCATCATCTACGACGACGAGCTCGCCGAGGTCGAGCGTCTCGTGTGGGACCTCTATGACATCGGCATCGATGCCCTCATCGTGCAGGATATGGCCCTGCTCACGATGAAGCTGCCCCCCATAGCGCTGCATGCCAGCACGCAGACCGACAACCGCACCCCCGAGAAGGTGCAGTTCCTCTATGCCAACGGCTTCTCACAGGTCGTGCTCGCCCGCGAGCTCTCCCTGCACGACATCGAGGCCATCCATCGCGCCTGTCCCGTGCCCCTCGAGGCCTTTGTCCATGGAGCGCTCTGTGTGAGCTATAGCGGCCAGTGCTACGCCTCGCAAGCCTGCTTTGGGCGCAGTGCCAACCGTGGCGAGTGTGCCCAGTTTTGTCGCCTACCGTTCGATCTTGTCGACGCCGATGGTCGCGTCATCGAGCGTGGCCGTCACCTGCTGTCGTTGAAAGACATGAACCGCAGTGCCCACCTCGAGGCCATGATGGATGCCGGTGTGCGCTCATTCAAGATCGAGGGTCGTCTCAAGGAGGTCTCCTACGTCAAGAATGTCGTAGCCCACTACCGCCAAGCCATCGATGCCATCCTTGCCCGCCGCCCCGAGTATGTGCGCTCCTCACAGGGAGTGAGTACCTATACCTTCACCCCCCAGCTCGACAAGAGCTTCAATCGCGGCTTCACCGACTACTTCATCACCGGCGAGCGTTCCGAGGTCCACTCCTTTGCCACCCCCAAGGCCATGGGCGAGCCCGTGGGCCATGTCAAGGAGGTAGGGCGAGGCTATGTAGCCGTGTCGTCCACCAAGACCTTCCACAACGGCGATGGCCTCTGCTTCGTCGACCCTCAGGGGCAGCTCCAGGGGTTCCGTGTGAATAGGGTAGAGGGCACCCACCTCTATCCCAAGGACATGCCCCGCATGTTGCGTCCCCGCACACCGCTCTTCCGCAACTACGATCAGGAGTTTGAGCGCCTCCTGTCGCGTCCCTCGGCCGAGCGCCGCATCCCCGTCGACATCCACCTGTGCGACACACCACAAGGATTCTCGCTCACGATGACCGATGCGCAGGGCGATAGCGTCACCGTGCCTCTTGAGCGCGACAAGGAGCCCGCCCGCACCGAGCAACGTGCCGGCATCGAGGCCCAGCTCTCCAAGTTGGGTGGCACCCTCTTCGTGGCCCGTAGCGTCGAGGTCGAGTTTGCCGACAACTGGTTTATCCCCTCATCCCTCCTTGCCGACATGCGCCGCACAGCGGTCGAGGCGCTATGCCAGTTGAAGACCGAAAGGTCAAAATCCAAGACAGTTGATGGCTCAGCCCAGCATAGCCGCTTCAGCGAAGCAGCTTCGAAAAATGAAATCAAGCGTGTCAATGAAGATACCACTATTCACCCCGATGGCCATTGTGAATCGTCCATTGTCCATAGTCCATCTCGATTGAGTTACCTCTCCAACGTAGCCAATCGCCGTGCTGCCGCGTTCTACCGTGAGCGTGGTGCTGAGGAGGTTGCTCCAGCCTACGAGCTCAGTGCGCCGCGCCGCGCCACGTTGATGTTCTGTCGTCATTGCCTGCGCTATGCCCTGGGGTGGTGTCCCCATCGTGGCGGAAAGCCCTCTCCCTACCGTGAGCCCTATACTCTCGTCTCCGCCGATGGCAAGCGCTTCGTACTCTCCTTCGACTGCAAGGAGTGTGTGATGCAGGTAAGGGAGAAGTAAAGAGAGGCTTTGAAGAAAAACCTTTCTGCGATTTTTCTAAAACCTTAAGACTTTTCAGAAAAAACCTTTCTGCAATTTTTGAAAAGTCTTTCTGCGATTTTTTCTATCGTAGGCCTACGATTTTCTCCGTGTAGGCCTACACGAGATTTTTTGTAGGGCAAGGCGAAGTCTTGTCTAGGGCTAGACGCGCCCCACCGTAGGGGCAGACCGATGTGTCTGCCCGAAAAGAAATGTTTTTATCATCATTTAATCAGTGATTTCGTCGCTATTAACCATGCCGCAGGCATATTCACCTTGCGAAGCAAATTAACCTGCAGCTTGCTGCATAGTTATCGTTTTCGTTTCATTATTCAGAATAAATATTTACCTTTGCAATGTTGATATTGTGCAACCCAATTAAGAATACGATTATGGACAGACCCTACAAGCAGACTCAGGCAGAAGTTCCTCATGCTTCTGAACCCATGGCAGCCTATGGGCGGGCCGCTTCGCGTACCATATTCAACAAAGCCCAGATAGAACTGCTCGACACGATGGCTAGTGTAGAGAGCGATGAGGAACTAATGGCACTCAAGCATGCCATCAGTGAGTTCTTTGCCCGCCGTGCCGATGAAGAGATGGAACGTCTATGGCAATCAGGCGAATGGAATGAGCAGACCTTGGAAGACCTTCGCAGTGCACACTATCGTACACCCTATAATCGCGCAATGGCTCGTTAATCCGCAGCTTGCTGCATAGTTAACGTCAACGTTGCAGCGCATCCGCGCTGCACTGCCAAGCGGCAAAAAAGTAATTCCGTATAACCGCTCGAGCACCCTAATCCTATGATATGTTCGCCCCTGTGGCGAATGTAAGGCTCTCGTTATTAAGGAGAAATGAAGGGAACTTGATTTCCCATTCTCCATTCTTATTTTTCGATTCCAAAAAAACTGCCAAGGCCCCCTGTCAGTTTTTTCGACTCCTATTGCAGGTGAATTTGAGCATTTGTCCGAGAGTATCCAATTTTTCGGATTGCTCCAGACAAATGGTATGGTTTGAGTTTTACGTCGGATGTCATCGCCAAAAGCCTTAGCTTTTACTTCTTTCTGTATCCACTTCTCGCAGTTGTTCGAAAGGTGATTGTAGTTTGGGGATATTGTTGTTTGCTTGGATAGTATCCTTACTCATACTTCACATTCTAATTATTGTCGAGATTATAATCCATTTCTCTCTCTGCAGCCATACCATAGTTTTGTGCCTCTTTTATACGGCTTGCTTCACGTATCATTGGTGTGTATGCCTTTATGATACGTTGCCAATCCATTATAGACATGCCGTAGTAACGTTCACTAAATAATGTCATCACTTCAAGTTGTAGGTCACTGTCGGGAGTGGAAGCGTCCATTATCAATCGATTATAGATAAGATTTCGTACTTCTCTGTCATCTTCGATATATTCCAGCTTGCCATTGCTGAATGTATACACTTCTGTTGTATCACCCAACATCTTCATGATGACTGTACGGAACCCATCTTTGAATCCTTCATTCTGATAGCTCTTGTACAACGACATATCACTTTGACGCATTTTTCTTACCGCATTGTCGATAATCCTATTCATAGCAGTATTTACAGCCTGTTGGTCAGGATTTCCTATTACCAATTCTTGATAGTCTTTATCCTGGGCTACTGTTTTTGCCACTTTCAAGAACTTGGCTTTCTGCTCGTCAGGTGTAGCATCCCATCCATCAAAGTTTTTATTATTGAACTCTGTAAGGATAACATCAAGTGGATCTTTCCCTTCGTCATTACCACCACTTACCATTACGGGCTTGTTAGGATCCAATACAGTTTCATCTGCCTCTAAGTCGATTGTTTCGTTCAATGCCGTACGTCGCAAGCCATAAGTATTCAAGTCAACAACATCGAAAAGTTCTTTAATATCTTCTCCTTTTGAATCAACATAAAGATCTGGGATTAAATACCGGAGATACCAAAACAACTTTTCCCACTCTGCCACCTCATAGTCAAGAATAGCAGCAACACGTGAATATATTCGTACAAATTGCTTGCATTTCATCTTGAAATCCACCTTGCCGTTTTCGGCCCATTCAATCTCATTATTGAATCGTTGTGCAGCTTCGTCCAATATAGGAGCCCAACGATCGGCATCTGCATGGTGAAAATACAGATCTGCAAATGCATCCACCTCTTCCTTCTCAAACACGCCAAATTGCAACAAGGTGGTTCTCAGTTGATGAAGCACATTGACATCCGTTGCTCCCGATAGCGTAGTTACGGTAAAGAATTGGTTGAAAGCCTCCTTCATACCCTCTGCAGAATTGTAGAAATCCAAGATAAAGAGGTCTTCGCTCAACTTACCCAAGTCTGGTGCTGCACGGTTCAGTCGCGACAAAGTCTGTACTGCCAATACACCATCCAATGGTTTGTCAATATACATCGCACACAGTTTGGGTTGGTCAAATCCCGTCAAGTATTTGTTGGCCACTACCAATATGCGATTTTCATCTTTCTCAAACTCATCGGCAGTTTGTGATTCGGGGAATCCATTCAAACCAGCCTCAGTGTACTCCTTACCATCTATTTCTTTAGTTTCTGAGAAGGCTATCAGTATGTTGTATGGCAGGTTCTTGTCGCTCGCAATCTTTTGTAATGCCATATAATAGTGTATAGCACACTCTATATCTTTGGTTACAATCATAGCTTTGGCCTTTCCATTGAGCTTGTGATTACGATATACCTTGGCATCGAAATGGTTGAGCATGATATCGGCTTTTGCAGCTATGGTCTTGGGCTCTCGCTCCACCAGTTTGCGTAGTAGTTTTTGTGCCTTCTTATTATTATACTGAGGATTATCCTCTATGCTTTTTGTTAGTTCGTAGTAGCTCTTGTATGTCGTATAGTTGGTCAATACATGCAATATGAATCCCTCTTCTATAGCTTGCTTCATACTATACAGATGATAGGGGTAATATTTCCCTGTATTTGCATCTTTAGTGCCGAAACGCTCGAGAGTTTCTTTCTTGGGTGTAGCAGTGAATGCAAAATAAGAGCAGTTGCTACTCATTTTACGCTCTTTCATAAGCTTCATGATGAGGTCATTGGTCTCCTCACTGCTATCAACACCTTTCTGCACGGCAACATTTAATTTGTCGGCAGCAATACCCGATTGTGAACTATGTGCCTCGTCAATCACGATGGCAAAGTTGCGGTCGCTCACATTGCTTATTACATCACACATGAAAGGGAATTTCTGAATCGTGGTGATAATAATACGCTTACCATCCTCTATATGCTGTCGTAGTCCTGTACGGTTATGATTATTGCCACTGTCGGCACAGTCGGCATGAGCAATTATTTTCTCGCTCTGTCCGAAAGCTCGGATATTCTCTGTTATCTGCTTGTCGAGCAACTTACGGTCGGTTACCACAATTACAGAGTTGAACAATGGCGCATCTATACCTTTGGCACGTACGGCATGTTCGGTATCTGGGCATGTTTTAATCAACTTAAATGCCAGCCATGTCAGCGAGTTTGACTTGCCCGAACCTGCTGAATGTTCTATCAGATAGGTCTTACCTACACCAACGCTTGCCACATCGGCAACCAATGTGTTGACCACATCCAACTGGTGATAACGAGGGAATATAAGTTTCTTTACATTCTTCATTATGTGAGGAACCTTCTTCTTCGTCTTGGCCTCTCCATAATCAAAGAGAACATAGTTCATGATAATTTCGGCTACCATATCCTTCTGCAGGATCTGCTCCCATAAGTATGCCGTCTTGTATCCTCCATCAGGATTGACAGGATTTCCTGCACCTTGTCCATCAGGCAATCCCTTATTGAAAGGCATGAAATAGGTTTTCTCCAATGCCAACTTGGTAGTGAAGAACACCTCATTCTTATCTACCACAAAGTGAGCCAAGCAACGTCCAAAACTCAGCAATACATCTTTAGGGTTACGCTTTGCCGATTTGTATTGCTCTATTCCATCCTTGCGTGCCGTCTGGTGTGTCCAAGGATTCTTCAGCTCGAGGGTGAACAGAGGTATGCCGTTCACAAACAATGCCATATCCAGTTCTTCGCCCGGATGCAATATTGAAAATGTCTGTTGGCGAGTTAGTGAGAATTGGTTTTGTCGGTATTTATCCCACGACGCTTTACTATCGGCTGGCGATGGCTTGGGAAAGAATAGGGTGAGTTTCAAGTTTTGTACTTCTACCGCATTCTTCAACACATGAATCACGCCGAAAGTCTCTATATTCTTTGCTATTTGCCGTGTGACCTCGGTCTTCAAGTCTGCTCCTACGTACTTGGCCAATTCCTCATGTTGGGTAGATTCCAAGAACGACCATAATCGGCGGGTATCCAGTGCCAACTTCTTGTCCATATCCTTGGGTACTCCCCAATAATACTGACGTTCATCGGGACGTTGGACATCAACATCTGTACACCCTGCAGCTTTACGTTCTTCAAGTGTAGTCCCTACGAGCGCTTTTTCTATCAGTTGTTCAAAAGCTTGTTCGTTGGTTTTGTTGGAATATATACACATAACTTAAACTTAATCAAATGAAAGTGAATTAACCATAGCGTCAATAGGAGATTGATTACAACAGATATTTATCTCTTCGCTTGTCAATCCCATCATATTCAGCAGGCAACAGGTCAATAGAATCTTACACTTCTCGGTCAGTCGATAAAGGCTACCGCCCTTAACTGCTTTAGATTCTACATCGTCTGGATATAAATGAGAATACTTGTTGCGGGAATCAGTCAACACATCAGACTTTATCTTGCAGTCGCGTATCACATCAACCTCCTCAAATGCTTTCAGCAAAGCATTCATCTGCTCTTTGTATTGTCTCACGTCTCTACCATCTTTCTTGTTCACAAACCGTTTATGATAGCCATCCAGTGCTTGTGCTATGATTAAGAAATCAGGCACGTCAAATGAGCTGTTCTTTCCGAGCGAGTCAATCAAATACCCACTAATGGGTGATACTTTATCAAAGTTGTCGTGCCACGCACGCAGCATAGAAGGGATCTTGCTTTGCAGCTGGTCAAATTTTATCAAGGAGACCGCTGCAGGAGTAACAGATTCTCTTTTCTTAAACAACAACTCGAGTTTATTATTGGTATCTTTCGTGTAGAATACAACTTCAGACGGATTTTGTTCACAATACAAAGCAATAGACAAGAACTGAGAGAACTCGCCAATCTGACCAAGACATTCGCGAACAGAGATACCCTTAGGAGCATCTATCATAAACTTCGTATCCTGAGTAATATTCAGTTCATATCTTGTATAATCTAATGTATACCAATCTCTCAATTTCCACTCTATACCTTTATCGACAGATTGTTCTATCAAAAATCCTTCATTATATATATCTGTAAGTGTATAATGATAGTTGTCTGATTCATCCCGTCTTCTTAATTTGCTACGGAACGCCCAATTTCTCAAATAAGGAAATGATACGATGCATTTACTGAAATGGGCATCATCCATAGATATCACATGTTCACCTACAAGAATCGTGTTTACTACAAAGGTCGTTTTCGAGAAGTCACCTAAACGTTGCTCTCGCATCCAGACATTAAACAATGTAAAGATGTGTCCATTGGCATCCCTTCCCCATATTACTGGATTATGAGCAAACTGGGTTGAATGAAAGTGGCTTGGCACATGATAAAGTTCCAGTATCGTATCCTCGTTATCATGATATGTCAATGTACCCGTATATCGTGCTTCCATGCCTTTATGCACCATCGGGTATATACCATAATTATCTGGATGGACTTCTGCAGGAATCCACCATTCACCGTGATATGGTTGAGGATTTTTCATTTCTCCTAAGAACTAAACTTTTTAATATTCTAAATCAGCAATTAAAGCTTCATTGTCCTCTTTACTGGCTATTCTCTTATAATCCTTGATTAGATAATCAAAGATTTTAGTCATGCGAGGAGATATTAATCTTGATCTTTCTTTGTATACTTCAAATTGTGAGACAAGATGTCGTTCCTGGTCTCCTCCCTCATTATATGCACGGCTTGTTGTTCCCCTGCTATTATATATTCGAATATAAATAGCTCTATCAACAATATCACTATTCAAATTCTCTACAATATCACAGAGTGCCTGTGAAGGATAGTTGTTGTCACGAGGTATATCTCCTAGAATATTTCCGACAACATTATTTATCACCTCAGTCCTTTTTCTCTCTTTTGCAAGTTCGTAAAGTCTTTCTATATATTGAGTTAGATAATTCTCATCCAAAAACCCATCTTTATTGGTAAAAGAAACTATATTGTAACTGAAATTTAATATATGAAGTGCATGCCTAGCCAAATGTATTTTATTCTCAGATAGCTTTTCCTCCGATTCTTCAGTACCTCTGTCATCTGGTAAATATGCCAATTCTATCAGTTGAATCATCAATTCTGGATTATGTGATAGTTCTTTTGTAAATCTTAATTTAGATACATCCATTTGATGTTCAAGATATTCATAAAGAAGAAACTCTATAATAATCAGAAGCTGTATAACTTTAGGGTTATCAGATTTGTCTAACTCGTTCAAGAGAGATGTAATATAAAACATATTACATCTTCGATTATAACTACTTCCCTTTATTATATAATTATAAAGTAATTGGACAACCTCTTCATCAGGCATTTGAATTGATTCTCTATTAGAACTAACAATCTCAATAGCTTCAGCGTAACGGTTTACACTAATTAATTCTTTAACGATTATTTCTGTATTCTCTTTTTGCCAGAATCCAACATTGATAGTCTCCCAATAACGTTTTTTAATATCAGAACCTCTATTTTCTGCAATTCCCGCTAATTCTTTGACATATCCTGGAGCATATAATACTATAATCAACTCTTTATCAAACTCAATAATATCTTTTGCCCATATTTTATACCTTGAAGTGTCTTTACGATACAACTCCAATAGATATGATTTTGTAAAATCCTCAGTCAATTCTTTGGATTTATATTTTCGAAATATATCATTGTTTAGTTTATCATCGAAATAAGTAACAATACTATGTGACAAACTTTCTGGGCGCTTTACCATTTGGATAAAGTTCCAAATACCTTCTATACCATTTTCATTAACAATTTCTTCTAAAGCTTTCAATCTCAATTCATCTTGTTTTTGAAGAATCCATTTTGTATTAGTCCTTTTATAAGGCAATTGGACATAAGTATCATCGAATAGCCAAGCGTTTTTATATAAAGTATTTCGAAATACTATACTATCTAACAGTTTTTGATAAGAAGACAGTTCTTTTGTTGTAAGTGCCCATTTTACACCTTCAAACTGTTTATGCCTCGTAATCTCTTTCCTTAAAGCATCAGCGACTATATGAGCATTCTCTATATTCTTTATATGTGGACTTACAGCGTTGAGAATTAGAGTTCTGAAATCCTTTAAATTTACTTCAAAAGAAAGTGCTATAAGTTCAGAAATGGACTCTGTAGAGTAATCACAACACAGCAACATTAAATTAACGACCTCACGAATATTCTCTACCTTTGGCAAAGTTATATAGTTGGGAGATTCTAATTTCCCGAACATTCTCCACCTATAATGCTGATTAGGCTCAAAGACCGTCTCATCTATTGATTTACATATTTTTACATAAAGTCTATAGACCTCACTTTTATTTTGTTTAGCATATTGTTTTAATATGATCATTCTATTCTCAAATGAGACATATGTTTGTGGCAAATAAAACCTATAAATATTGTACAATGACCTATCAGGTCTATTTGCATAATTACTCTCATTTTCATAATTCGAGAATAACAAAAGAAGAGCAGTTACACGATTTATATAATTTTCATCCCATGCAAGTATTTCCAATGCAAATAATAGCTCTGCATAAAAGATGTTCCATCCACCCAGTGAAAATG
Source organism: Bacteroidaceae bacterium (assembly GCA_045654565.1). Classification (GTDB taxonomy): domain Bacteria; phylum Bacteroidota; class Bacteroidia; order Bacteroidales; family Bacteroidaceae; genus UBA1189. Next base: position 18,405 of record JAZONP010000216.1, read on the forward strand.
AATATTTATGTGGCGTAAATATATTATCAAGAATGTTTTTGGGAAGTTCTTCAATAAATGTCAGAAAGCTATTAGGAGAAGCTTCTGCTAAGATAGGAAGATGTTCTCTATTAGATAAGAAACGAGAAAGGTTCCAGTTCTTTAACATTAAAGTGATAGTTTCATCTACCCATTGAACAAGTACTCCTTCATCAGGATTATACAAAATGGATAAAAGACAAAGATTCTGGTAAACCCCCGTTTTTATATCCTTTGAATATTTTTGATTAAACTTATGATAATGAAGAACATCATCATTCAATTGTTCAATAGAGTCTGAATCATCATCTTGAATTAAATCTATGCAAATTTGTCTATACTTATCTAAAATGGTATTAGGTAACATCCTATACATTAATATATATTCAATAGTTTCATACGGAGAACGTATTCTCCATATGCTTCCAATTTGAATTAAAGGCGTTTCTTCTAGAGCTAAAAAGGATTGAAGTTTTATTGCATATTGTTCATAAGGCATTCCTGAGAGTTGTTCTATAATTTTTTTATCCCCTTCTACTGTTTCATTCCATTTGCCAACAAGAATAGCCGGTAATAAATCCGTTAAACGATCAAACCATTTAGGACCATTAATATCAATAGAAAACCTTCGCCGAAGTATATTGATATCACGTGCTGTATCTTTTGCAATTTTTCTGGCCTTTGCCCCATCTATGCCAATACTGATTAGAGAACTTATGAATCCTTCTTTCTCTATTATAGGTAATTGTATAAATTCTTTTTTTATATCTGCGGGTGTTGAGGCAACAATAATTGAGTGGCCTCGTTTAGCCGAATAATAACAACCTTCTGAAAGATTGGTCAATATGATAAGATTATCGTAATGCTCAACCAAATCTTCTAAGGCGTGTTTATCTGTTACAACAACTGTTCGATTGATTAAGATATCACTACCATTTTCGTGTGTTGATAAAGTTGCGATAGCAAAAGCTATCCCTTCGTTTTGTGATAAAGACTGAAGTATTAATACTCCACCATTCTTGCATGTTTTTACAAGTTTTTCTTGTGCCTCGTTCCTTCCATGAAGAAGTATATTATAGGGCAATTTATAGTCTTGCCCTTGAGCCCATTTTTCCCAATAAGTTTCAGGAAGCGTATAACCGCCAGATGGAAGCTTGTTAAGTTTTTGGGCCAGCCACATACCAACAACAGGTGTCTTATCAATCCATCTCTCTAATTCAATTGCAGTATAAATGACAATCTTCTTCCAATCACCTTTATGTGTTTGTAACCATTCCTCAGCACCTTCCCAGATTCTTGGAGTCACAAATACAAAAGTGGAGTCTTTCTTGCTATAACCTAATGGATTTTCATTCCGCTTATTGAAATCATTATCAATCTTACTCTTCACAGATTCAGTTGTTCCGAATTCCCACAAGGACATTCCTGATGGCACAAGATCTATATTTTCCTTGCAAACAAGTATTCCATCCCAACCAGGTAGAAAGGTTGCATCACCAGTAGGAAAAGATAGCTTATCTATATGTGTTACTGACGCATCTATCAGTTTTTTCACTAATTCAGGCAACAATTGTTGACATTCTTTTGTACATGCCCACAATTTTAAATCTGTAGATGTAATAAACTTCATACTCATATCACTTTCACTTTACCTGTTACCACATCATTGATTATTATTTGTTTGCGTTCTTGAAGAAGAGTGATTTGATTTTTGCATTTCTCTATATAAACAGCAATATTATTGATTAGTGGGTTAATATGATTGTATATGGCTGTTTGTTCTTCTAAGGGAGGAACAGGAATCATTATATTTAGGAATTCATCTGGATATGTCCTCCAACGCATCATCATAATTCCATGTCCATATTTATAGCAATCACTTTTAAAATGTGTATTTCTAAAATATAGCTCATAATATAGACGATTATATCCACTTCTAAAAGCATAAACATCATAATCTGGACTTGTTACACCATCATAATTTGAAAGTCCACAAGCCCCCATCCATGCAAGTAAGCGATTTACTATTAAATCACCCTTATTTACTATTTTATAGTTAATAACAGTATTTGCTTTATTACCTCTTTCTTTTAATTCTTTTCTTGGTTTAATACCTATTGCTGTATAAACTGACAATAATGTGGCTGAAGGATCTGAGTTCCTTTCATCTTTAATTGACAATATTGTTTTAAGTCTTTTCATTTCCCAGTGCTCAGGAATCTCCCCTATCCATTCCACACAACTGTCTTTCATTCTCACCTTAGGATTAAGTCCTTTGGTCACTGCATTATTGATAATAATCTGCTTACGTTCGTTAAGCAAATCAATCATTCTTTGCTGCTGAGCAATGGCAATATCTATTTTCGATATAATATCATCAAGATAGGAAACTATACGCTCTTGTTCTTCAATAGAAGGCACTACTGTATAAAAGTTCCTTAATGTAGAAACGGAGACACCACCTATCAAGCCTTGTAGAGAGCAATTAAACATAGTTTGAAAATACTCCCCATGTATAAAATAATAGTGAAATTTCGGATTTATGATACTATCAAAACAACACAATTTATTAACAAAACAACATTCTTTCGTAAGGAATGCTTTTTTACGTCCAGCACTACCGCCTTCAATGCAAAGGAGAAAACTATTTTGTGGAGCAATTTCAAATATATATTCTTCTCTAGGAATGTATAAGCCATTTTCATAATTTACATTCCCTGTAATTAAATCAATATCCTTAGAAGAGATATATGGTCGAGCATCATCTCGCCTATTTGAATACATTTCTTTAGAAGCCTCATTTAGGCTGTTGCCTGCATATAAGTTGGCAATGTACTTTGTCAAAATAACGTTCCAATGACTAGGAATCTCCCCCAGCCACTTCACGCCACTATCCTTATACTCACTATATCGTTGCATCTGTTAATCTCCTTTCTGTTGCAAACGGAAGAACTCCTTTTGATTCTCAATCTCTCGACGAAGCTCGTCCTGAGTAGGCATATAAGTAAGGTACTTGGCTGCGAAGAGTTGGTCGTTTCCGTTTAATACCGAGTAGTGGGCTACATCTTCGTCCGTCTCGGCACAAAGTAGCATGCCTATGGTAGGATTATGTCCATCGGGGCGTACCAGTTCGTCGTACATTTTCACATACATATCCATTTGGCCTACATCCTGATAGCGTAGCTTAGTGGTTTTCAAATCAATGAGTACAAAGCAGCGAAGATGATAGTTATAGAATACGAGGTCGATATAGTAGTCTTCCTTTTCTGTATGTATATGTTTCTGTCGGTCAACAAAGGCAAATCCCTTTCCAAGTTCCATAAGAAATGGAATCAAGTGGTCAATGATACTCTGTTCCAAACAGCTTTCCGTATAGTTGGTGTTGTTTTTGAATCCTAAAAATTCGGCAATTACGGGATTCTTCATAAACTCCAATTTGTCTTGCAATGGAGTAGTCAGTCGCTGCATCTCATCACGTACGATTGCCTTGTCTTGCGACAGGAGTAGTCGATGATAGTATTGTGATGCCACATTACGCTGGAGTGTTCGGGTACTCCACATTTCGTTGGCAGCCTCTTGCTCGTACCATGCTCGGGCATCGGCATTGTTTTCCTGTAGAATGATGCTATAATGCGTCCACGAAAGTCGTAAGGCATGCAAAGGAATTAAATTGCTATAGATGTCGGACTCTTGCAATAGTCCCATCGTTGCTGATACAATCTCAGATTGTCCCGTCGGTGATGGGACAATGTCAGAGTTACCACCTACAAGTTGGAAGAGCTGAGGAAAGGACTTGTAGAAAGATATAAACCGATAAAGGTTGTTGCGAGAATAGCCACTACCAAATCTTCCAGTCAGTTCCTTTGAAAGATTTCTTATGACCTGTTCACCATACTCAGCTCGCTGATCTTGCAGCACTTCATGCTGGATACGCATACCCAAAAGCCAATTGCGCTTGACCAACGTATCGTTTACAGCCTTGAAGGCAATAGACTTTGCCTGCTCAATGATATAGCATGCATCTTGAAGCAGGTGTTCTGATTGAGGTACGATATGGTTGTTCATCATGGCATGAGATTGAAAAGTGATTGAATAAAGCCTTGGCTCTGTCGGTCGAGTTCCAAGATGTCACGTTCGTTCTCTTCGAGTGAGCGTAAAGGTACTGGCTTATAGAAATACTTATTGAAAGAGATTTCACAACCGATCTTTGTGAGCGGAAGATTAATCCATGCATCAGCAACATAGGGACGCACCTCGCGTTGGAAGTATTCGTATATGTTTTCCTTGACAAGAATCTTCTCGGTGTCGCGAAGGTCACTGTCAGTCTCATACTCTATATATCCAGCTTTTTCAGAAACGTAGTATCCATAATCAGGCAACAACGAGTGGTCGATGTCATATACTCCAGTCAGTAATTCAATGTCCTTACTATTAGGTTTGTGCTCCTTCTTAATCACTGGTTTGGCTTCGGGATCAGTTTCAGACATGGCACGAGTAATGGATTTCAAATTAGCAGCAGACACAGCAAGTTTCAATTCCTTAGCGGCTTTGCCAACCTTTGCTGAGAATTCATTATAATCCATATATACATCTGTACCCACGGCTTTCATCAGTTGCTTGGCTGTTTGCATCAGGTCACGACGAGATTTCCACTCCTTAGAAGAGATGAACTTCGCCAGTTTCTTGTCGGCCATCTTGATGTCATTATCATTGAAGTATTCTTTGATGGCAGGAACTTCATCATCAAGACCGTCAAATACACGCTCTCCATAAATTTGGTAAAGCCATTTGGATAGCTCCATGTTGGTTTTGTCGTAGAGGAGTTCGTCAATCTTCAATGCATTGAATTGACTGCGAAGACGCAGAGGACGCTCAATAGTCACACTGTAGTAGCGGAAATCATCACCATCGAACACCTTTGAGGCAACCTTGTCGTCGCCAGCCTCCTTCTCCACAAAGTCCATATAGGTTTTCAATATGGCATCTTGATAAAAGGATGTTATCGTACAATTGCGTGAACCTTGATTCTTGCGCAACTTCTCGAAAGATTGAGATGCGTCTATCAACTGTATCTTTCCTTTGCGGTTGTCTGCTTTCTTATTGGTGAGAATCCAAACGTATGTAGTGATGCCTGTATTGTAAAATATATTGTTGGGTAACTGGATAATGGCATCTACTAGATCGTTTTCAATGACATACCTTCTAATGTTACTTTCTCCACTGCCAGCATCGCCTGTAAAAAGAGATGAGCCATTATGAATAGAAGCTACTCGACTCCCTTGTGGCTGCAAGTCCAAAGGTTTCATCTTGTCCACCTCTTCTAACATGAAGAGCAGTTGTCCGTCGGAAGTTCTGGGAGTAGAGTCTAAAATTTCTGTTTCACCAGCAAAGTTGGTTATCGACAATTCAAATCGATGGTCCAATAAGGTCTTTTCGTGATATATCTTTTTCTTATCTTCTTTCCATGACTTACCGTATGGAGGGTTGGTTAGCTGGTAGCCAAAAGATTGACCTTGGAAATAGTCTTCTGTTATTGTATTACCCCTATGCATACCGCTAGGATCAACGCCTTTTATAATTAAATCAGATTTACAAATGGCATAGGTCTCGGGGTTTATTTCAGTGCCAGAAAGTTGTATTGCTTCAGTACGGACACCGATACTTAACAAGTACTCGCGCCCTTCTGTCAGCATACCTCCCGACCCCTCGGCTGGGTCGTATAATGAAATTATCTTTGGTAGATTCTCTTTGACAGGTTCAAACAATACTCGAGCCAATAATGAGATTACATCACGTGGTGTAAAGTGTTCACCCGCTTCCTCGTTATTCTCTTCATTGAAACGTCGCAACAACTCTTCGAAAACAGTTCCCATTCCAACATTTGTAAGAGCTGGGAGAGAAAGACCGTCGGGATCGTTCTGTACTTGATCAGTCAAGTTGATGCGGGGATCTGTAATGCGCTCTATTATGGATAATAAGCGGTCGTTGTCTGCTAATTTTCGTGCTTTGGCATAATACTCAAAGTTCTTTAATACGTCACGTACATTCTCGCTATATCCATTAAGATACTCAACAAAGTTATCGTAAAGTATATCGTTATTATCGGAAGCTGTCGATTTTAATCGGTTCAATGTCCATTTGCTGGTATTAAAATAGGTGAGCCCAGTTATGTCTTTCAGAGCATCTTCATCCACCTCTTCCAATCCCATTTCTTTTTGCTGCTTCAGTTCCTCCTCAATATCCATTTTTGTTGGTTCTAGCAATGCATCCAAACGTCGCAACACAACCATGGGCAATATCACATCACGATATTGACCACGGAGGAAGACATCTCGAAGGACATCATCTGCAATATTCCATATTAGTGATACTATCTTACTATGACTAGACTCCATATTTAATATCTTTCTTTTTAAAAAATTGCATACTATTTGCAAATCTACAAAATAATATCCAAAGTCAGCCTATCACAGCGAAATTATTTTAGAGAACATGCAAGCGTGTACGATAACAAAGACTGACGCAATTCGTATTAATGCCTGGAGTTAATGTTTAAGTAAGGGTAAGTTTAATACACCTCCCGAAACTCCATAATATCAAGCATGGAGAATAGTACACCTTCAATAGAATCGTGCCATGACTGATGGAAGTGCCCATAGTACCAATGCGTCAGTGGATGGGCATCGTGAACGAGGCGGTCGTATAGTTCGGTCATCGTGACACGCTCGGCCTCGATATCCTTTGACAAGGCATCGTCAGAAGCCATAAAGGCACATATGGTACCGCACTTGTTGAGCAATTGGCAGAAGGAGGGTGCGCTGTGCGTCACTACGGTGTCAATGGCAAAGCGCTCATTGATGCGTGTGAGCAAGGCATCGTTATATATAGGTGCTTCGTCAGGCCAGTAATATTGACGCGTTAGTCGTGAATCGGTGGTGCGACTATGAGGGGTCTTTTGTTTGATCTTGTCCGCTTCCCACTTTTGCATACGATAAAGACGGTCGATAGATATGGCGCCACCCACGCAAAGGATGGTATGCCCACAGGCTTGAATGATACTATAGTCGGGCACGGCAATGAATCGGCGGTGACGAAAAGTCTCTCCATCGAAATAGGCGGGATTGTCGTGATTGCCACGGACGAAGACTATCCAATTATTGGCTTCAGACATACGACGACTGTTCTTCTTCACCATCTCGTCGTAATAGCCAGGATTGTCGAAGCCAAAGCCGCAATCACCAGCCACAATGAGCAGAGTGTCGCGCATAGCGTATTGCACACAGAGCTTATGCACGAGTAGGTTGAACTCGCCATGTATGTCACCCGACACCAATACGCTTTTGACATGAGGAAAACTATGGGTGTAAATATCACTTACCTGTGTCATCTATATCCCTTTATTTGAATGTTCTAATTGCTTTTACAAATATAATGCATATATCTGACACCTCCAATCCTGAGAAAGAGAAGCTGAAACGATAACGATGACGATAACGAAACACCAGCCTCTGAGAACCTTTAGGTCGCCGCCAGAAGATAAAATCGAAGGGGCTGAAGTCAAATATTCAAATAAATTTAATGTTATTGAATATCTGCCTCGCTCAATTGAGAAAAATACAAGTACTTTCTTAATATTCACTCGTTGATATTTGCTTTTTCGCTCGGTTTGACTTCGTCTTCTTCCTTTTCGCTCGCGGTAAGAGCTCAAACAAGTTTGGCTCTTGCTCTCTCATGCGTCAGTTGCGCTACCTTTAGCCCGCTTTGCGGTCTGAAGATACACGGCGCCTCGGGATAAAAAATAAAAATTTATTTTGTTCTCCTCTCGGCTTGTTGTATCTTTAATCTGCTTCGCAGCTTGAAATTAGGCTGCACCTCGGAAAAATGCAAGTAAACTTGCTTTTTCGCTCGGTTTGCGCTAATTTTGTAAAATATTTGAAATACTATACACTTATGGGATTTTTTTCATTTTTCTCAAAGGATAAGAAGGAGGTGCTCGACAAGGGCTTGTCAAAGTCGAAGGAGAGCGTGTTAGGTAAAATCACTCGTGCTATCGCGGGTAAGTCGAAGGTAGATGATGAGGTTCTTGATAACTTGGAAGAGGCGCTGATCACTTCGGATGTGGGTATCGAGACGACGCTGAAGATCATCAAGCGTATCGAGGAGCGTGTGGCACGTGACAAGTATGTGACGACAAACGAGCTCAATGCTATATTAAAGGAGGAGATCGCATCGCTCCTCACCGAGAACGAGACGACCAACGTCGAGGGCTTTGCCATCCCCGACGATGCCAAGCGACCCTATGTGATCATGGTGGTGGGTGTCAACGGCGTGGGTAAGACCACCACGATCGGTAAGCTGGCACACCAGTTCAAGAAGGCGGGCCTGAAGGTGTTCCTCGGTGCTGCCGACACCTTCCGCGCTGCTGCTGTGGAGCAGCTGGTGGAGTGGGGACGTCGTGCCGACGTGCCTGTCATCAAGCAGAAGATGGGTGCTGACCCTGCATCGGTGGCTTTCGACACACTGAAGTCGGCCGTGGCCAATGATGCCGACGTGGTGATCATAGATACCGCTGGACGATTGCACAATAAGGTGGGTCTGATGAATGAGCTCACCAAGATTAAGAATGTGATGAAGAAGGTGGTGGACTATGCTCCTAACGAGGTGCTACTCGTGCTTGATGGGTCTACCGGACAGAATGCTTTCGAGCAGGCTCGCCAGTTTACGCTCGCTACCGAGGTGACGGCGCTGGCCATCACCAAACTGGATGGTACGGCCAAGGGCGGTGTGGTGATTGGTGTCTCTGACCAGTTCAAAATCCCCGTGCGCTATGTAGGATTGGGTGAGGGTATCGATGACCTGCAACCGTTCAACAAGAGCGAGTTTGTGGATTCGTTGTTCTAGTTTAGAAGACAAGGAGATAAATGCCGAATGTTTAGGAGATAAAGGTTATTAAATGGAGATAAATGGAGTTAAAGGCCGAATGTTATATCGCGCGAAAGGACTATCGGCATTTAACTACGCAAGAGCGAAGCGATAACTCCCTTTAACTCCTTAACTCCTCAAGAGAACCCTCTCCCTTTAACTTCTCAACTCCTCAAGCTATCGGCATTTAACTACGCAAGAGCGAAGCGATAACTCCCTTTAACTCCTTAACTCCCAACAAAGACCCTCTCCCTTTAACTCCTTAACTCCTCAAGAGAATCCTCTCCCTTTAACTCCTTTTTTACTATACAAAAAATATAATGATTAAAAACCAAATAGACGTTATCACGCTCGGCTGCTCGAAGAACCTGGTGGACTCGGAGAAGCTGATGAAGCTCTTGGAAGAGAGCGGATATACTCTTAGCCATAACCCAAGCAAGGTGAATGGTGAGATTGTAGTCATCAATACTTGCGGATTCATTGGCGACGCCAAGGAGGAGTCTATCAATATGATTCTCGAGGTGTGTGACCTCAAGGCCAAGCGCCGAGTGCGCAAGGTGTTCGTGATGGGATGTCTCTCGGAGCGATACATGGCCGAACTGGGCGATGAGATTCCCCAAGTGGACAAGTACTATGGCAAGTTTGACTGGGTGAACCTCGTCAAGGATCTGAAGGGGGAGGATTGTCAATTGTCAACTGCCAATTGTCAATTGGATAGAGTGCAGACTACTCCCAAGCACTATGCTTACGTGAAGATCTCGGAGGGATGTGACCGCAAGTGTGCCTACTGCGCCATCCCCATCATCACGGGTCGCCACGTGAGCCGACCCATGGAGGAGATTGTCGATGAGGTGCGCCTGCTCGTGAGCAAGGGGGTGACGGAAATACAGCTCATCGCACAGGACCTCACATACTATGGCGTGGACCTCTATAAGAAGCAGGCTATAGCCGAACTTGTGGAGCGCATATCGGATGTGGAGGGATTGAAATGGGTGCGCCTGCACTATGGATACCCCACGCACTTCCCCATGGACTTGCTGCGTGTGATGAGAGAGCGCGACAACGTGTGCAAATATCTCGATATCGCCTTGCAGCATGTGAGCACTGGTGTGCTGAAACGTATGCGCCGTAATATAAATAAGGAGGAGACCATTGAACTGTTGCGCAACATACGCCAAGAGGTGCCGGGTATCTACCTACGTACTACGCTGATGGTGGGCTTCCCCGGAGAAACCGACGAGGAGTTTGAGGAACTGGTGCAATTTGTCAAGGACATGCGTTTCGAACGTATGGGCGCCTTTGCCTACTCTGAGGAGGAGGGCACCTATGCGGCTGAGCAGTACGAAGATGATATTGAGGATGATGTGAAGCAGACTCGCCTGGATCGTCTCATGCGTATACAGCAACGCGTTGCCGAAGAGGTAAGTGCTGCAAGTATCGGTAAGACAATGCAAGTGGTCGTCGACCGTGAGGAGGGGGACTACTACATTGGTCGCACTCAATATGACTCGCCTGAGGTGGACCCCGAGGTGCTGCTGAGCAAGACGGAGAATGAGGTGGAAATGGGAGAATTCTATATGGTAGAGATCATTGGTGCTGATGAGTTTGATTTGTATGGAAAGGTAGTCTCAACGCTATGAACAACAAGGATTTTATAGGTGAGTTGGCTAAGCAGACCAATCAGTCGGCTGGTGTGGTCACCAAGTTGGTGAATGACACGCTTAAAATATTCGAAGAGCATTTCCAGCAAGGCGATGCGGTGAGTATTTCCTCTTTTGGCACTTTCGAGGTGAAGAAGAAGATGGAACGTATCTCGGTGAATCCCACAACGGGTAAGCGTTACCTCATCCCCCCGAAGCTTGTGCTTGGATTCAAGCAGAGTAATGTGTTGAAGGATAAGTTTAATGCAGAATGATTTTGATGTGCTATGGGTAAGGTTTCGCTAAGCAATATCGCTGAAGAGTTGGCGGCAAAGAGTGGTATCACTCGTGATGCTTCAACAAACTTTGTGCATTTTTTAATCGAGGTGATCGAAAAGGGGTTGCAGGAAGATGGTATGGTGAAGATTAAGGGACTAGGCACCTTTAAACTTCAAGAGATGAGCGACCGTGTTAGTGTAGATGTCAATACGGGTGAACGCATCACCATCAAGGGATATCGCAAGGTGGCTTTTACGCCGGATAGTGCGATGAAGGAGTTGGTGAACCGCCCATTTGCTCACTTTGAACCTACGGAACTTAACGAAGGATATCCTGAGGAGGAGCAATCTGTGGTATCAGAAACTCTTGCCGATGAGCATGATTGCGTAGAGCAAGCAGAGGAGTTGGGCGAGGAGATGGTTGCCGGTGTTGAAACTGCTGATGAACCACAGAGGGAGACCTCCGAAGATGCAGTGGAACTCCCAATGGAAGATGCTGTGACGGTAGAGGCATCTGCTGATGCAGTAGAGGATGAAATTGTAGAAACAGCAGAAGAAACTATACCTGCAGAAGAAGGCGATGTGATGGAGAATACTGAGGAGGAGCTCTCTGAAGATTGCTCCACAGAAGAGGTCGGGCCTGCTGAGGAAAACGCAGAGGAGAGCGCTGAGGAATGCGCCGAGGCATGCACTGAGGAGAATTCGGCTGAGGAAAGTGCTGAGGAAAGCGCTGAGGCAATTTCGGCTGAAGAGAACTCAGAGGAGAATTCGGCTGAGGAAAGCGTAGAGGAAATTTCGGCTGAAGAAAACGAAAGTTCTGAGACTGAGGCGGCGCAGGAAACTTCTGTCGTTGAAGAGGCTCTGCCAACAGAACCTAAGAGCACCAAGCGACGTGGTTGGGGCTGGGTGGTAGTGTTGCTGCTCTGCGTCACGGCCTATGGTACGTATCGTTGGCTCTCTAAAAACTCCGTAGGTGAGGAGAAAGATAGCCTTGAGGGTGGGGTGGTATATGCAGACATGACTGTAAATCCTAATTTGAAGGAGGAGCTCGGTGAGGAGTGGGAAAACGAATCCGAGGTGAAAACATCACTTCCTGTAGATGAACAAGTGGCATTAGAAGAACAGGAGTCTAAACCTTCCGTTGTGGAGACCGAAGCGCCTGCAGCCAAAGTTGTGGATCCTCATATGCCAGAGATGACTTCGTGTGAGGTGGTACTCACCGAATCGTTAAAGGCCAAGAGCGTAAAGGATATTACTCCGAACGACACTACGGACTATGTCTTTGATGGCACTCTTGTAGTGCATAAGCTGAAGAATGGGGAAACGATCATCCAACTGGCCAATAAGTATTATGGAGATAAACGCCTGTGGCCCTATATCGTCAAGTATAACAAGATGAAAAACTTTAATAGCGTGGCTATAGGACAACAGATACAAATCCCCGTACTGAAGGAGAAATAATCGTTAGAGCACTACTGCGGTAGTGCTCTAATTGTATATTGATGGGATTTCCTATGGGATAGTTTTCAAAGGCAATAATATAGATTTTTACCCAATCTATTTATTTCCGCGTTAGTAACTCTTAGTTTTCCTCCTTACGACTTTCGTTTCCTCCTCCTTACTCGGAATAATCAAAGTGAACTTTGCTTCTACCCTCGCTCGTTCGTCGGTTCGCACCTCAGCAGAGATTAAGCAAGCTTATCT